>NZ_JAXOJP010000021.1:0-81227 GCF_036663795.1 Parasphingomonas halimpatiens
AAAGGAACGACTGCAATCGCCGGAGGAACGGAGCAAGGTCGATGGCTATTATGAGTGCATCCTCTGTTTCTGCTGCACGTCAGGTTGCCCGAGCCATTGGTGGAACGGCGATCGTTTCCTGGGCCCCGCAGTGCTACTGCAGGCCTGGCGCTGGCTCGCCGACAGTCGCGACGAGGCGACCGGCGAACGACTGGACGCGCTGGAAGATCCATTCCGGCTCTATCGCTGCCATACCATCCTCAATTGCACCCGGACCTGTCCGAAGGGACTCAATCCGGGCAAAGCGATTGCGGAAACCAAGAAGCTCCTGATCGAACGCCGAAGCTGATTGCGAAGGAAGAAACCGACCATGTCCGGCCCCCTGGCAAAACGACCGAGACCGCTGTCTCCGAACGTGCAGATCTATCGGCCGCAGCTCACCTCAGTCCTTTCGGTCCTTAACCGGATCACGGGTATCATCTTGAGCCTCGGCGCGGTTGCGTTGGTGGTCTGGTTGCTGGCGGCGGCGGCGGGACCGCAGGCCTTCTCGGTTGTCCAGAGCGCTATCACATCCTGGGCCGGCAAGATCGTGCTGTTCGGCGTCACCTTCGCCTTTTTCCTGCACTTCTGCGGCGGCATTCGGCACTTGGTCTGGGATACCGTCCACGGGTTCGAGCTGCGATCGGTCTACATATCGGGATGGGTGGCCGTGGCCTCCAGCGTCGTCCTCACGCTGGCAGCCTGGGTTATCAGCCTGTTGATGGCGGGATAGAGTCATGAATTGTCACGATATGCGCTCGCCGCTGGCGCGTGCGATTGGCCTCGGCTCGGCCAAGGATGGCGTCAGTGCTTGGTGGGCCGAGCGTGTCTCAGCCGTCGCCCTAATACCTCTGACATTGTGGTTCGTTGTGTCGATTATCGTGCATACCGGCAGCGATCACGCCGTTTTTGTCAGCTGGCTGAGGACTCCGCTCGCCTCCATCCCGATGGTCCTGCTGCTGATCGCTCTCTTTTATCACGTCGCGCTTGGCCTTCAGGTCGTGATCGAGGACTATGTCCACTCCGGAATCAAGTTCACAGCGGTGATCACGATGCGTCTCGTATGCTTCGCCATGGCTACCGCGGGCATCATGGCTACCCTGCGAATTGTTTTCAGCGGTTGAGAGCGACGATGCGCTCTCAACCGAAATTGTCGAGAATCAGTGCAGCGAACCCGGCCCGATCGAAGGAAGCGGCTGCCAAGTAAGGGACGTAGCATGACGAATTGGCCAGCGAATAAGACCCTCGTCGTCGAAGGGCTGCTTCCCAAGGCACGCGAAAGGCTCGTGATTATCGCAGATAATGTGACATTGATTGAGGCAGCGGCGCTTCTGCGGCCGGGGATCGAGCTCGTGATCGTGTGCAATGCGGCGGGTCTTCTGGTCGGCGTCATCACGAAAACGGACATCGTCAATCAGATCAGCCGTTGTCAGGGGGCGAGTTGCGTAGCAGCCGCCGCTGTTGTGATGACCAGTAAAGTTCTGCTCTGCCAACCCGCGGACTCCCTCAGCGACGTTTGGGCGCGGATGAAAGAGCGGGGCCTCAAGAATGTTCCTGTCGTGGATGACGAGTCTAGGCCCCTTGGTTTGCTCCATGCGCGCGACATTCTCCAGATCCTGTTGACTGACGCAGAAGACACCGAAGCGTTGCTGCAGGATTACGTGATGGGCGTGGGCTATCGTTGAGCCTGAAGACGCAACGCCTATCCGTGCCGCAGCGGCGCTTTTAAATAAGGCAGCTAATTATTATAATACTGACTGGCCTGGGACATCGCCAGACATGGCTAGGGGTGAGACATTTGCTGAAAGTTTTGCGGCATATTACCATGACTTTTTGACTAACAGGGTCGGTACAGCGGACGCGTCAGGGCATTGGGTGACAAATGGCGACCCGACCCCTCGATTTCATAGCGCTACCGCAGGGAGTGCCGCCAGGTTCGATCTTGACTGGGCGATCCTCGCTGTCCAACTATTGGAAAAACTGGTCACCACCCGCCCCGCCCCATTCGGATTGGGCTAGCGGTAGGAAAACTGATGAGATCACAGTTATTTTTCGTATTTTTGACGCTTGGTGGATGTGTAGCACAATGCCACGCGAGCGTATTAATACAAACGGATGATCCGACGAGCGGCTATATTCAGATGAATGCAGATCGCCAAGTTTTTGTTTATGATGATACCACGCCCAGTGTGTCTACTGTCTATTTACGAAGTGATTCGAATTATTCTCTAATTGTAGAGCAAGCCGGAGGGCTGGAGCCAGGCGAGAGAAAGCGCCTACGGTCTTCCTTCGGAGTATACGAGATGGATAATGATGGATCGTATCATATTCCTATAGTTATTTTGTCTTCAAACGGTGCATCTGAGTCATCTACGCTCACCGTCAGCAGAAATAACTTAGAATATAAATGTTACAATAGGATGCTTTTTTATAAGGGCTTTGGCCATCACATTCTTCTTTTGAAAAAAAACACCAGATTGGTAAATGTATTGGTTTATGAATATTCTATTTTTTTGTTAGTTTATATTGAGCTACCGCCGTATCGGTGATTAGCGTAATTGTGGTAGACATTCTTTTGCTTAGATGCGGATTGTCTTTCTGTTCGGAACCCCTGTTCTGCTGATGATTAAGCCGGGTGGGATTACCTATTGTGTGGAAACGAAAATATAGTCGCATCGGCGCCGAACAACGCGCCCCAAAAAGAGATTCGCCCCTGTTGTCGCGCCGGATCAGGCGGCGATTACCCGTACAGCGAGAAAGCAACCGTTGAACTGCTGCACGTTTCGTGAGCACAAGGCTCGGTTATATCTAGAGGAGTGGATTTGCCGGCGCTCATCGCTTTCTGCTTTCCCCGAACGTGCCTTTGATGACAGTGGCGCCATCCCGCAGTAATTCAAGGTGGTCCGACCAGTACTCCATCATGCGCACGCGCTCGTCCCAATATTCGCCACGGGTATAGGCGCGGCGAACGACATTATTGTCGCAGTGCGCAAGCTGGCGTTCGATGGCGTCGGGATGCCACAGTCCCATCTCATTGAGCAGCGTCGCTGCCATGGCGCGAAAGCCGTGTCCGGTCATCTCGTCCTGAGCGTAGCCCATGCGGCGCAACGCCGCGTTGATGGTGTTTTCCGACATCGGCCGGTCGACCGACCGAAGCGACGGGAACAGGAAAGAGCTATAGGCCGCATCATGCTCGATCGAGGCGATGATATCGAGTGCCTGACGGGTGAGGGGGATTGCATGGGGGCGCCGCATCTTGGTCTTGTGCGGCGGGATCGTCCAGATCGCCTTGTCGAGGTCGAAATCCGCCCATTCAGCAAAGCGCAACTCACCCGGCCGCACGAACACATGCGGCAGCAGCCGGAGTGCCGCACGGGTGTTCGGATAGCCCTCGAAGCATTCGAGGGCGCGAAGCAGCGCACCGGCTTCCTTGGGTGTTATGATCGCGGCGCGGTGGACAGGTTTGGGTACGATCAACGCTCCGCGTAGATCAGCTGCGACATCGCGCTCCGCCCGTGCGGTGGCGATGGCATAGCGGAAGATCTGCGAACAGGTACTGCGTAGCCGCTTGGCCGTCTCGTAGCGGCCCTTGCTCTCCATCTTGCGCAGCATCACCAGCAGTTCCTGTGCCGAGATGGAAGCGACAGGGCGCTTGCCGATGGATGCGTTGATGAAGCCCAGCAGCCAGCGCAGCTTCTTCATCGTGACCGGTGACCGGCCTTCCTTCTCCAGCTTGGCCAACCACTCATCGGCGACAGCCTTGAAGCTGTTGGAGGCGGCTACGGTAGCGGCAATCCGATCGAGCTTGATCCGCTCGGCCGGGTCATCGCCGCGCGCCAGGACCTTGCGTGCCGCATCCCGCTCGGCGCGGGCTTCGGCGAGCCCTGTATCGGGCCAGACACCGAAAGACAGCGTCTTCTGTTTGCCCAAATGGCGATAGTTCATGCGCCAGTAGCGAGCGCCGGATGGCGTCACCAGCAGGTAGAGGCCGTCGTTATCGCTCAGTTTATAGGGCTTCTCGCGATTCTTGGCCGCTTTGATCGCAACGACGGACAATGCCATGATGGTATCTCCAACCGGGCGACCGGCGCGCTGCCATCAGAAATACCATCAGATCGTTGGTATGTGGTGGTATCGCGCCAGTCCGATTGAGACGAGCATACCACAAAAAACCCCAGAAAACAGCCATTTGCGGCACATTCTGGCACCCCTTGGGAGGGTGAATTGGTGACCCCTACGAGAATCGAACTCGTGTTTTCGCCGTGAGAGGGCGACGTCCTAACCGCTAGACGAAGGGGCCATGCGAAGGCGCGAAAAGGGCCTTTAGGTGGCGGGGGTGGGGGCGTCAAGAACGAACGCTACCACCCGCGGCCGCGCCTTACGCCGCGACCTTCTTGCGCTCCGCCATCTCGACATTGAGCATCTCGGCCAGCAGGAACGCCAGTTCGAGGCTCTGGCCTGCATTGAGCCGCGGGTCGCAATGCGTGTGGTAGCGGTCTGCGAGCGATTGCTCGGTTACGTCGACCGCGCCGCCGGTGCACTCGGTGACATTCTGCCCGGTCATCTCGGCATGGATGCCGCCAGCGTGCGTGCCTTCGGCGCGGTGCACCGCGAAGAAGCCGCGCACCTCGGCCAGGATGCGGTCGAACGGCCGCGTCTTGTAGCCATTGGCCGCCTTGATGACGTTGCCGTGCATCGGGTCGCAGCTCCACACCACATTATGACCCTCGCGCTGCACGGCGCGGACCAGCTTGGGCAGACCGGCCTCGATCTTGTCATGGCCATAACGCGTGATCAGCGTCATGCGCCCCGCCACGCGCCCCGGGTTGAGCGTGTCGAGCAGCCGCAACAGATCGTCGGGCTCGAGGCTCGGTCCGCACTTCACGCCGATCGGGTTGCCGATGCCGCGCAGATATTCGACATGCGCGCTGCCGGCGAAGCGCGTGCGGTCGCCGATCCACAGGAAATGCGCGCTGGTATCGTACCAGTCGCCGGTCAGGCTGTCCTGCCGCGTCAGCGCCTGCTCGTACGGCAGCAGCAGAGCCTCATGGCTGGTGTAGAACTGCGTCTGGCTCAGCTGCGGCACGGTGTCGGGGCTGATGCCGCACGCCGCCATGAACTCGAGCGCCTCGCCGATCCGGTCGGCGGTCTCGGCATATTTTTTCGCCCACGGGCTGCGGCCCATATAATCGTGCGTCCAGCGATGCACCTGGGTCAGATTGGCATAGCCGCCATTGGCGAAGGCGCGCAGCAGGTTGAGCGTTGCGGCGGATTGCAGATAGCCCTGCAGCATGCGCTGCGGGTCGGGCGCGCGGCCTTCGGCGGTGAAGGCGATGTCGTTGACATTGTCGCCGCGATAGCTCGGCAGCTCGACGCCATCGATTACCTCGGTATCGGCCGAGCGCGGCTTGGCGAACTGCCCCGCCATCCGCCCGACCTTCACCACCGGCAGCTTGGAGGCATAGGTCAGCACCACCGCCATCTGCAGGATGACGCGGAAGGTATCGCGGATATTATTGGGGTGGAACTCGGCGAAGCTCTCGGCGCAGTCGCCGCCCTGCAACAGAAAACCCTCGCCGGCCGCAACCTTGGCAAGGTCGGCGGTCAGGTGACGCGCCTCGCCGGCAAAGACCAGCGGCGGATAGGTGCCGAGCAGATCGGTCGCCGCCTTAAGCGCGGTCTTGTCGGGATAGGTCGGCAGCTGGCGGGCCTCGGCCTTCGTCCAGCTATCGGGGGCCCAATTGGCGGCCATCATGTCTTCCATTCGTTACGGGGCAATGCGCGCGCCCCAATGCGCCGAATCGGCCGGAGTCGCAACGAAGGAAAAATTGGGCGAGGGGCGGGGTTCAGCGCATCGCGTCGCCGCGCGGCAGGCGCTTCCCCTTGGTCCGGCTGGTCAGGTGAAACTGCCGACAACGGTCGCAGCGATAGGGCAGGAGCATCAGGCCGGTACGCTGGCCCGCCGCGGTCGCTTCCTCTTCGGAGGCGAACCGCAGCTTCCGGATGCAGACACTCAGCCGGGTACGCATCGGTGTGCCTCCGCCGGCGGCCGTTCCCGGCCATGGCGCGACGCCGCACTCACATCCCGTTGCCGGTCGCCCCGTCCGCAGCCTTGCCCGGCGCCGCCGTCTTGAGCACCTGGATCACGCCGTCATCGAACAGCACCAGGATCCAGTGCCGCCCGTCGCCACAGCGCGCTTCCCACGCCGGGTGGCCCTGCACCGGGTCCTGCGTCACCGACGCGGCGACGTTGTCGCAGGTGAAGCCGGCATCCTCGATCGCGCGGTAGAAGGTCGCGTTGCGCTGCTGCTCGGTCAGCTTGTTGATCGCCGCCAGATAGTCGGTCTTCGCCGCGGTCGCGCTGGGTTTCGGCTGCGGCGGCGATGCGTTGCAACCCGCCAGCAGGAGGGTGGTCAAGCTCAGCGTGAGGGGGAGACTTTTCCGCATCGCGAATCCCTTGCAGCAAGAGCAGCAGGTCCTGCTCAAGTCGGTGCAGTCTCGGCCACAAACGGGGTTGTAGGCAATGCGTGATTTCCGTGGTCGGGCCGCTACGCGGCGGCGCGACCACGGCGTCGGGGCCTAATTCCCCACCCAGTTCCCATGAAACCCCGGCGGCACGCGGTGCGGGATGCGGATGCTCGCCTGTGGCTCCCCGGCAAAATCGCGCGCGTTGAGGATGACGAGGTCGGTCGTCTCGGTCGGCAGGTCCACCACCAGCCCGATCAGCCAGCCCTCGTCCTCGCCGGCATCGTCATGCGCCGGCACGAAGACGAACTCGCCGGGGTGGCGGCCGGGGCCGAAATCATGCGTCTCGCGCGTGCCCGCTTCGAGGTCGTGCTTGTACAGCCGCGTGTCGGCAATGGCGAAACTGTCCGCCGGCAGCGCCATCGTATAGGCATAGCGATAGGGCAGGCCGAAAAGGCGCTCGTCGGGGCGGGGAAATTCCTGCTTGTCGCCATCGATCACGCGCCGCGCCACGCTTTTGGCCACCGGGTCGATCGTCCAGCGCTCGAACTGGCCCGACGCATCCGGGCCCTGCCGGCTCTCCGCGAACATGGTGGCATAGGCGACGACGTCCATCACCACCGTGCCGTCGGGCGCGTCAAAGGCATTGGCGACGTGGAACACGTAAGCCGGGTCGACCTCGCACCAGATCACATCGTCATTGCCGCCGTCGCGCGGCAACAGGCCGACGCGCGCCTGGTGCTGCGGGTTCCAGCTGTAGGGGAAGCGGTGCCCGGCGATCATCGCCTTCATCGAGAATGTCACCGGCAGGTCGAGGATCACGGCGTAACGCGCAGTAATCGCGCAATCATGGATCGAGGGGCCATGCGACACCGCGATCGGCACCTCGCGCACGACATGCCCCTCGGGCGACAGCACGACATGGCGGATCTCGTTAGGGTTGGTCGCCTCATAGGCGATGGCATGATGCTCGCCGGTCAGCGGGTCGCGGTGCGGATGCGCGGTGAAGCTGCCGGCCAGCGTGTCGTCGAACGGGTTGAAGGTCTGCTCGTCGAGCGTCTCGCTCAGCTCGACCGGATAACTCCCCGCCTCGACCAGCGCGAAGGTGCGACCGGCGATGCCCAGTACATTGGTGTTGACCGTATCGAACCCGCCATGGCGCGGCCCCGGCGCCGGCGGCACATCCAGCGCGGCGGCCACCGATCGCGACTTGATCCAGCGATTGCGATACCACAGCGCCTCGCCATGCTTCAGCGCGACGCCGTGCACCATGCCGTCGCCGGTGAACCAGTGATAGCTCGCCGGGTCGGCGGCGATCGGGTTGGGCCCGATGCGCAGATAACGGCCGTCGAGTTCGGTCGGGATCGTGCCGGTGACGTCAAGACGTTCGATCGTCTTCTCCTCGGTCATCGGGCGGTGGATGCCGGTCAAAAACGGGTGCGGCGTCGTTGGTTCGGGCAGGCGCTTGCGATTGAAATCGGCCAGCGCGCTCACGCCCAGCCCAACCGTCTTGCGGATGATGGTTTCGACGCTGCTTGCCACGACGACTCTCCGATGCCAGATGTTTACGGCATCAACATAGCATCAATGGTAACAGTGTCAACATCACCGAAGCGTTCCTATCATCATGGCGATCTGCACGCTGCGGCGATCGCCGCCGGGCTCGAGCTGCTCAAGAGTCGCACCGCCGACGATCTCGGCCTGCGCGAGGTCGCGCGCGCCGTCGGCGTCAGCGCCACCGCGCTTTATCGCCATTTCCCCGACAAGGGCGCGCTGCTCGTCGCGCTGGCGCGTGAGGGCATCCGCCTGCTCGGCGTGGCGCAGCGCGCGGCGAGCGAGGCGGCGGGCGGCGGAGCGCCCGGCTTCAACGCGACCGGCTCCGCCTATGTCCGCTTCGCGCTCGCCAATCCCGCGCTGTTCCGCCTGATCTTCGCCAATCCGATGCCGATCGATCTGCAAGCGCCGGGGCCAGCCGATCCGGCCCCCGACGACGCGATGGCGATGCTCCAGGCCAACGCCGCCGCGCTCGCCCCGCCGGGCATCGATCCGCGCATCTTCGCGCTGCAATCCTGGTCGATCGCCCACGGCCTGGCGATGTTGATCCTCGACCGCCAGGTCACGCTCGACGACGCGACGATCGATGCGGTGATCGACAGCCATATGGCTGGGGCAGGGTGAAGGTGCTCGTTGCCAGGCTGGCGAAGGCTGGCGTCCCGTTGGGATAGTCGTTGTAACGAAGCGGGATGGCCATTTCTGCAATGGGTCCACGACTGCTGCGACAAGCCGTTCCCCACAGCGGCTCAAGACGATCACCTCGCTTCGCGGCGCTTCGGGATCCGGCGAGACGGCAAGAACTCGTTCACGCGAAGGCGCGAAATTTGCGCCGCTCGCCCTTCAGGCGGCTTGAGTCGATCGGCCGGCCTGGAAATCGAAACGTGATTGATCGCAAAATCAATAGTTTAGGATTGAACCGGCTCCGGAGAAAGCCTTCTGTCGACAGTCTGCTAGACTTCGATCATCGGGTAATGCCTCGGTATGCGCAGACCCGCGTCCGCTATCTCTGCCTGCAACCTGTCAGAAAAGCAGAGGAGGAAGCTCCCAATTCGCCGCTCCTGCCACAGGTGCGCGTTGGACATGTCGGCTTTGCGGAAGGCGAGTCCGCGCACATGCGCCGGCCTATCCGAATGCCAAAATTGATCACTGCTCTTCCTGAATGAAGCCTTGTCGCTTCGCTCCTCCGAGAAGCTGTCGAGGCGTTGCTCGACTACGAGCAGATGTCGTGGATCCGGGAGGTGGGCGCCCCGGGATCTTCGAACCTCGATCGGGAAGAATTGGTGCACACCGGGTTCGAGCCACTCGATGAAAGATCTCATCGGTTCATCCACCGTCAGAACGGGGCCCGAAAATGTCGCGAGGGAGGCAAGATTCCCGCAGTTGCCCGTGGCCCGAAAGTATCGTGGTATTTCGTGGCTTTGGATGGGATCCGCGGATGGGTCCTTGATGCCGGCGAAGAATTCGCGGCGCAGCGAGAACTTGTTGACGGCGTGGCACGCATACCAGTGCGCGCCATTGCCCCTTTCATCTTCGAAGATCGCCTGCTGGGTCGGCGACATCTCATCGACGAAGTGACGCGCGAGGCGTTTGCGCCAGCCGTCGGAGGCGATGTCGGCCTGGCCCTCGAAATCACCTTCGAGATAGAAGCCATTACTTCCTGGCGGATGGACCATTCCCCAGACCATTTCGGCTTGCCTCGACTTGAATTTTCACCCGTCGCGCAGTGATGCGCTGCTCGCCCAGTATCGGGAACTCCCTAAATTTGGCTTGCTGCATGCCGAAACGGGCCGACGGCATTCCGCGGTGCGAAGCACGTGCGAGTAGAAATCAAACCAAAACCCTTGGACCAGCAAATCCTGGATCGCGCCGCAATGACGAACGGGATAACTGCCTTTGGGGCGGCTCCCGCCGGGCAACTTCCCGTCCCCATGCCTTGCGGCCGGCTTTCACGTGGAGCGCATCGATCGATGCTGCCGGAACGGGGAAAATTGGAGGGCTCCAGACAGTCCGGGTTTAGACCTCACAGTATCGTCCATAACCAACGGGCCGCGAAATAGATCAGCCACGATGCGGCAATGGCAGCCATAGTCACCAGAAACTGGATCTCCGCGGAAACCGGTTTATCGGGCGCACGGTCACGGGCGGCAAGCCGGCCACGATACTTGTCGCTGAAACCGCAGCGCACGTCGTAGGGGATGGCATAGTTTAGAGACAAACGTTCGCGCACTCTCTTCGAGGAATCCTTGCGGAGGATGTTCATCGATGTTGCATCGATCCCAATGTTCGACGCCAGTTCACACCGGACCTCGACGTCGCCATCCCTTGCGAGCGAAGCCATCGTGACCGGATCGAGCTTGCGATGTCCTGCGATCAACCGCCTCGCCCTCGCATCGTCGTGCGCCGCGTACAGGCGCGTCACCTCGGGCGAAATGTCGCTGGATTGAAAAAGACCAGCGAAGCGGCTGGCGCCGTGCTTCTCGATGGTCATCACGAGAACGTGCACGCTCGTCTCGTCTTCGGCTTCGCAGGCGCGTTCGATCAGCGACAGGATTTCGCCCTCCATCTGCTCGTAGAACATTCCCCGTTGCCGCCGCTCCAACATCTTTGCGAGAATGGGATCCTCGGCACCGGAGATCCCGGCAACAACCGATTCCGGCGTCTGGAGATTTCGCGCCACCGCGCGGCGAACTTCGACGGTGCGGTCACTGGCCAGCGCCATCAAGGTGGAGACCGGGGTTCTCGGCGACTTCGCGACGGCGGCTCGGATGCGCCAGTCCGCGTCCTTGGCCATGTCCTCCAGGATGGCCGGCAAGGCGCGTCCATGCCTGACGAGGCCGAACCTGGTCTCGTGGTCCGGATCTTTGGCAAGCCGGTTCAGGCCTTGCAAACTCAAGTGCGAATTGCGGACTATCGCCCTGCGAACCCGCGGATGCGGATGATCGAGCAACGCGTCCAATATCGCCATGCTGTCCGTCGTCTGCGCGAGAAGAACGGATTGCTTTAGGCTCAGGCCGTTGAAATCCCGCGATCGCGACATGGCGATCCCTTGGCATAAAGAATTTAACGAACGCAGAACTTGATTGTTTTCGGTGGTTAATCCCGATCCTCGGTCGTCAGACCACGCGCGACGATTCCACCCGCCAGCCAGTTGCACCCCACGCCGCCAAGCGCCTAGGCTCGCGCGCATGAAGATGGGGAGCACGGCGCAATCATGATCGAGGCAAGATTTTTCCCGCATGCCGTCATGCCGGCGCGCGCCGCATGAAGACGCTGTCGCTGTCGGTCGCCACGGCGCTGCTATGCGGTGCATCCTCGGCCTATGCCGCCGCCCCGGCCGCGCCCGCTACGCCCGCCGCTGCCGCGATCGAGGCGGCGATCCGCCATGACTGGCCGGCGCTCGATGCGCTGTACAAGGATCTGCACGCCAATCCTGAGCTCGGCTTCCAGGAACGCCGCACCGCCGCGCTGCTCGCCGCGAAGATGCGCGCGCTCGGCTTTACCGTCACCGAGGGTGTCGGTGGCACCGGCATCGTCGCGCTCTACCGCAACGGCGCCGGCCCCGTGGTCATGGTCCGCACAGAACTCGATGCCTTGCCGATGCAGGAAAAGACCGGGCTTCCTTATGCCAGCCAGGTGCAGGCAACGGGCGCGGACGGCAGCAAGAGCTTCGTCGCGCATAGCTGCGGGCATGACAATCACATGGCCTGGTGGCTCGGCACCGCCGAGGCGCTGCTGGCGATGAAGGATCGCTGGCACGGTACGCTGATGTTCATCGGCCAGCCCTCGGAAGAGACCGTCCAGGGCGCCAAGGCGATGATCGCCGACGGCCTGTTCACCCGCTTCCCCAAACCCGACTTCGCCTTTGCCGCACATGTCGGCAGCGCGCCGGTCGGCATCGTCTCAGTCAAGGACGGTGTGGTCAGCTCCAACTCGGATGCCGCCGAGGTGATCTTCCACGGCCGCGGCGCGCACGGCTCGATGCCTTCGGCGTCGATTGACCCGGTCGTGATGGGCGCACATTTCGTCAGCGATGTGCAGAGCGTGATCAGCCGGCAGAAGGAAGCCGGCACCTTCGGCGTGGTGACCGTCGGCAGTTTCCACGCCGGCACCGTCGGCAACATCATCCCGGACACCGCCATCCTCAAGCTCTCGCTGCGCTCCTTTTCGCCCGAGATCCGCGCGCTGCTGCGCGACGGCGTCACGCGCACCGCCAATGCCGTGGCGGCGATGGCGGCGGCGCCGGCGCCCGAGGTAAAATGGGGCGGGGGCACCAGCGCCGTGGTGAATGATCATGCGCTGGTCGAGAAAGTCGGTGCGGCATTACGCGCCGGCGATACCGCCGACAGCATCGAGCTGGTCCCGACGACGGTACCCGGCTGGTCGGCAAGCGAGGATTTCTCCGCCTTTGTCGAAGCCGGCGTGCCGGGGGTCTATTTCTCGATCGGTGGCTATGATCCCGCCGTCATCAAGGCATATGAGGCAAAGGGTGAGCCGGTACCCACCAACCACTCCCCCTATTTCGCGCCCGACCACGACAAGGCCATCCCGACCGGAATCAGGACGCTGACGCTCGCGGTGCTCGCCGTGGCGGGGTAGGGCGGGCTACCGACAACAGTTTTCCTTCCCCGGCGAAGGCCGGGGCCCAGTTGGATGGCGGATATTGTGAGCGGCAACGCCCGTCGCGGCGTCCCCCAACTGGGCCCCGGCCTTCGCCGGGGAAGCCAGTAAGGCAGGGCGGCTACGAATTAGCGAATCGCCCTAATACCCTGCGTCGAGGTCCACGACGTTGGTCAGCGGCGCCCCCGCCATGAATGCCGCGAGATTCTTCAGGAACAGCACCCCCGCGCGCTGGAACATCCTGGTCTGGCTGCGCCCCGACAGATGCATGGTGATCAGCGCATTGGGCGCCGACCATAACGGATGGTCGGCCGGCAACGGCTCGGGGTCGGTCGGGTCGAGAAAGGCGCCGGCGATCCGCCGCGCCTTCAGCGTCTCGATCAGCGCGTCCTGGTCGATCATGTCGCCGCGCGCGATGTTGATCAGCCACGCGCTCGGTTTCATCGCGCCGAGTTCGGCCGCGCCGAACATCGCCTTGGTCTCGCCGGTCGAGGGCGCGGCGAGGATCACCCAGTCGAAATCGCCCAGCCGGTCGCGCCACTGGTCGGGCGTCAGCGTGCCGTCGCGGCCCGACCGCGTCACCCCCGTAACGCGCACGCCGAAAGCGCGCAGCCGCTCGGCGATCAGCGTGCCGATCGCGCCCATTCCGATGACGATCGCGCTCGTCTCGAACAGTTCGACCTGCCCCGGCGCCGCCATCGTCCATTCGTGCCGATCGGCGAGGCGGACGACCTCGTCGTAACGCTTGGCCGCGACCAGCACGCCCATCACGGCATATTCGGCAACCGCGATCGCATTGATGCCGACGCCGTTGGTCAGCACCGCGCCGCGCGCCTTGATCAGGTCGAGCGGCATCGCGTCGAGCCCGGCATAGATGGTCGAGACCCATTTCAACTTCGGCCCCGCCGCACGGATCGCCGCCGCCGTCAGCTCCGTCGGCTGCATGTCGACCCAGGCGATATCGGCATCGGCAATCATCGCCTCGGCATCGCCGGGACTCGCAAACCACGCCACATCGAGCCCGGCGGGTAGATGCGGTTCGAGTAGCGGACGGGCGAGCGCGGGGAGAACGGCTTTCATGCGGTTCCCGTGCAGCACAATGCGCCGCGCGTCACGCTTAGAACCATGCGCGCTTCTCCTCGACATAGCTCCGTTCGAATTCGTCCTCCGGCGTCGCGATGTAGATGATGAACTCGATCAGCGCGACGGTCCAGGCGATGATCCCGGGCACGACCAGCAGCCACCCGATCGTCCCGCACAACAGCATGACGACGCCCGGCCCGATCTGGCCGAGATAGAATTTGTGCACCCCGAAGCCGCCGAGGAAAAAGGCCAGCAGCGCCGCGACGAGCTTGTTCTTGTCGCCCACCACCAGCCCGCCCCCGCCCAGGCTGTAGACGTCGACCGCACGGTCGCCGGCCACGGCGAAATCGACCGCCTGGCCCGGCCGTGGCGGCACGCGCTGCCGCCAGTCGCCCGCGCCGAACGCGTAGCGCTGCCCGTCATCGCCGGAGATCTGCCCCTCGCCGACCCGCGTATCGAACCCCAGAAGTTTGCCGCGCACGCTGTGCCCCCCAATTCGCCCCGTTCGGTGCAGCTTAGCCTTGTCGTCAGGCAAGGGAAGGGACCAAAAATCCTCCCCGGAACGGGGAGGGGGACCGCGCTTGCGCGGTGGAGGGGCTTGGAGCGCGGTGCGCGGGCCTCGCGCTCCAAGCCCCTCCACCACTTCGTGGTCCCCCTCCCCGTGCCGGGGAGGATTTTGGTCGGCTCCGCCGGCGCTGATTCAACTTTCCCGGCAAACGGCGCTTGGGAAACTCATGACCCCCACAACCCCCGCCCGAAAATCCCACAGCGCCCGCCGCCGCAATTCCCTGCCGGCGCGCCCGAAAAATACTAAAATTCCCTGCCAGACCGCCCCCGGCAGGGAATTCCCATCGACCCGCGTCGTCCGTTCAGACGGTCGGCTTCCAGTCCCAGCCGAGCGAATCGCCGTCCATCACCTCGACCCCGGCGGCGACCAGCGCATCGCGCAGGGCGTCGGAGCGGCCGAAATCCTTCGCCGCCCGCGCCGCACGGCGCTCGGCGAGCTGCGCCTCGATCTCCTCGACCGTGGCGGTCGCCGTCGCCGGCCGGACACGCAGCGTGGCGCGGCTCAGCGTCGCGAGGTCGAGCCCGAGCACGTCGTCGAAATCGGTCAGCGCTTTCAGCCGCATCGCCGGCGACAACCTCTTGTCGGCGAGCATATCGTCGAGCACCGGCAGCGCCCTGGGCGTGTTGAGATCGTCCGACACCGCTTCGTCGAGCGCGGTCAGGTAACGCGTCGGGTCGCCGCTCTCCGTGCCGTCGGCGCGGGCGCGCAGGCCATGGACCGCCATCACCAGCCGCTTCAGCCGCGTGAACGCCGCACCCAGGCTCTCCCACGAAAATTCCAGCTCGCCGCGATACTGCGCCTGCAGGCACATCAACCGATAGGCCAGCGGGTGATAGCCGGCATCGACCAAAGTCTGCAGCCGCGTGAAGGCGCCGCTCGACTTGCTCATCTTGCCGTCGCGTTCGACCAGGAAGTTGTTGTGCATCCAGAAGGTCGCGCCGGTGTCGGCGCAGCCGCAATGCGCCTGGTTCTGCGCGATCTCATTGGGGTGGTGGATCTCGCGATGGTCGATCCCGCCGGTATGGATGTCGAACGATGCGCCGAGATATTTCTGGCTCATCACCGAGCATTCGAGATGCCAGCCCGGCGCGCCGGGACCCCAGGGCGAATCCCACTCCATCTGCCGGTTCTCGCCCGGTGCGGATTTGCGCCAGATCGCAAAGTCCTGCGGATGGCGCTTGCCGGCGACCGGATCGATCCGGCCCTCGCGCTCGTCGTCGCTGACCCGCGCGAGCCGGCCGTAATCGGGCACCGTCGCCACGTCGAAATACAGCCCCGATTCGAGCTCGTAGCAATGCTTCGGCGCGATCGCCTGCGCAAAGGCGATCATCTCGGCGATGTGGTCGGTGGCGAGCGGAAAGCCGCTCGGTTCGCGGATGTTAAGGTCCTTCAGATTCTGCTTGAAGGTCGCGGTGTAATGTGTCGCGATGTCCCAGATGCTGGTCGATGCGGCGCGCGCCGCCGCCTCCATCTTGTCGTCGCCGGCATCGGCGTCGGAGGTCAGGTGCCCGACATCGGTGATGTTGATGATGTGGGTTAGTTTATAGCCCTTCCATGTCAGCACGCGGCTCAGCGTGTCGGTGAAGACATAGGCGCGCAGATTGCCGATATGGGCATAGTTGTAGACCGTCGGTCCGCACGAATAGACCCGGACATTGGCGGGATCGAGCGGGACGAACGGCTCCAGCGCGCGCGTCAGGCTGTTATAGAGTGTGAGGGTGGCAGCGGTCATGCCCGGTGCCATAGCGGGCCGCGCTGCGGAAACAAACGCCCCGAACGCGACCCGCCCCTTTCCGCGCCCCCCGGCGCGGCAGGCTCGTCGGCGTCAGAGCGCCAGGCCGACCACCGCGGTCGCGGTGTAGCCGGCCGTCGCGCTGCCGTTCATCGTGGGTGTCTGCTGGGCGATCTGCGCGGTCGTGTTGTCGCCGAAGACATTGTCACTCGCCAGGCTGATCGCGGCGAAATTGCTCTTGCTCGACGGGTAGGTAGTGGTGTCGGCATAGATCGTGCTGCTCACCGCCGCCGGCAGCGCGAGTTGCGAGACCAGCACGGCGTAGCGCCCGCTGGTCGCCGCGCTCAGGCTGGAAAAGACCTCGAAATGGATGTGCGGCCAGCGCCCCGAATAACAGCCCGGGAAGATCGTCGAGAAGGTCACCTGCCCGGCGGCGTTGGTCACCTGCACGCCGCGCAGATAACTCTCGGCCGGCGCGGTATAGAGCGAGTAATTGCCGCTGCGGTCGCAATGCCACAGATACACGGCATAGCCGAGCAGCGGGGCGCACGCCGCGTTGACGTTGACCAGCGTCAGCGTGATCGACACCTGGACGCCGCCTGCGACGGTCGTAGAACTGATGAAGCTGCCGCGAATGTCGGAGCGGACGATCCCGCTGCTGGCCAGCGCGTTGGAGGTCGTGCCGCTCGACGTGTTGGTGCCGTCGGCGGGGTAGGGGCCGCTGGTCTCGGTCGGGTCGACGATGCAGCTTGCCGCGGTCGTCGCGGTCGGGGTCGGCGTCGGGCTGGGCGTCGGGCTGGGCGTCGCGGTCGCTCCCGTCACGACGGTGCTGTCAGTGCTGCTCGCCCCGCAGCCCGAGCAGCCCGCGATGATCGCGGCGGTCCCGGCACCAGCGAACCATTTCAGCGCCCGGCGTCGTTCGAGCATCGCCGCCATCTGCCGCAAATCGTGCGTCAGGCCGAGATCGTGATCGTCGTGGCGATGGTCGTGCGGCATGCTGAACTCCCGGATGTTGTCGGGAAGCAACTAGGCACCGAACGACGCCGCGATATTTCGGCGACGTTGCGCAATGTTTCAGCCGTGATCGAGTGGCAATATCACGCAAACCCGGCCGCCGCCCGGGTGATTGTCGAGCGCGACGCTGCCACGATGCGCCTCGGCAATCGAACGGACGATGGCGAGGCCGAGTCCGGTGCCGCCGGTCTCGCGATTGCGCGACGGGTCGCCGCGCACGAACGGCTCGAACAGGCGGTCGTCGGCGCGCGGGTCGAATCCCGGCCCCTGGTCGTCGATCGTCACCACGACCTTGTCATCGACCACCTGCCAGGCGACCACCGCCGACTGGCCGTAGCGGATCGCATTCTCGACCAGGTTGGCGAACAGCCGGCGCAACGCCTGCGGATCGCCGCGCACGATCGCGCGGACGCCCGGCGTGATGGCCACCGGGGCGCCGGCGATGTGCATGTCCTCGCTCAGGCTGTCGAGCAGGCTGCCCAGCTCGATCCGCGCATCGGCCTCGGGCTTCGATTCGTCGCGCGCGAAGCGCAGCACCGCGCCGAGCATGCCGCGCATTTCGTCGAGATCGGCATTGGCGCGCAGCCGCGACTCCTCGGGCAGCTGTTCGACCCAGAAGGCGAGTCGCGACAGCGGCGTGCCGAGATCGTGCGCGATCGCGGCGAGCATCGTCGTGCGCCCCTCGGCATGGCGCGACAGCCGGTCGTGCATCCGCGAGATCGCGCGCGACAGGATGCGGACCTCGCCGACGCCGTTCAGCGGCATCGGGCCGAGCGGCACGCCGGCGCGCGCCTCGCCGGCGCTTTCGGCGATCCGTCGGATCGGCCGCGCGATCGCCCGCGACAGCGCCCATGCCGGCCAGGCCAAAGCGAGGATCGTCGCCAGCAGCGCCAGCAGCGTCACCCAGTACCAGCGCTTGATCAATGGGCTCGGCGCGTTGGAGACGACGCGCCACGACGTGCCGTGCTGCCAGGCCACCACGAAATCACCGAAGATGAACTCACCGGCAAAGGGGTCGTCGATGCCGATCGGCAGTTGGGTCGACCAGACGAGCACCTGGCTTGGCGGGACACCAAGCAATTGCGCGACCCGCAACGCACGGCCAGGCTGCGCGACCATCGCAGCGGACGGGGCGGGGCGGTTCGGCTTTTCCGCGATACGCAGGCCGGGGCCGAAATGGTGTCGCGGCTTCTCGCCGCGCATCGCCGCGACGATCGCCGTGACCAATTGCGGGGGATCGCCCGGTGGCGGACCGCGAAACGAGATCGCGACGAACACCGCCGTCGCGGTCAGCACCGAACCGAGCACCAACGCGAAGATCGACTTGGTGATCGACCCGATACGGGCGCGCGGCGCCATCACTTGGTGACGACCTCGGCGCTGAACATATATCCTTCGTTGCGCACCGTGCGGATCAGCTCCTCGCCATGATCGCGCTCCAGCTTCTTGCGCAGCCGGCTGATCTGTACGTCGATCGCGCGGTCGAAATGCTCGCTATTGGGGCCGCGCGACAGGTCGAGCAGCTGGTCGCGCGTCAGCACGCGGCGCGGATGGTCGACCATCGCGAGCAGCAGGCGAAACTCGCCGTCCGACAGGTTGATCAGCACATCGTCGGGGTCGATCAGCTCGCGCCCGACCGGATCGAGCCGCCAGCCAGCGAAACGCCGCCAGGTCCGCGTCGGCGCGGCCAGCGCCGCGCTGGGCGCGCTGTTGCGGCGCAGGACCGAGCGAATGCGCGCCAGCAGCTCGCGCGGATTGGCCGGCTTGGCGAGATAGTCGTCGGCGCCCATCTCGAGCCCGACGATGCGGTCGACCTCCTGACCGATCACCGACAGGATGATCACCGCCGGGCTGGTCGCGCGGTCGAGCGAGCGCAGGATGGTCAGCCCGTCCTCGCCCGGCATCATCACGTCGAGCACTATGAGCGCATAGGATTGCTGCGCCATCGCGGCGCGGATCTCTGCGCCGTTGCCGGCGGTATCGACGACATAGCCATGCTGGCCGAGGAATCCGGCGGTCAGTTCACGGATACCGGGATCGTCGTCGACGATCAGGAGGCGGGTTTCGAGGTCCATCGATGGCGCGCGCTGAAGCATCCGACGGGAATGGCCGTCCAGCGTATCCGCCGCATTGCAACGCTGCAACGAATCTCGCTTGGCCGCGCATGTGTTGCATCGCCGCCACAGTGCTGGGCGCGTGCTTGTCTTTTGCGGGACTCGCTGTTAGTGGCACGCCCATTCGGCGCGAGCAGGTGCTTGCGACGACCATATCCTATTGATTCGGAGTTGACGGGTTTTATGCAAATCATCGTGCGCGATAACAATGTCGATCAGGCGCTCCGGGCTCTCAAGAAGAAGCTTCAGCGCGAAGGCGTCTATCGCGAAATGAAGCTGCGCCGTCACTATGAGAAGCCCAGCGAGAAGCGCGCTCGTGAGCGTGCCGCCGCCGTGCGCCGCGCCCGCAAGCTCGAGCGCAAGCGGATGGAGCGCGACGGCGCCCGGTAAATCCGGGCTCCTACGCTTTCCTTCGTCTTCCCGGCGCTATTGCCGCTTCTCCCGCGTGGAGTGCTCCCATGTCGACCGTCACCGCCGTCCCGCTGCAACCCGTCCGGCGGAGCGTGCTGGTGTATCTGTGGCTGGGCATCGCGCTGGCGGTGATCGCGGCCGTGGCGCTGGCATGGCAGGCACCGCAGGACGAGGTCGCGGTCGCGCTGGCCAAGGTGCGCCGCGGCGACGCGACTGTCCAGACGACCGCCAGCGGCCTGCTCTACAAGGTGATCAAGCCTGGTGCCGGTGATGCGCACCCGACCGATGCGGATGTTACGCTGGTCAACTACGAGGGCAAGCTGATCAACGGCACCACCTTCGATGCGTCGCAGCAGCCGACGCCGATGCCCGTCAAGGGCATCGTCCCCGGCGTCGCCGAAGCGCTCAAACTGATGACCAAGGGCGCCAAGTACCGCTTCTGGGTCAAGCCTAGCCTTGCCTATGGCGACAAGGCAGCCGGGCCGATCCCGGCGCATTCGGTGCTGGTGTTCGATTTCGAGCTGCTCGACTGGAAGTCAGAGGCCGAAATTCGCCAGATTCAGGCGATGCAGCAGATGATGCAGCAGCAGGGCGGCGCTCCCGCCGGCGGTCCTCCTGGCGCCGCGCCGCAGGGCGACCGCTGATGGCCACGACCCCGCCGCCCGTCGCACGGCGCCCCGCCGACACCACGACCGGGCGTTATCAGCCGCTGCTCTACATCCTCCTCGGCATCGTGCTGGGTGTGCTCGGCACATTCGGCGCGACCTATGGCGCGAAGGCGTGGAAGGCCTACAACGATCCCGCCGCGGTATTCCTGCGCCACAATCGCGGCGCCGACAGCAGCATCGTCGAGACGGCTTCGGGCTTGCAGTACAAGGTGCTCAAGCCGGGTGCCGGCGCAGCGAAACCGACCGACGCCGATGTCGTGCTGGTCAACTATGAAGGCAAGCTGGAGAACGGCACGACCTTCGACGCCTCGCAGCAGCCGACGCCGATGTCGCTCAAGCGCGTCATCCCAGGCTTCTCCGAAGCGATCAAGCTGATGCCTAAGGGCGCCAAGTACCGCGTCTGGATGCCACCGGTGCTGGGCTATGGCGACAAGGTGACGGGCCCGATCCCGGCTAATTCGGTGCTGGTGTTCGATCTCGAGTTGCTCGACTGGAAGTCAGAGGCCGAGATCCGCCAGATGCAAATGTTGCAGCAGATGCAGGCGCAGGGCGCTGGTGCTGCTGGTGCTGCACCGCCCCCCGGAGCCGTGAAGAAGCCGTGATCCGTGCGCGTTCGTTGATGGTGCTCGCGATGGCGGTGGTATTGCCGTCGGCGCTCGCGGCGCAATCCGCGCCCGTCGCCGCCGATCCGGCCGCGCTGTTTATGGCGCAGAACCGGAGCGCCGATCATACGGTGGTCGAAACCCCTTCCGGCCTGCAGTACAAGGTCCTGACTCCAGGCAGCGAAGCGGTGCGCCCGACCACCGACGATGTCGTGCTGATCATGTACAAGGGCAGCCTGACCAACGGCACGGTGTTCGACCAGAGCGAGCGGCCGACGCCCATGGCGATTTCCGACGTCGTGCCGGGCTTTTCCGAAGCGCTGACGCTGATGGCGCGCGGCGCGAAGTATCGCGTGTGGATCAAGCCGAGCCTCGGTTATGGTGATCAGGCGAGCGGGCCGATCCCGGCCAACTCGGTGCTGGTGTTCGACATCGAGCTGATCGACTGGAAGACCCGCGCCGAGCTCATGCGGATGCAGCAACAAGCGCAACAGCCGGCGCCCGCCACGGCACCACCAGCGAAGTAGCGATTGCCGCAAGCGCGTATGCGCTGCGCGCACTTGCGCGGTTAATGTCGCGGGCGCAGAGCGCCGCCATGTTCGACTCGTTCGACCCGGTAAGCTTGGCGCGCGCGCAGTTCGCGTTCACGGTCAGTTTCCATTTCATCTTCCCGTCTTTCTCGATCGGGCTGGCGAGTTATCTCGCGGTGCTCGAAGGCTTGTGGTTGAAGACCGGCAAGCAGCGCTTCCTCGACATCTACCATTTCTGGCTCAAGATCTTCGCCGTTGCCTTCGCGATGGGCGTCGTGTCGGGCATCGTCATGTCCTATCAGTTCGGCACCAACTGGGCGGTGTTCTCGGACAAGACCGGGCCGATCCTCGGGCCGCTGATGGCCTATGAGGTGCTCACCGCCTTCTTCCTCGAAGCGGGTTTCCTCGGCGTGATGCTGTTCGGGATGAAGAAGGTCGGCCGCAAGCTGCACTTCGCCGCGACCTGCGTGGTCGCGGTCGGCACCTTCATCTCGGCCTTCTGGATCCTCTCGGCCAACAGCTGGATGCAGACGCCGACCGGCTATGCGATCAACGCGCAGGGCCAGTTCGTCATGGCGGGATCGTGGCTCAAGGTGATCTTCAACCCGAGCTTTCCCTATCGCCTCGTCCATACCGTCATCGGCGCTTACCTCACGACCTCGCTGGTCGTCGGCGCGACCGGGGCGTGGCATCTGCTCAAGAATCCGGCCGACCGGCACGCGCGGACGATCTTCTCGATGGCGATGTGGATGGCGGCGCTCGTCGCGCCGATCCAGATCGCGGCGGGCGACATGCAGGGCCTCAATACGCTCGAGCACCAGCCGGCCAAGGTGCTGGCAATGGAAGGCGATTACGACGCCAGCCCGAGCGGTGCGCCGCTGGTGCTGTTCGGGCTGCCGAGCGACGCCGAAGGGCGCGTGCGCTACAAGGTCGAGGTGCCGCATGTCGGCTCGCTGATCCTCAAGCATGATCCCAACGCGCCGCTCCCGGGACTCAAGGATTTCCCGCGCGACCAATGGGCGCCGGTGGCGATCGTGTTCTGGTCGTTTCGCATCATGGTCGGGCTCGGCCTGGCGATCTTCGGTCTGGGCCTGTGGAGCCTCGTGGCGCGCGCTCGCGGCAAGCTCTACGACTGGCGCTGGCTGCACCGTGCCGCGCTGGTGATGGGGCCGGCCGGCTTCGTCGCGGTGATCGCGGGCTGGGTGACGACCGAATCGGGGCGTCAGCCCTGGACGGTCTATGGCTTGCTGCGCACACAGGCGAGCGTGTCGCCGCTCGCCGCGCCCGCCGTCGGCGCCTCCTTGATCGCGTTCGTCTGCGTCTATTTCGCGGTGTTCGGCTTCGGCACCTGGTACATCCTCAAGCTGATCAACAAGGGCGTCGAGACCGGCGAGTCCGCGCTCGACGACTCGCCGATCCGCACCGCGGGCATCACCCCGGCGGGGCAGCAACTATGAGCGTCGACATGGATCTCGCCACGGTCTGGGCGTTCATCATCGCCTTTGCGGTGTTCGCCTATGTCGTGCTCGACGGTTTCGACCTCGGCATCGGCATCATTTTCCCGCACTTCGCGGTGGGCGACGAGCGCGACCAGGCAATGAACGCGATCGCGCCGGTATGGGACGGCAACGAGACCTGGCTGGTGCTCGGCGGCGGCGGGCTGATGGCGGCGTTTCCGCTGGCCTTCGCCATCGTCATGCCGGCGCTCTACCCGCCCATCATCGCGATGCTGCTCGGCCTCGTCTTTCGCGGCGTCGCGTTCGAGTTCCGCTGGCGCGACCCGCGCCATCGCAGCTTTTGGGATTTCGCCTTCACCGCCGGCTCGGTCGTCGCCGCGCTGGCGCAGGGCATCACGCTCGGCGCGCTGCTGCAGGGTATCAAGGTCGCCGGGCGCGGCTATGGCGGCGGCTGGCTCGACTGGCTGACCCCGTTCAGCCTGCTCACCGGCGGCAGCGTGGTCGCCGGCTATGCGCTGCTCGGCAGCTGCTGGCTGATCGCCAAGGCGGAAGGGGAGGCGCAGCGCCACGCTTACCGCATCGCGCGCCGCTTTGGCGCGGTGACGCTGGCAGCGATCGTTGCCGTCAGCGCGGCGACGCCGTTCCTGACGCACGATTATTATTCACGCTGGCTCGCCATGCCGGGCGTATTGTTGACCGCGCCGGTGCCCTTGCTGGTCGGCGTGCTGGGCCTGCTGTTCTGGCGCGCGCTGGGGCGCAAGGCGGAATATGCGCCGTTCCTGCTGGTCCTCGCGCTGTTCGCGCTGTGCTTTGTCGGGCTCGGAATCAGCATGTATCCGTACATCGTGCCCAATCAGGTGACGATCTGGGCGGCGGCGTCGCCGGCGAGTTCGCAGCTGTTCATGCTGGTCGGCGCCGGCATCATGATCCCGATCATCCTCGCCTATAGCGGATGGTCCTATTGGGTGTTCCGGGGCAAGGCCGGCGCGACGGGTTACCATTGATGGAGGCCGATGCCGCTCCGCTGTGGAAGCGTCTGGGCTGGATGGCGGCGATCTGGGCGATGAGCGTCGTCGCGCTCGGCGTGGTCGCCTGGGGCTTGCGCTTGTGGCTGCACGCCTGAGCGGCTAATCGCGGCGGACTTTCCGGAGGACTATTCCCGCATGACGATCAAGCCGCTGCGCAAAGCCGTGTTCCCGGTCGGTGGGCTCGGAACCCGCTTCCTGCCCGCGACCAAGGCGCTGCCCAAGGAAATGCTCCCGGTGGTCGATCGCCCGCTGATCCAGTACGCCGTGGATGAGGCGCTGGAAGCCGGGATCGAGCAGATGATCTTCGTCACCGGGCGCGGCAAGTCGGCGATCGAGGACCATTTCGACATCGCCTATGAGCTCGAGACGACGATGGCGCATCGCGGCAAGTCGATGGAGCTGCTCCACCAGACCCGCCTCAAGCCTGGCGCGGTGGCCTATGTCCGCCAGCAGGAGCCGATGGGGCTGGGGCATGCCGTGTGGTGCGCCCGCGACATTGTCGGCGACGAGCCCTTTGCCGTGCTGCTCGCCGACGATTTCATGGTCGGCAATCCGGGCTGTCTCAAGCAGATGGTCGACGCCTATATGCAGGTCGGCGGCAACATGATCTGCGCGCAGATCGTCGCCGACGACCAGACCGACAAGTACGGCGTCATCACGCCCGGCACGCGCAACGGTGCGCTGACCGAGGTGAAGGGTCTGGTCGAGAAGCCCAAGGCGGGAACGGCGCCGTCGAACCTCGCGGTGATCGGTCGTTACATTCTCCAGCCCGAGGTGATGCGCGTGCTCGAAACGCAGGAACTTGGTGCGGGCAACGAGATCCAGTTGACCGATGCGATGGCGCGGATGATCGGCGACCAACCCTTTCACGGCCTGACCTTCGATGGGCAGCGCTACGATTGCGGCGACAAGGCCGGCTATGTGCAGGCCAATCTCGCCGTGGCGGTGGGGCGCGACGACATCGGCCCCGCCGTGCGCGCCTTTGCGGTCGATCTGCTTCGTTAACCATTCGACGCTAGCCCGGACTCCGGGATAGCGACGGGCCGGGACACATGAAGGGTATCATTCTCGCGGGGGGCAGCGGCACGCGGCTCTATCCGGCGACGCTGGCGATCTCGAAGCAGCTGCTGCCGGTGTTCGACAAGCCGATGATCTACTATCCGTTGTCGGTATTGATGCTCGCTGGCATTCGCGACATCCTGGTCATCTCGACCCCGCGCGACCTGCCGATGTTCCGACTGCTGCTCGGCGACGGATCGGCCTTCGGCATCAACCTGTCCTACGCGGAACAGCCCGCGCCGGGCGGCTTGCCGCAGGCCTTTCTGGTCGGCGAGCAATTTCTCGATGGCGACGCCTGCGCGATGATCCTGGGCGACAACATCTTTCACGGCGATGGCCTGGCGCGCAAATGCCGCGCGGCGATGGCGCGGGCCGAAGCGGGGCGCGCCACGGCATTCGCCTATCGGATCGACGATCCCGAGCGCTACGGCGTCGTGACGTTCGACGATGACGGGCGCGCCCGGTCGATCGAGGAGAAGCCGGTAGCCCCGACATCCTCCTGGGCGGTGACCGGACTCTATTTCTGCGATTCGCGCGTCGTCGAGATCGCGCGTCGCCTTGGCCCGTCGCCTCGAGGGGAACTCGAGATCGTCGATTTGCTCGACGCCTATCTGGCGACCGATTCGCTTGACATCGACAAGCTCGGGCGCGGTTATGCGTGGCTCGACACCGGCACGCACGACAGCCTGCACGACGCCTCGTCGTTCGTGCGCGCGATCGAGCGGCGCCAGGGCATCAAGATCGCCTGCCCGGAGGAGATCGCGTTGGACCATGGCTATCTCGACCGCGCCGCCGTGCTCGCCCGCGCCGCAGCGATGGGGCGTACCGACTATGCCGCCTATCTCAACCGGTGCGCGGCTGCGGCGTGAACGCGAGGCCGGTCGAACGCACGGTCTTGGTAACCGGCGGTGCCGGCTTCATCGGCTCGGCGGTCTGTCGCCTGCTGGTGGCGGATGGCAGCACGCGCGTCGTCAATCTCGACAAGCTGACCTATGCCGCCTCGCCGACGGCACTGGTCGGCGTTGCCGCAGCGCCCAACTATCGTTTCGTTCAGGGTGATATTGACGATCGGCCGCTGGTGGCGAGCCTGCTGGCGGAGGAGCGAATCGATGCGGTGATGCACCTTGCCGCAGAGAGCCATGTCGATCGCTCGCTCGCCGATGCGGGCCAGTTCATCGCCACCAACATCACCGGGACCTACCATCTTCTCGAAGCGGTGCTCGATCATTGGCGTGGCCTGGACGGAGTGGGGCAGGAGCGTTTCCGGTTTCTGCATGTGTCGACCGACGAGGTGTTCGGCGACCTCCCTTATGATTCGGGTTCTTTCGACGAGGATTCGCCTTATCGGCCGTCCTCCCCTTATGCCGCGTCCAAGGCGGCGGCGGACCATCTCGTGCGCGCCTGGGCGCGAAGCTACGACCTGCCGGTCTTGCTGACCAACTGTTCGAACAATTACGGGCCGTTCCAGCATCCCGAAAAGCTCATTCCGCTGACGATCACACGGGCACTGCGCGGCGAGCCAGTGCCGGTTTATGGCGATGGTGAGAATGTGCGCGACTGGATGCATGTCGAGGATCATGCACGCGCGCTCGACCTCGTGCTGCGGCAAGGCGAGCCAGGGCGGACCTATGCGATCGGCGCGCGCGAGGAGCAGCGCAATATCGCCGTGGTGACGATGATCTGCGACCTGCTCGATGCGCGGGTGCCGCGTCCCGGGATGAGGCGGCGAGATTTGATTCGCTTCGTTGCCGACCGGCGCGGCCATGACCGGCGCTACGCGATCGATCCAGCGCGTATCGAGGCCGAACTGGAATGGCGCCCGGCGCGATCGTTCGAAGAAGGGCTGGCCGCGACCGTCGGCTGGTACGTCGCGCAGGAAGGCGCGGCGTAGCGACACGCGTGCGTCACTGTCCCATTGCGGGACGGCACATAAAAAAAGGGCCGAGCTTTCGCCCGGCCCCCTCTATCCGATAAACCGAAGAGCCTTACGGGCTGGCCGGCTTCGAGCTGCTGTTGCTGGTCGCAGCGATCACGCCGCCGGCAACGGCCAGCAGCGCAAGGCCGCCGATCACGTAACCCGAACCGCCCGAACCGCCTTCGCCAGCGCCGCTGCTGTCGTCATCGCCACCAGCCGCGAACGACTTGGCCGACGAGCCGCAACCAGCGACCGAAAGCATCGAGGTCGGCGCAACGGTGTAGCTGCAGCCCTGCGACTGAACCCGAGCGCTTGCCTTGCCGCGCGTCACGATACGATCGCCGACGAACAGCTGCTGACCGGCGAATGCCGGAACCAGCTTGCCGTCACGAGCGACGAACGTGCCCTGATCGGCCGAGGTCAGCTTGCCAATGGCCTGATCGGCACCTGCGAATGCCGGTGCAGAAAGGCTCGCCACTATAAGGGCGGCGGTTACCCGCGAAAATTTCATTATCAGTCTCCTCCTGAACCGCGTCGAAGTAGGCTCACAGGAGGGGAAATAGCTTGCCCCCTCCGCCTTGTCCACCCGAAAACGCTCGCGCTTGCACAACGGTTTCGCATGAGTGGCCTAAACACCACAAAGGGTAAAAAGTTTCTTTCAGACCTGCGCCTGAAGGTAATTTCGTGTCGTGCCTTCGATGCGGATCGCGGTCAAGACGCCGGAGGCATAGGCGCCGGTATCGATCCCGATTCGGTTGGGCTGTTCGTCGGGTGCGGATGTGATGGTGTGACCGTGCACCACGACGAACGGGTGCGCGACGGTGCTGTCGAGAAAGTCCTCGCGAATCCAGCGCAGGTCGCGGGTCGACTGAGCGTCGAGCGGTACGCCCGGGCGGATGCCCGCGTGAACGAAGACATAATCCCCAAAGCGGAAGCTGTCGGCAAAGCTGGCGATGAATGCGCGATGTTCCGACGGGATGGCCGCATTGACCAACGCCGCTGCATGCTCGACGTCCATCGCCGCCAGTCGGCCGACCTCGACGCCGTAACTCTGCGCGCACTCATAACCACCATAAGTGAGCCAGTCGCGAAACTTCTCGTCGGGCTTGTCGAGGACGCGCAGCATCATCTCTTCGTGATTGCCCATCAGGAACACCGGATGGGGCAGATATTTTTTGCTGCGAAGCAGCAAATCGATCACGCCGTGCGAATCGGGGCCGCGGTCGATCAGATCGCCGACGAAGACGATATATTCGCGTTCACAGGGGTTCGCCCGGCTGTCGGCCTCGATCTGTTCGAGCAGGTTGCGCAACAGGTCGAGCCGGCCATGAACGTCGCCGATCGCATAAGCGCGCGCGTCCGCCGGTCCGCTGGGTGCGGTGATGATGGCTGGCGCGACCGCCTTGCGGCGAAACTTCTCAAACACTTCGATCTCAATCTCTTGTCGAACCGAACTTCTGTCGCACCGACAAAATATCTGTGGCGGTCAAAGGACGGCAAACCCTCTGGCAAATTATCGGCGGCCCGTTAAGGGGCTTCGCGTGGAAAAACCTGTTTCCGCGCGCTGGTCGCGCGTCCCGACACTGTGGAACCCGATCGGAGCTGGTGCATGAGCCGCGTCCGGATGGCGATGGTCGGTTGCGGCGCGATTGCCGAGCTGGGCCATTTGCCCGGTGCTCGCCTGGCCGACAAGGTCGAGTTCACCGTCCTGATCGATCGCGACGAGGCGCGCGCGCGCGCGCTCGCGGCGCGTTTCGGCATCGCCCATGTCGCGACCGACATTGCGGCGGCTTCCGATCACGCCGACGCGGCCTGTGTTGCGCTGCCGCATCACATCCACCGCCAGGCGACCGAGCTCCTGCTCGAACGCGGTCTTCATATCCTGATCGAAAAGCCGCTCGCCACGACGCTGGCGGATTGCGACGCCATGCTGGCGACGGCGGCCAGGGTCGGCCGCAAGGTCGGCGTGGCGATGGTACGACGCTATGCGCCGTCCTCGCGCTATCTCAAGCAGCTGGTCGATTCGGGCATGCTCGGGCGAATCGAGCGCATTCACATCGTCAGCGGGGTCGGCGACGCCTGGGCGGGTCAGTCACTCTACATGTTGAGCGCGCGCGAGAGTGGCGGCGGCGTGCTGATGTGCAATGGCTGCCACGATCTCGACGCGCTGACCTGGCTGCTGGGGCCGGTCGATGCGCTGCAATGCCAGATCGATTCGGCTTTCGGTCTGGAGGGCAATTGCCGGATCGACTGCACGATGGCGTCGGGCGCGACCGGGATCATCGAACTGAGCCGAACAGTTACGATGAACAACATGATTCGCATCGAGGGCACCAACGGCACGGTGGTCGCGCCGCTGATCGGTGCCGGGCTTTCGGTCGGCCCGCGCGGCGGACCCCTTTCGCTGACCGGCGACGTCGATGGCGCGACATTCGATTTTCCGCAGTTGATGGCTGATCAGCTCGACGACTTCGCCGGCGCGATCCAGGACGACCGCGCGCCGCTGGCCGATGGCGCGGCAGGCCGCGACATCGTCGCGCTGATCGAGCGTTGCTATGCGGGGGCTACGCCCATGTCATTTCCCTGGGCGCGCCCCATCGCCATGCCGGTGGCGGCATGACCGACGCAATGCAGGGGCGGACCGCGCTGGTCACGGGCGGCACCGGCTTCATCGGCGGGCGGTTGATCGAGATCCTCGTCGGCCAGTACGGCATGAAGGTGCGGACCTTGGTGCGCGGCACCTCGACCGGCAGCGGCGCCTATCGCGCCGCGGCGGCCGGTGCGTCGTTCGTCACCGGCGCGCTGACCGATCAGGCAGCGATGCGCGCGGCGCTCGAGGGCGTCGACTATGTGTTCCACTGCGCGTTCGGCTCGCATGGCGACCTTGCCGAGCAACGTCGCGTCACGGTCGAGGGCACGCGCACGCTGGCCGCGGCCGCGGGTGAAGCCGGAGTGCGACATTTCGTCAATCTCGGGACGATCGTCTCGTTCGGCGCGGATACACCGGCCGAAGTCGATGAGAATTATGCCGTCCGGCGGATGTGGAAATGGCCCTATGCGATCGACAAGCGCGACGCCGAACAAGCTATCGCCGAGGAGCATGGCCGTTCCGGGCTGGCCGCGACGACGTTGCGGCTCGGGGTGATCTACGGACCCTATGGGCCGGCGTTTACGCTCTACCCGCTGGCCCTGCTCAAGACATCGCGGCTCGCGCTGATCGATGGCGGGCGCGGGGTTTGCGCGGCAGCCTATGTCGATGACGTGATCCAGGCGATCCTCCTCGCCGCGCAGCGCCCGGCAGGGCCGCCGGAAACCTTCATCATCAAGGGGCCGGACCGGGTCACCTGGCGGCAATTCTACGAATCCTATGAAGCGATGCTCGGCGTCGAGCGGCTCGTCGAGATGAGCCGTGCGGAGATGCGCGGCGCCAAGGGCAAGTTGATGCGCGCGGCGATGCGTGCCGTGGTCGGCGAAGGTCTCGCAGCGTTGAAGGCGAGCCCGGGCTTCAAGCGCGCGGCCGGCGCGCTGCCGCTCGTGCGCCCCGCCTATGGCATGATCAGCAAGCGACGCGCGGGAAGCGCGACCGATGCCGCGCCGGCAAGCGCGGCCGAAGCGCGTGCGCCGGATCTGCCGGTCGAGCTTATTCCGCCGATGATGATCGACTATTATGCCAGCACGACCGAATATCGCATCGACCGCGCGCGCACCGTGCTTGGCTATGCGCCGGTCTACGACCTGGCGTCGGGCATGGCGCTGACGGCGCAATGGGCGCGCTGGGCGAATCTCGTCCCGCCCGAAGGGGCATGAGCGTCAGGCGCCGCCGGCCTTGATGGTGCGCGTCGAGACGAAGGCGCGCACCATGGCCTGCTCGTCGCGGTCGAGAAGGAAATAGGCCGCGACGCAATAGCCGATCGCGAGGCTGAAGCCGGCGATGGCGAGCCCCAGCATGTCGTGAAACACGAAAAGCTTGCCGATCGCGATCGCGCCGACGCAGGAAATGCCGAACAACGCGGCGGCGACCAGCATCGGCGGATAGAAGGTCGCGCGCGGTTGCTCGATATTGCTCGCGGCATAGGGGATGAGGAAGACCAGTTCCTTGATCGCCAGGCTGAGGCCGACCGCGCCGGCCACGCCGAGAATGCCGAGCGCGCTGTGTGCGCCGATGAGCAGCGCGATGGCCACGCCGATCGCGCCGGTGACCAACTGGATCAGCCCCGACAGCATCACCCGGTCCGCCGCGAGCGAAATGGTATAGAGCGGCACCACCGTGGAGGTGATCGCGATCGGCGCGATCTGCACCACCATCAACGGCCAGTAGCTGACGAAATCGGGTCCGAGCCAGACATGCAGGATCTGATCCGACAGGCCGCACAGATAACCCGCCGGGAGCGCGACGCAGATCGCCATGAACTTCATCGCGGTACGGGTATAGCTGACCAGTTCGCGCGGTTGCGACCGCGCATAGAGCGTCAGGATGGTCGGCACGCACAGCACGGCGACCGATGTCGCGCCGTTGCGCAGGAACAGGGACCATTGGCTGACTGCGGCGTAATGACCGGCGAGATGCGCGCCGAACAGCTTGTTGGCGAGCACCAGTTCCGAGCTGCCGACGAGGATGGTACCGATCTGCATGATCAGCACCTTGGAGGCGATGCCCGAGATCGAGCGGAACTCCTTTGCCTCATAAGCGAAGGTAAAGAAGGCGAGATGCGGCGCTGCGCGCCGTGCGAACACCATGCTCAGCACGATGCCGATGACCGCGCTGGCGAGGATCGCGGTCGCGGCGTTGACGACGGTGGCGGTGAAGGCGACGAACAGGGCGATCGTCAGCGCAACGCGCGTGATCGTCTGGATGGCGGCCGAGATGTTGCTGAGATCGAGCCGGTTGCGGCTGAAGATGATGCCCTGGAACGGCGTCGAGAGGACCGACAGCACGAACGCCGCGGCGACGAAGGCGAACAACAGCCGCGTCGCCGTTTCCGCGCCGGGCGGTACGTCGAACAGGCTGGTCGAGAACCACGCCACGCCGGCGAGCGGGACGGCGAGGAGGAAGGCGAGGGCGCCGGCACCGGCCAGGGCCGAGCCGAAGGCGACGCTGGCACGTTCGGGATCGTTATGTTCGAGCGCGAAGGTCAGATTGCGGTTGAGCGAGGCACTCAACGTCTGGGTGATGATGCTGAAATAGGAGACGATCGTCGTCGCCAGCGGGATCAGGCCATAGGCGGCCGGGCCCAGCTGGTGGACGAGGAAGGGCGTGAACCAGATCCCGATCCCGATCGACAGGACGAAGCCGATCACGGTGGTGGCAAAATTACGCCGCGTTTGCCCGACAGACGTCATGGCAGCCTTTCTGGTTGATCACTGGGGCCCGATTTCATCGCTCTTCTGGCGGCTGGCTGTCCGGGGCGGACCCGACACGGTCCATGAAGATGTCGCCCGTATCCGTTGCGCGGAGGCGCGCCAACCCAGAAAGGCGTTTCGCCGCGAAGAGATCGCCATGGCAGGATTGGTGGCTAACGCGCGGCGAATTTGGCGATGGTCGCGCGCAACTGTGCGGCGATCGCCTCTGCGGTATGGCGGGCAAGATGTGCGACGCGATCGGGCTGCGCCGGGTCGACCGGGTCGGCGCGCGCCGCCGCGATGGCGGCGGCGGCGCTGGCCGGGTCGTTCGGCGTAAAGGTACGGCCGCACGCGCCGATCGCCTGCGGCAGCCCGCCGATATCCGAGACGACCATCGCGCAACCGCTCGCCAGCCCCTCCAGCGCGACGATGCCGAACGGCTCGGCCCAGACCGACGGGACGATCATCACGCGATGCGCGTTGAGCGTGCGACGCAGCGTTTCGCCCGTCTGCGCGCCGAGAAACTCGACCCGGTCGGCGATCCCAAGCGTCATGGCGAGCGCTTCAGACTGCCCGCGCGCCGGGCCGTCGCCCACCACCGACAGCCGCGCCGTGCCAAGCGGGCCGCCGGGTAACGCCATGGCGCGCAGCACGACATCGCAGCCCTTTTCGGGAACGAGCCGGCCGACCACGACGAGATCGCGATCGCGCGCCACCGTCGTGTCGATATGGAACAGGCTGGCGTCATAGGGATTGGGCAGGGTGAGCCGGGGTCGCCGGTCGGGCAGCCGATCGGTAATGAAATCGCTGCAGCCCAGATTGGCGCGCACGCGATATTCGATCAGCAGCCGCTTCACCTGTTGCGACGGTGTCAGCTTGCGCAGCGGCATGGCCGGGTCGCGATACTCATGCTGATGCCATACGAACAGCGGCGTACCGGCGGCGAGCACCGCCGGTGCGAGTTTCAGCCCGATATTGGGCATGATCGCGGCATCGGCGCCGCGACAGATCGCGAAGGCAGCCGCGAAGCTCGGCCGCCGGATCAGGCGATAGGCGCGATCGGGCATCGGCCCGCCGGGTTGCAGCGTCAGCACCGTCACGTCGTCACCGCCGCGGCCAAGCGCATCGGCGGTCATTTCCGACAGATTTTCGATGCCGCCAATATTGGGCACGAACGGTGTCGTGCAAATGGCGATCCGCATAGCTTCCCCGTATTGACCTTGCGGCCGACGAACCAAAGGCAACCCCCGATGCCCGCCGGTGCTATGCCGAGTTTGTCGAACGATAGGAAGGGGGCAGGGCCGGATCAGCGCCGACATTCGGTCGGCGATGCCGATAAAGGGGATCATCGCTTGATTCATGCGGTGCGGTCGTTAGGAGATGGCCGAGATGTTGGAGCTAGGGTGATATGCGTACCAGCGGGACGAATCAGGTGTGGCGGCGGTTGTCGGCATGGGTCGTGATGGCCGGTGTGGCGATGGCGCTGTCGGGCTGCGCGACGCGTGGCGGGCCGGTCGCCTATGCGACGGATCCGCTGGCGAAACCCGATATCCCGACCGATATCGCGCCGACCAACGACTACCACCTCGGCCCGGCGGACGTTCTCAACGTCTCGGTCTATGGCGTATCGGAGTTCAGCGGCGACTATACCGTCGACAGCGTCGGGCGGATCAAGTTGCCGCTGGTCGGTGACGTCGCGGTCCAGGGCCAGACCAGCGATCAGGTCGCGACGGTGCTGACCCAGAAGCTCCAGGCGACCTATCTGCGCGACCCGAAGGTCCAGGTCGTGCTCAAAACGGCACAGAGCCAGCGAATCACGGTCGATGGATCGGTCGCGCAGCCCGGCCTCTACGCCATCGGCGCGGACACCACGCTGATCCAGGCGATCGCGACCGCCAAGGGCGTGACCGACGACGGCAACCCGCGCCGCGTGGTCATTTTCCGCAAGATCGCCGGCGTGCGCCAAGCGGCCGCGTTCGACCTCACCGATATCCGGCGCGGCAAGGCGCCCGACCCGCAAGTCTACAGCAACGACATCATCGTCGTTGACGGCAATGGCGCGAGCAAGGCGTTCAAGAACGTTGTTCAGGCGTTGCCGATCGCCGCGCTGTTCCGGCCCTTCTAGAAAATCAGGTCTCAACTTCGATGAACGATTATAGCGGGACCGTACCCGATATCGCCGAGCGTGGCCGAGGCGGCGCGATTGCGCCGATCGGACAGAATCTCCAGCCGGCGCTCGGGCCGACGATGTTCGACGTCGATGCGCTCGAGGGTGATTCCGGCGGTTTCAACCTGCGCGATGTGTGGCGTGTCCTGTTCCGCTGGCGCTGGCTGATTCTCGCGGTGACGCTCGTTTCGGTGCTGGCGGCGTTCGGTCTCAGCCTGATGACGACGCCACTGTACCGCGCCAATTCCTCGCTCGAAATCACCCAGCCGCAGTCCGAGCTGATCCAGCGCGCCAACACCGAGCCCGTCGTGCAGCGCGACCCGGCGTTCCTCGCGACGCAATATGGTCTGCTCAAGAGCCGCTCGCTGACCGAGCGCGTCGTGCGACAGCTCAACCTCGCCAACGACCCGACGATCGCGCCGGCGCGCATGAGCCTCGAGCAGCGCGAGCGGGCAGCGACCGGCTTCGTCTCGGCCAATTATTCGGTCAACCCGGTGGTCGGCAGCCGTCTGATCAACCTGTCCTATGTCGATCGCGACCCGACACGCGCGGCGCGCATCGTCAATGCGTTTGGCGACGCGTTCATCGCCTCGCAGCTCGAACGCAAGTTCGGCCAGACCGCCTATGCGCGGCAGTTCCTCCAGAGCCGCCTCGAAGCGACCAAGAAGACGCTCGAGACGTCCGAAGCGGCGGTGGTGAACTATGCCCAGAGCCAGGGCATCGTGATGGTCGGGCAATCCGGCTCGGGCGGTGCGGGCGAAGGGGCCGGCGGCAATGGCGGCGGCGGCGGCACATCGCTCGAGGGCAGTTCGATGGTGTCGATCAACTCCGCCCTGTCGGCGGCGACGAGCGACCGGATCGCTGCGGCGGCCCGCTGCCATCAGGGCCAGTCGGGTAGCGAGATCCAGCGCGATTCGGCGATGCAGGCGATGCGCACCAAGCGGTCCGAGCTGCAGGCCGATTACGACCAGAAGTTGACGCTGTATAAGCCGGAGTTCCCGGCAATGGTGCAGTTGCGCGCGCAGATCGCGGCGATCGACACGCAGCTGCGACAGCAGGGCGGCGGCATCGCGAGCGGCGTATGTTCGGACTATACGGCCGCGCTGGCGCGCGAGAGCGCGCTCAAGGCGCGGGTCGGCCAGTTGAAGGGCGCCGTGCTCGACACGCAGGAGCGCAGCATCAAGCTCAACATCCTGCAGCGCGAAGTCGACACCAACCGGACGGTGTATGATGCGCTGCTGCAGAAACTGAAAGACATCAGCGTGGCCAGCGGGGTCGGCGCGACGACGGTGTCGGTTGTTGATCGTGCCGACGTGCCGGGTTTCCCGTTTCAGCCCAACCTGTTCAAGAACGTTTTTCTGGCGGTGTTCCTTGGCCTCGGCATCGGCATCGCACTCGCCTATCTGATCGAGTTCATCGACGACACGGTCAAGGCACCGGAAGACGTCAAGCAGAAGCTGAAGGTGCCCGTGCTCGGCGTGGTTCCGGTCGTCGCCAAGGGCGAGACGATCGCGGAGCAACTCGCCGATCCGCAATCGCCGGTGTCGGAAGCCTATTTCTCGATCAGCGCGGCGATCCAGTTCTCGACCAGCGGCGGTTCGCCCAAGTCGCTGCTCGTCAGCTCGTCGCAGCCGGCCGAGGGCAAGTCGAGCACCTGCTATGCGATCGCGCAGAACTTCGCGCGGCTCGACCGCACGGTGCTGCTGATCGACGCCGACATGCGCAAACCGAGCTTCTTCATCGAGGATAGCGAAAAGGCCAAGACCGTCGGCCTGTCGGCGTTGCTGACCAGCGATTCGAGTCTCGTCTCGCATGTCAGCGCGACGCGCAGCGCGAACCTGTTCCTGCTGTCGTCTGGGCGCGTGCCGCCCAACCCGGCCGAGCTGCTCGCCAGCCACCGCATGCGCGCGATCCTCGACGAAGCGATGTCGCGCTTCGACATGGTGATCATCGACGCCCCGCCGGTGCTCGGCCTGGCCGACGCGCCGCTGCTCGCGTCGATGTGTCAGGGCACGCTGCTCGTCGTTCAGTCGGGCGCGATTCGTCGCCCGGCGGTGAGCAACACGATCAACCGTCTGCGTTCGACCGGCGGGCATATCATCGGTGCGGTGCTGACCAAGTTCGATCCCAAGACCAGCGCCTATGGTTACGGCTATGGCTATGGCTATGGCTATGGTTACGGCTATGGTCGCGACGCTTATAAATATGGCCTGACCGCGGGCGACGATGGCGGTGCGCGTCGCATTCAGCTGTCCTGACGACATTGCCAGGACCCCGGGACATGGCAATGGTTGGTCGGACGACACGATTGATTGTTACGGGGGCGATATCGCTTGCCATTGCGGCGATGGCGCTGTCGTCGGCGATCCACGCCTTTCAAAAGGCTGCGCGGATCGAGACGGAGAAGCGCTATCTCGGCGCGATGACCGCCGCGATGCTCGATCCGCAACAGGCGCGTCCGACCGCGCCGACGTCGCTCGGCGCTCCGGCCGCGCGGTTGGCGCAACGCCCGCTCGATCGCAACGCGCTGTCGCAGAAGGCGCTCGAAGACACGCTGACCGGGCGCCGCGACGCGGCCCGACCGATCATGCAGGAAGTCGTCCGGCGTGATCCGCGCGCGACTTCGGCGCGTGTCTGGCTGATGGCGGACGCGCTGGGGCGCACCGATCTGGCGACCGCGGTCGGCCAGATCGAGCGGCTGATGTCGGTCGATGTCGGGCAACGCAACGCCTATTTTCCGGTGCTGGCGGAAATTGCGCGGCAGCCGCGCGCCGAGCAGCCGCTGGCCGCGGCGCTGGCGAGCGGCGTGTCGTGGCGGACCGAATTTCTCGGTTATCTGACGACCCGTGGCGTCGATCCCGCGCGGATCTTTCGTTTGAGCACGGGAACCGCCGGCAAGGTCGGCGCCGGTGCCGACAGCGCGCAGGGCGGGTTGATCCTGCAACTGATCGGGCGCGGCGATTATGACGGTGCGTATCTCGCCTGGATCAACTTCCTGCCGCAGGACGCCCTGACCAAGGTCGCGTCGGTCTATGACGGCACCTTCGTCGGCCTGCCCGGTCCGCAGCCCTTCAACTGGACGTTCAACGATGGCGATGTCGCCTCGGTCGGGATCGATCGCGGCAATGGCCTGCGCCTCGATTATCCCGGCGCGAAAAGCGCCAGGCTCGCGTCCCAGACGGTCTTGCTCAAGCCCGGCACCTATACGCTCGACTATGTCGCGAAAGGCTCGGGCGAAGTGGCCGATGGCGGAGCGCTGGGATGGCGACTGCTTTGCCTGCCCGCCAACAAGCCGATTCTCGACCTGCCGATCGCGGGGCTCAGCGACCGCGCAAGCGGACACGCGGTCCATTTCACCGTGCCGGAAGGTTGCAACGCCCAGCTATTGTCGATCGAAGCGACCCTTGGAACCTTTCCCCAGTCGCGATCGGTGACGATCGCGCGCGTTGCGATCAGGAAGGGCTCGTAATGGCAACATCAACGCGATCGCGCCGCTCGCATCGGTCAGGCCGGTCGCGCCGCGCTGCGCTGGTGCCGTCCTTCGAGCCGCGCGCGCTCATGCTGCCCGGGTTTCTCGTCGCGGCGATCATCCTGGGTGGCGCGACCGCCGCGGGGGTGATCCCCAATCTCCTGCTGCAACTTGGCGGCGCGGGACTGCTGTTCTTTGCGGCCATGCGGCCGCTGCAGCGCGCTTCGACCTTCGCCGAACGCATGCTCATCTGGCTTGGCGTGGCCTTCGTGCTCGTCGCGCTGGCACAAATGGTCCCGCTGCCGGCAGGCTTGTGGTCCAGCTTGCCCGGCCATGCGCCGCTGGTGCGCGGCTTTACCCTGATCGGCGCGCCGGTGCCGCCGCTGCCGCTGTCGATCGACCCGGCCGCAACGATGGCAAGCCTGCTGAGCGTGAGTGTCGCAGCCGGCATGTTCGTGCTTGTCGTGCGCGCCGACGATCGCAGCCTTGCCGGCTTCGCCCTTGCGCTGCCGGTGATGGCCGCGCTGTCGGTGCTGATCGGCCTGATCCAGCTCGTCAACGGCGACTCGTCGCCGCTCTATCTCTATACGAGCACCAATCGCGGTCAGCCGGTCGGCTTTTTCGCCAACAGCAACCACCTTGCGACCCTGGTGCTGACCGCAGTGCCGTTTCTTGCGGCGCTTGTCGCGACGGTGCGCGCGCGCGACGGCCGGGTCGAGGGTTGGGCGGCAGACACGGTCATACTCGGCGCGCTGGGCGTGCTGCTGTTGCTCGGCGCGATCGTCGATGGCTCGATCGCGGGGCTGGGGCTACTCGTGCCGACGTTGCTCGGTTCCTACTTTCTGGCGCGGCGCGGGCGTGACAGTCGAGTCCTGCTGATCGGCGCGCTGATCGCGCTGGTGCTGGTCGGCGTGTTCGTCGCGCTTTCGTTCAACAGTCCGATCCTGGCCGGCTATGCCAAGACCTCGCTCGATGCGGGGCCGACGTCACGGCTGGGCTTCTATCGGCACACGCTCGCCGCGATCGGCAGCTTCTTCCCGTTCGGCAGCGGTCTTGGCAGCTTCATCACGGTGTTCCCGGCGTTCGAGGATCCACACGCCGTCGATGCGATTTTCGTCAACCACGCCCATAACGATTATCTCGAATTCGTGCTCGAGCTCGGCCTTCCCGGGGCGATTCTGATCGTCACATTTCTCGGCTGGTGGGCGTGGCGGACGGTGGCGATCTGGCGCGATGGCGACAGTGGCTTGCTGCCACGCGCGGCGACGATCAGCTCGGCGGTGATTCTGGCGCACAGCCTGGTCGATTATCCGGCGCGGACCGCCGCGATCCTCGCGGTGATGGTGGCGTGCTGCGCGATCATGGCGCGGCCGGGAAGGATACCGCCACCACCGCCTTTGGCCGAGGAAGACGCGGCGCCCGCCCGGCATCTCGCGGCGTGACGCGCACCATCTGAATATTGTATCGCAATGCAGCATGCGCCGCTATGCAGCGGCCGCTCCCAGCGGTGCTGGCACATCTTTAAGGGGTTTCTGTGACCAAGACGGCGCTCATTACCGGCATTACGGGTCAGGACGGTGCCTATCTCGCCGAGTTGCTGCTCGCCAAAGGCTATATGGTGCACGGCATCAAGCGCCGCTCGTCGTCGTTCAACACCGGCCGAATCGATCATCTCTATGAGGATCCGCACGAAAAGGGCGTGAAGCTCAAGCTGCACCATGGCGACATGACGGATTCGACCAATTTGATCCGCATCGTCCAGGAGACGCAGCCCGACGAGATCTACAATCTCGCGGCGATGAGCCATGTCCAGGTCAGCTTCGACACGCCGGAATATACTGCCAATGCCGACGGTATCGGCACGCTGCGCCTGCTCGAGGCGATCCGCCTGCTCAACATGACCGACAAGGTGCGCTTCTATCAGGCGTCGACGTCGGAGCTTTACGGCTGGGTGCGCGAGATACCGCAGAGCGAGACGACACCCTTCTATCCGCGCTCGCCTTATGCCGCCGCCAAGCTCTACGCCTATTGGATCACGGTGAACTACCGTGAGGGTTATGGCATGCACGCCTCGAACGGCATCCTCTTCAACCATGAAAGCCCGCTGCGCGGCGAAACCTTCGTTACACGCAAGATCACGCGCGCCGTCGCCGCGATCACGCTCGGGCTGCAGGACACGCTTTATCTCGGTAACATGGACGCCAAGCGCGACTGGGGCCATGCGCGCGACTATGTCGAGGGCATGTGGCGCATCCTGCAACAGGACACGCCCGACGATTATGTGCTGGCGACGGGCGAGACCCGCACCGTGCGCGAATTCGTCGAGCTGGCGTTCCGCGAGGTCGCTATCGAGATTGCCTGGAGCGGCGAGGGTGTCGACGAGGTCGGTCGCGACGCTGCGACGGGCCGCGAACTGGTCAAGGTCGACCCGCGCTACTTCCGTCCGACCGAGGTCGACATCCTGATCGGCAACCCGGCCAAGGCGAAGGAAAAGCTCGGCTGGACGGCAACGGTAAAGCTGCCGGAACTGGTTGCGGAGATGGTCCGTTCCGATGTCGAGACGATGAAGCGCGAAGGAAAGACCGGCTCTTGAGCGACGCGATGTTCGATCTGCAGGGGAAGCGCGTCTTCGTCGCCGGCCATCGCGGGATGGTCGGTAGCGCGCTGGTGCGCCGGCTGGCGAGCGAAGGCTGTACGCTGGTCAGCGCCGGGCGCGCCGAGATGGACCTGCGCCGCCAGGACCAGGTCGAGGCGTGGTTCGCGGCCAACAAGCCCGATGTCGTGTTCCTCGCCGCGGCGCGGGTCGGTGGCATCTGGGCGAACAGCCATTTCCCCGGCGAGTTCATCTACGAAAACATGATGATCGAGGCCAATGTCATTGAGGCGGCGCGGCGCAATGAAACGCGCAAGCTGCTGTTCCTCGGTTCGGCCTGCATCTATCCGCGCGACGCCCCGCAGCCGATTCCGGAAAGCGCATTGCTGTCGGGGCCGCTCGAGCCGACCAACGAATGGTATGCCGTCGCCAAGATCGCCGGGATCAAGCTCGCCCAGGGGTATCGCGCGCAATATGGCTGCGACTTCATCTCCGCGCAGCCGACCAACCTCTACGGTACGGGCGACAATTTCGACCTGCAGCAGAGCCATGTCATCCCGGCGCTGATCCGCAAGGCGCATACCGCCAAGCTGGCGGGCGACGCCACCATGCCGATCTGGGGTTCAGGGCGGCCGCAACGCGAATTTCTTCATGTCGACGATCTGGCGGATGCGCTGGTGTTTCTGGTGAAGCATTATTCCGACCCGGAGATCGTCAATGTCGGCAGCGGCGAGGAGGTAACGATCCGCCAGCTCGCCGAGACGGTCAATCGCGTCGTCGGCTTCGACGGCGACCTGGTATTCGACGCGAGCAAGCCCGATGGGGTGATGCGCAAGCTCGTCGACGTGAGCAAGATCAATGCGTTGGGCTGGCGCCATCGTTATGGCCTCGAAGAGGGGCTGGCAGGAACCTATCGCTGGTTCCTCGACCATCATGACGACGCGCGCGGTCTCGGCAGCTGAAGGGAAAAATCATGGCGCGGACTTATAGCAGCCGGAAGCGTATTCTGGTGACCGGCGGGGCAGGCTTTCTCGGCTCGCATCTGTGCGACCGGTTGCTCGATGCCGGGCACGAGGTGCTTTGCCTCGACAACATGTATACCGGCACCAAGCGCAACATCGACCATCTCCACGCCAATCCGCGCTTCGAATTCATGCGCCACGACGTGTGCTTCCCGGTCTATGTCGAGGTTGACGAGATCTACAATCTCGCCTGTCCGGCGTCGCCGGTGCACTATCAGCACGACCCCGTGCAGACGACCAAGACCTGCGTGCACGGCGCGATCAACATGCTGGGTCTCGCCAAGCGGTTGCGCTGCCGCATCCTGCAGGCATCGACCAGCGAGGTTTATGGCGACCCGAACGTCCATCCGCAGACCGAGGATTATTGGGGCCACGTCAACCCGATCGGGATCCGCTCCTGCTATGACGAGGGCAAACGCTGCGCCGAGACGCTGTTCTTCGACTATCACCGCCAGCACGATCTCGAGATCAAGGTTGCGCGGATCTTCAATACCTATGGCCCGCGCATGCACCCGGCAGACGGGCGCGTCGTTTCGAACTTCGTCGTCCAGGCGCTGAAGGGCGAGCCGATCACGATCTTCGGTGATGGCCAGCAGACACGCAGCTTCTGCTATGTCGAGGATCTGGTCGACGGGCTGATCCGGCTGATGGAAAGCCCGCCCGAGATCACCGGGCCGGTCAATATCGGTAACCCCAACGAATTCTCGATGCGCGAACTTGCCGAAGCGGTGCTGGCGCAGGTCGATACGGCTTCGCAGCTGACCACCCTGCCGCTGCCGGCGGACGATCCCAAGCAACGTCAGCCCAACATCACCATCGCGCGGGAAAAGCTTGGTTGGGAGCCCAAGGTTCAATTGCGCGAAGGGCTGACCAAGACGATCGCCTATTTCCGCGAACTGGTCGAACAGGGCGCCGCCTGAACGATGACGGCGCCGCGCGTTTCGGTGATCATCCCCAATTACAATCGTGCGGGAATGATCGGCGAGACCATCGCCAATATGGAACGGCAGACGCTGACCCCGCACGAGATCATCGTCGTCGATGATGGGTCGAGCGATGGTTCGGTCGATTTTTTGCGCTCGCTCGGCGATCGCATAAGGCTGATCGAGCAGGACAATGCCGGCCCGGGCGCGGCGCGCAACGCCGGCCTGGCGATCGCCACCGGCGACTATATCCAGTTCTTCGACAGTGACGACCTATGCACCCCTGACAAAATGGAATGCCAGGTGCGTGCGCTCGAGGCGAGCGGCGGGGATATTGCCTACGGCCCGTGGATCCAGGCGTGGCTCGGCAAGGGTGAGGCGCGTTACGATGGCCTGGTCTACCAGCAAGGGCCGGTGTCTGACGCGCCGATCGACGCGTTCCTGCGCGGCTGGTTGCTGTTCGTGCCGTGCTGCGTAATCCGGCGGTCGCTGCTCGACCGCCTCGGCGGCTATCCGACGGCCACGCGCACTGCAGAAGATCTCGAACTGATCGCGCGGGCGATGCTCGGCGGCGCGCGCCTGGTGCATGCGGCCGGGGGCATGGTGCTGGTGCGCCAGCATCCCGACAATCAGATCAGCGCGTCGAACGATAATGCCGCCGAGCGCCGGCAGGACCGCGCACGGCTGTACGACACCGTCGATGGGTTGCTCGCCGCGCACCCGCGGGTGGCGTCGCTCGCCGCGCGGCGCTGGTGGCGTCTTTCGGGCTGGGCAATCCGTTATCAGGCGGGGCTGGTGCCCAATCATCTTGTAAGGCGCCTGCTTATCCGACTACGGGAAGCGCGCGCCGGTTTGCGGTTGCGCCTTACCGGCACGCGTCTCGCGCCCAGCTTTGCGGCCGGGCCGATGTCGGCGGCACAGGCCGAGGGCGTTAGAATGATCGGTTACGAGCCGATCGGTCGGTAAGCGGGGAGAGACGTGGGGGTTGCGATCCGCTATCGCGCCCCTGCGACCGGGATTCGGATCGAATTGCTTTTGCGAGGATGAGCATGAAGCGTGTGAAGTGCATGAATTGTGGCGAAGCGCGGCTTCACGAGTTCATCGACCTGGGTGATCAGCCCAACGGCAACAGTTTCCTCTACGCCGACGAGCTCGACAAGGAGGTCAGCTTCTCGCTGGCGATGATGGTCTGCGACAATTGCTGGCAGGTGCAGATCAGCGAATTTCCGTCGCAGGAGGTGCTCTTCAACGACCATGCCTATATCACCGGGCGCAACGCGCCGGTGGTGTCGCACTTCAAGAAGCTTGCGCCGCACATCGTCGAGAAGATCGGTCTCAAGGAGAATGATCTCGTCATCGATGTCGGCTGCAACGACGGGACGTTCCTCAAGGCTTTCGCCAGCCAGGGCATGCGCGTGCTCGGGGTCGACCCGTCCGAACGCACCGGCCTGCTGGCGCGCGATCAGGGTGTCACCGTCTTCCGCCAGTTCTGGTGCCATGAGACCGGCAAGTCGCTCAAGCAGCTCGGCGTAAAGCCCAATGCGATTACCGCGACCGCGGTGTTCTACCACGTCCCCGATCTGCACGATTTCGTCGCCGGTCTGGAAGAGGTGATGGGCCCCGACACGGTGTTCGTGGTGCAGGGCGTCAATTGCCTCGACCTGATCGAGCACAATGAATTCGACCATTTCTACCACGAGCATAGCTGCATCCATGCGGTCGGCCCGCTGCGGCGGCTGTTCGCGGCGCATGGCCTGGCGATCCGCGATGTCGAGTTCTCGCCGATCCATGGCGGCAGTTTCATCCTCTATGTCTACCGCGAAGAGAATCCGATCGCGGAGAGCCCGTCGGTCGCCGCGGCGGTCGCCGCCGAGGAAGCCGCCGGCCTGTTCAAGCTGCAGACCTATGAGGACTTCGCCGCGCGCGTCCGCCACAACATGGCCGAGCTGCGCACGCTGCTCGAAAAGCTCAAGGCGGAGGGCAAGACGGTTTACGGGCTGGGCGCGCCGGTCAAGGGTTCGACCGTGCTCAACTATGCCGATATCGGCCCCGACCTCGTCCAGGCGGTTACCGAGGTCAACGAGTTCAAGATCGGTCGCGTCACGCCGGGCACGCATATCCCCGTCATCGACGAGAATGCGGTCGCGCAGCAGCCCGATTATTATCTGGTGTTGGCCTGGAACTTCCTCGATTTCCTGCTGAAGAAGAACGAGGCCTATCTGCAGGCGGGCGGTCGCTTCATCACGCCGGTGCCCGAAGTGCAGATCCTCGGCCCGGGTGGCGTGCGCGAAGCGTGAGTGAGGCGATGAAGAACGTCATCGTTACCGGGGCGACGGGGTTCGTCGGGCAGACGCTGGTGCGCGAGATCGCCCGGCGCTTTCCCGAGGCGAACATCGTCGCGCTGGGCAGCAAGGCGGTCAATCTGGCCGACAAGGATGCGCTGTGGTCGTATCTCGAGAACCTGCAATGGACCTTCGAGTGCGATCACATCATCCACCTCGCTGCGCTCTACAAGGCAGGGGACTGGCCGGTGCATCACCCGGCGACGCAGTTCCACGTCAACATGGCGATCAACATCAATATCCTGGAGGGCTGGCGGCGCTTCTTCCCCAAGGCGAAGATGACGTCGATCGTCTCCTATTGCCTCTATCCCTCGACCGAGCATCCGCACCCCGAGAGCGAACTTTGGGGGCATGAGCCCGAGGACTATCTGTTCGCCTATGCCTTTACCAAGAAGGCGCTGCTGATCGGCCAGCGCGCCTACAAGCAGGAACACGGCCTGACCTCGACCAGCGTCGTGCTGCCGACGGTCTATGGCGGTGGCGACAGCTTTGCCGAGAACAGCCATGTCGTCGGCGCGCTGGTCGGCAAGTTCGTCCGCGCGGCGCGGGCGGGAACACCCACCGTCGAGGTGTGGGGGACGGGTGAGCAGCAACGCGAATTCCTGCTCGTTGAGGATGCCGCCGACGGGATCATCAAGGCGGCGCTGCATTCGACCGAGCCGGCGCTCAACCTCGGCATGGGCGACGCCTATGCGATTTCCGACATTGCGCACTGGATCAAGGAAGCGGCGGGCTTCAAGGGCGAGATCGTCTACAACAACAACAAGTTCGTCGGCGTGCGCAAGCGCATGCTCGACGTCACCAAGGTGCGTGACGTGCTCGGCTGGACCGCCGAGACCTCGATCCGCGACGGCCTGAAAAAGACCGTCGACTGGTACAATGCCGACCTGGATCGCGCAGGCGCGGCGTGAAGGCGGCGGTCAAATCGGCATTTTACGGCTTCTTCGAGGCGCTTCTACCCTCGGGGCAGGTGCGGCTGAGTGATGGCCTTCGCGAGCGGCTCGTTGCCAACCCGCTGACGATCGTCGATGTCGGCGCGGTGTTCGGTCCCGATCCGCGCTGGCTCCAGCTGGGCGAACGGACCTGCCGTTTCCTGACATTCGAGCCCGACGAGCGCTCGATCGAGACCCATAGCGACGACGGCCCGTTCGAAATGCTCGCGCTGTCCACCGCGCTGGCCAACGAGCAGGGCCGCAAGACGCTGCATTTGACGGTCGGGCCGTTCGCTTCATCGCTCTACCCGCCCAACAAGGCGGTGCTGGGCACCTTCGGTCCCTGGCCGTGGCATGAGAGCGCGGGTACTGACGAGGTGTCGGTCGACCGGCTCGACACCTGCCTTGCCGGTCGCCCGGAGTGGACACCCGATTTCATCAAGACCGATGTCGAGGGCGCCGATCTCGATGTTCTCAAGGGCGCCGAGCGCGCGCTGGACAGTGCGATCGGTCTGCAGGTCGAGGCGGCGTTCGTCGAGCGCAACATCGGCGCGCCGCTGTTCGCCGACATCGATATCTTCCTGCGCGGGCATGGTTTCACGCTGTTCCAGCTGATCCGCGAGCATTGGGTGCGCACCAACAAGGTGCTCGGCCCGCGCTCGCGCCCGCAGCTGATCTGGGCCGACGTGATCTATTTCCGCGACGCTGCCGCCTTGCAGGCGCGCATCGCGGCGCACGGGGAGGGCGCGCTGGTCAAGATCGTCGCGCTGCTGCTGGTCCATGGCTATCATGATTTCGCTGCGCAGGTCGTTGCCGAGGCGGTGGCTGCGCGCCAGTGCTCGCCGGCATTGAAGGCCGAGTGCGATGCATCGATCGCCGCTTCGGTCGCCCATCCGCGCGCCTTTCTGCTGCGCGCCTGGACCGCTACCCTGCTCGCCGGGCTGTTGCGCGTGATCGCGTTGCCCTTTGGCGGTGCTGCACGGCGGCGGATGCGCGAGCTTTACGCGAAGCAGGCGGCGCCGCTCTACCATTATCTCTATCGCGAAAGCATGCGCGGAGGACTGGACGGGTCCTGCGTCGCCGATCTGGGCTGATTCGATGACGCAACGTCCCGGCCGCCGCCTGCTCGTCGTCGAGGAGGCGCTGAAGAACCAGGCGGCGCATTTCTACGAATATGTGAAATCGGTCGCCGAGCTGAATGCGCGCGCGGGCGGCGAGACGCTGGTCGTCTGCCATGCCGACACCGACCCCGCGATCGTTGCCGAACTGGGTGCTTATCCACTGTTCGCGCGCAGCAACTGGGATGGGGTTTACAACCACCCGCAGGCGTGGCGGCGCTATCTCGGGATCGTACAGCACAATTGGTACGTCTACCGCGTGATGAGCCGCTTCGTGAAGGAGCATGGCCCCTTCGATCTGCTGTTCGCGCCGACGGTGGTGATCCACCATGTCATCGGCTGGCGGCTGCTGATGCTGCGCCATGGCGGGCGTGGCGTGAAGCGCATCGCGCTGCTGTTCCGCAACAATGCCGGGTCGTACGCGCCGGGCAGCACGACACCCGTGTTCAAGCGTTCGACCGCGATCCTCAAATATGCGCTGCGCAGCTATGCCGGGTTGATTGCGCGCGGCCGTGCCTTGTTTGTCACCGACAGCGCGCGCCTTGCGACCGAATATCGCCTGCTCTGCGGCATCACGCCCGACATATGGCCGAGTCCGCGCGTCGCCGCCTATGACGATCTCGCCGCTGATGATCGTGCGACCGGCGCGCCCGTGACCTTCAGTTGCCTCGGACCGGCACGGTTCGAAAAGGGCATCGATGTAATGCAGGAGGCGATCAAGGCGTATCGAGCCGCGCATCCCGACGGCACGGCGCGCTTCGTCATCCAGTGGAACGCGCCGATCCATGATGCCGACGGTGCGCTTTACGCGCCCGATCCGGCGTTGCGCGCAGACCCGCATGTCACGCTGATCGAGCAGTCCATGTCCTCCGAGGACTATGACGCGGCAGTGGCGTCGGCCGATGTGATGTTGCTGCCCTATCGCCGCGCCTCCTATTTTGCGCGCATCTCCGGGGTGGCGGTCGAGGCGGTGACGGCGGGCGTGCCGGTGATCTACACGCGCGATACGTGGTGCGAGGATCTCGTCCGCGAAGTCGGCGCCGGCGCCGGGGTGGATGATGGCGACGTGGCGGGGCTGTGCGCGGCGATCACCGAGATGGCCGACGACTATCCGCGCTATCGCGCCGCCGCGCGGGCGCGTGCCGAGCTGGCACGGGCGAGCCATTCGGGCGCGGCGTTTCTCGACAAGCTGTGGGGCGCGGCGTGATGGCGCGAAGCGATGCCTGGCTGTTCTGCCAGCTCGGCGCACGCGAGCATTATATCCTGCCCCGCGCCTTTCATCGCCGCGGCTTGCTGCGCGCGCTGGTCACCGAGGCATGGGCGCCTCCGGGTGGCGTCGCGGCGCGCGCTCCCGGGCCGTTGGGGCGCAAGTTCGCCGATCGCTTTTCACCCGATCTTGCCGCTGCGCCGGTCGAGCATTTCACCGCCTCGGCCATCGCGTTCGAGCTCGCCGGTCGGTTGCAGCGGCGAGCTCCGGCGGGCTGGCCGGCGATCATGCTGCGCAACGCCTGGTTCGAGAAGCATGTCGTCGCCCGGATGCGCGACAAGCGGCTGTTGGCGGACCGGCCGACGGTTTTTGCCTATAGCTATGCTGCGCTCGAGATTCTGCGGGCGGCGCGCGACGCGGGCTGCCGGACGGTACTGGGCCAGATCGACCCGGCGATCACGGAAGAGAATATCGTCGCCGATGCGGTTGAACGACAGGCCCGACTTCGGCCTGACTGGGAGTGCGCGCCCGCTGCTTACTGGTCGCGCTGGCGTGAGGAATGCGCGCTTGCCGATCATGTCGTGGTGAATTCGCCCTGGGCGCGCGACGGGCTGGCGGCGGCGGGCATCGAGCCCGCCAAGCTCGCGGTGGTGCCGCTCGCCTATGATGCGCAGCGCAATGTTGCGACGAGGCACTATCCCGCGAAGTTCGACGCGGCGCGGCCGCTGCGAGTGCTGTTCCTAGGCTCGCTGGTGGTTCGCAAGGGCATTGGCGCGTTGCTCGACGCCGCCGAGTTGCTGGCCGCCGCCCCCGTCGAGTTCCACCTCGTCGGCGGCGCGGGGATCGACTTCCCGCCCGAAATTCTCGCCAACCCGAAGGTCGTACGGCATGGCGCGGTCTCGCGCAGTGCCGCGGCGACGCATTATGCGGCGGCCGACCTGTTCATTCTGCCGAGCCTGTCGGACGGTTTCGGCCTGACCCAGCTCGAAGCATCATCGCACGGCCTTCCGGTGATCGCGTCGCGGCACTGCGGCGAGGTGGTGCGCGACGATGTCGATGGGCTGTTGCTGCCGGAGGTCACCGGGCCGGCGATCGCGGCCGCGATCGGGCGATATCTTGCCTCGCCCGCGATGGTTGCGCGCCATGCCGAAGCGACGAACGGCGCGGTGCAGCGTTTTGCGCCCGATATCGTGGCCGGCCAGTTGATCGAGGCCATGACATGAAGCTGACCATCTGGTGCGAACTCGCCGCCGGCGGCATTGCCGATTACGCGCATGATCAGGCAACAGCGCTTGTCGAGCGAGGCATCGACGTCGAGCTGCTGTGCCCGCCTTCCTATCTCGATGGCCGCACGCCGACCTATGTCGTGAAGCCTGTCCTCTATGATGCCAGGCCGCGCCGCTTCTCGCGCTGGAAAGTGGTGCGCGCGATTCAGATCGCCACCGGGTTGCTGGCCAATGCGCGGATCGTGGCGCGGCACGTCGCCGAACGACGCTCTGACGCCGTGTTGACGCATTTCAGCGAATATCTCGCGCCGCTCTGGGCATGGCGCATGCGCCGCTTGCGACGTGCGGGCGTACGCTTCTTCAGCGTGCTGCATGATCCGGTACGCGATTATGCCGTCGGACCGGCCTGGTGGCACCGCTGGTCGGTCGATGTCGCGTTCAACATGCTCGATGCCGTGTTCGTCCACACTTTCGATCCGGTCCCGGTCCCGGCCGCGGTCGATGTCGTCTGGCTGCCCTACGGCATTCATCATTTCCCCGATCCGACCCAGACGACCGCCGAAGTGCGCCGCTCGCTCGGTATTCCGGACGGCGCGGTGATGCTGACCTCGTTCGGTTACGTCCGCGACAACAAGAATATCGACCTGGTCATTCGGGCGATCGCCGATCTGCCCAATATCTATCTCATCGTTGCCGGCTCGGAACAGGCGGGCGGCAACCGGCCCTTGTCCTTCTATCAGGATCTTGCCGCCGAACTGGGATGCGCGGACCGCTGCCGCTGGATCAACCGCTTTGTCAGCGTCGAGGATACGGCCAATCTGATGGCGGCGAGCGATCTTTCGCTGCTGGTCTATGCCCGCCGCTTCGTCTCATCGAGCGCGGCACTCGGCGTGACGGTCAATTATCGCAAGCCGTGCCTGATCTCGAGCGGCTCCGCGACCACTGAGACCGTGATAAAGCAATATCGCCTGGGAATATGGGTCGAGCCCGACGATGTTGCTTCGATTCGCGCAGGGCTCTGCGACTGGCTGGAAAACGGCATTGTCCCGGATTGGGACGGTTATCTCGAGGATTATGGCTGGGCGCGAAATGCGAGGGTCATCGAGCAGACGATCCTCGATCACGCCGCCGCCAGAGCGGCCGCAGCCTAGACCGAGCGGATATCGTCGCGCGATCTCGCTGCGACCGGCCGGGCCGCAATTGCCAGGCTTTGCTAACACTCCGCCAGCCAGTCGGCCATGCGATCGCGCATGTCGCGGTTCAGCGCGACGAAGCGGCGGCGTTTGTCGAATGGGTCGCGCTCGAACGCGACCAGCCCCTTTCGCTCCATCGCCTTGAGACAGCGCAGTGCGGTGCTGTGCGGTGCGCAGGACGCGACGCACGCGCTTGAGACCGAGACCACTTCCTGCTGCTCACCTCGGACGAAAAGGTCGAGCATGATATCCCATGCCGGGTCGTGGAACAGCGGGCCAGCGTTACCGAGCATGGTGTCGCGCCGCCGTCGTGCTTCGTAGATCGCGCGGGCGCGCTCGCCCGGTGCAGCGCCGGCCGCCGCATCGCCGCGCGTTGCAACATCGGCGAAAACCATGCTGCCGTCGGGCAGTGGCGCGGTGGTGGCGCGCAGGTGCAGCTTCGCGGTGTCGCGTCGCTGCAGCATGTCGGGTATGATCATGCCGCCCATGGCAGATCCACGCCGTAGCGGCGCACGCGCGCGTCATGGCGGAACGTGCCGACGAACAGCGCGAGCAGGATCGGATAGCCGCCGATCTTGAGCAGGAAATGATATGCCCAGGGCGACATGCCCAGATCGACCGCCTTGGAGATGTGCACCAGAGTCGAGGCGAATTGCAATGCGGTTACGAACATCGGCCAAATCCTGTTGGAGCGCAGCGCCAGCAGCCACAGGGCGGTGGTCAGCGTCAGATCGACGACCAGCACACCGGCCTCGACCGAGCGGAAGCGCACTTCGAATGAGGTGTAGGAAAAATAGGTCGCTGCCGCGGCGAGGGCGAGCAATGTGCCCGCCCAGCGCTCCGGCGCGCCACCCCGCCACAGGGCATATCCCGACACCAATGCCTGCAAGATGTTGAAATCAAGCGGACCGTTCATGATATCGGGACGCGCCGGAGGCAGCGGCGGGCGACACGACGCAGCAGGTCGAAGTGCCGGATCACCCGTCTTGCTCCTTTAAATCGCAATGCGCAGCGTCGGTGCGGCTGCCGTGTTCGACGCGCTCTCCGCCTGTCCCGCGGCGAGGCCGGTAAAGCCATCCGGCTTATGCGATTCGTCGCCATAGGCTCGCGCCGGGAGCCCGAGATCAGCGCGCAGCCCATCGAGCGTGCGATGCAGCGCGACGGTACGGGCGCGACCGGCGAACAGCCCCGCAGCGGCCTCGCCCAGCGCATCAAAGGCGTCGGCGCCATAGACCGCCGACAGCTTGGCGCGCTTGCGCCCCATCGACATCGCGATCATCAGTTCGCCGGCATGGCCGATGGCGACGTCGAGGCTCGCCTCGAGCGCGTGTAGCGGCGAGGCGATGGCGCGACCGGCGTCGAGACGTTCGTTGTGCAGATGCTTCATGTTCCACTCCCCCTGCCGCGCGGCCCAGGCCGGCGGCTACCGATGCAAGGTCGGGTGGTTGGCAACCCAGCTGTTGCGCAATGCCGCGATACCTTCACCGCCCGCGACAAGCAGCAGCACCGAGACGATGGTGCCGATGGTGAGGGCGATGATGATGACGTTGCGCTGCCAGCTCGATAGGGTGACCTGCCTCCCGATGATCGCCGTCGCACCGAAAGCCGGTGCGGCGGACGAGGGACTGGGTGCGGTGCCGGGGCCGGTTGCTTCAACCCGCGAATCCTGCCCGGGTAGATTTAACGGGGGTGCTTCCCCCGAGGTTGCGCGGGGAACTGCCAGGCGCTGTGCCTGTTCCCAATCGGCAAAGGCCCGCGCTGCCGCCAGCGATCCACTCGCCTCGAGCCGCTCGACGGCTTCGGCGATATAGCCCTCGACCGTGCGTACCGACAGGCCGAGCGCGAGTGCGATCTCCTTCGGCCGCATCGGCCGGGCAAGCAACCGCAGGCACTCGGCCTGGCGCGGGGTCAATCGGTTGAATCGTTCGGCATTCATCACGCGCCAACGTAGCGCATTTTCGCTTCCGAAAAAGGCGAAGTGGCTCGATCGTGGCGAAAATCACCCGGCAGCGCGAGCGCGCGCCTAAACCACGGCTGAACGGCGCATTCCGTGACGGTTCAGCGCGAATCGCCTAACAGGTGCAACAAGCTGGTCCACCCGGCGTTGGTCAGGGCGCGGAACATGGGCTTTGCTGGAACGAAGGAGCTTCATCATGAACGGCATTGTAAAGAAGATCGGCCTCGGCGCGGTGCTTGCAGCAACGGCGCTGGGTGCAGCGGTACCGGCGGACGCACAGCATTGGCGTGGCGGCTATCGCCACCATGGTGACGGCGACGCCGCCGGCGCGGCGTTGATCGGCGGCATCGCCGGTCTGGCGATCGGTGCTGCCATCGCTTCGGGCAACAACCGTGACCGTGAGGTCTATTACCGCGATCGCGGTTATCGCCCGGACTATGACGGCTATTATTACCGCAGCCACGGCTATTATCCGAACGATGGCTATTACGCCGATAACTACCGCCGCAACGGCTATTACGACCGGCGCTGCTGGATCGAGAATCGCTACGATCGTTATTATGATCGTTACATGCGGGTGCGCGTCTGCGACTGATCGTCGCCGCGGACGATAGCGAACGGCGCGGATCGCTTCCGCGCCGTTTTCGCGTGGAAATGGGCGCCTTTTTGCGCCATGAGGCGCCATCATGAGCGATATCACCGACACCCCGCCCGACCGGCTGTGCATCAACCCGCGCAGCGCCTTTTTCGATCAGTCCGCGCTGTCACGCGGCATCGGCATCCGCTTCAAGGGGCTGCAACGCCACGACGTCGAGGAATATTCGCTGTCGGAAGGCTGGATTCGCGTTGCGCTGGGCAAGAAGGTCGACCGGCACGGTCAGCCGCTGACGCTCAAACTGTCGGGACCGGTCGAGGCCTGGTTCGAGCGACCCGCCGCGGACGCAGCGGCGGACTAGGCCTGCCTGGCGTCGCCGGGGCGGGTGCCGCATCCCAGTCGAACGCCGCCTGGGCCGCTTCCTCGACGGCCTTCAGCATGATGCGATAAGGCCGCGGACCATAGCTGACCCGCGCCACGCCCGCGTCGGCGAGCGCCCGGATATCGGGGCCGCCCGGCAGCGGGATGACGTTGACCGGCAGCGTTACCGCCGCGCACAGCTTCCTGAGCAGGGCAAGATCGCCAAGACCGGCCGCGAAGAAGCCGCTGGCGCCGGCCGCGGCATAAGCATGCGCCCGCGCGATCGCTTCATCGACCATTGCGTCATCATGGCTGTCGAACGGCGCCTGCAGGAAGATATCGGTGCGCGCGTTGATGAAGAAGGTGGCACCCGCCCCACGCCGGGCGGCGGCGATGCGCCGCGCCTGGAGATCGATCGGGTGGAGGCCACTACCGCCGACCACCTGATCCTCGAAATTGCACCCGATCACGCCGGTGCGCGCCAGCCGCGCCATGTTGGCCGCGACATCGTCCGGCGCGACGGCATAACCGCCTTCGAAATCGATCGTCACTGGCTGGCTGACGGCATCGGCGATCCGCGTGGCGTTGGTCAGCACCAGGTCGAGCGGCACCTGCTCGCCATCGTCATAACCCCATGCCGCGGCGACCGACCAGCTGCCGGTGGCAACCGCCTTCGCGCCCGCGCGCACGACCGCCCTGGCGCTGCCCGCGTCCCATGCATTGTACAATATTACCGGATCGCCGGGCTGATGCAGCCGTGCGAAGATACCAGCCTTGTCGCTCATCGGTCCCGCTCCGCCCCCGCAGAAAGCGGCGCGACGATTAACCCAGATTGACGCTTTCCCCAAGGACTTTGAGGCGCCGCGCGAGGAAAGCGCTTCCCGCGCGGGGGAAGCACGTCTTTATCAGTGCACGAACCGCGCGACGACGTCGCGATAGCTGCGCGAGACTTTCACCTGCGCGTTCGACGCCAGCACCAGGAAGCATTCGCCATTGGTGTGCGGCTTCACCTCCTTGACGAGGTCGAGATTGACGATCGTCGAGCGGTGCACGCGCTGGAAACGCCGCGGGTCGAGCCGCTTTTCGAGATCCTTCATCGTCTCGCGCAGGATCAGCGTATTGTCGCCGGTATAGATGCACATATAATCGCCGGCCGCATCGATCCGCTCGATCGTGTCGACATCGACGCGGAAGATCTGTCCGCGATCCTTGATGTTGATCAGCTTCTCGAAGCGGTTGGCCTGCACCTGGTCGGTGCCGTCGGCAATGTCGGCCGCCGCCTCGGGGGCGACATCGGCCAGCACCTCGCGCAGCTTCTCGACTTCCTCGACGCCGCGCTTCTCGGCTAGGCGCTGGCGCACGCGGTCGAGCGTGTCGGCGAGCCGCGATTCCTCGACCGGCTTCATCAGATAGTCGACCGCCTGCGCCTCGAACGCCTTGAGCGCATGGTCGGAATAAGCGGTGACGAAGACGAACAGCGGCGGCTCGACCTCCATCAGGCCCTGCACGACGGAGAAGCCGTCGAAACCCGGCATCTGAATGTCGAGAAACACCAGATCGGGCTTGTGGGTCTTGATCGCGCGGATTGCCTCGCGGCCATTCTGGCATTTCTCGACGATTTCGACATCGTCGAAAGCCTGCAGGCGAAGTTCGAGGCCCTGGATTGCCAGGGGCTCGTCATCCACCAAAATCGTTCGAATCGTCATGCGACCTCTCTTGTCGGTTCCTCGAGCTGGAACGGAATTTCAATTTCCACTCCGAACCCGCCGCCCGGGATGGACCGCGTCTCGAAGCGATGGTCGGGGCCATAAGCCTGCACCAGTCGCTCCCTTATATTGGCAAGGCCGACCCCGGTTGAAAGGGATGAACGTGCTTTCATTTCGTGCAACCCCGGTCCGGTGTCCGATACGGCGATCTGCACCCTGTCTCCGGCGAGCCGCGCGACGACCGCGATTTCGGCGCCATCTTCCTGCGGCGTCACGGCATATTTGATGGCGTTTTCGACCAGCGGCTGGAGCAGCAGCGACGGCAGGCGCGCCTTCGCAACGCGTACGTCGATGTCGAAACTCGGGCGCAGCCGGTGCTCGAAACGCATCTTCTCGATTTCGAGATAGAGTTTCAGCGTCTCGACCTCCTGCGCCAGCGTGACATGCGCCGTCGGCTCGTTGGCGAGCGTATAGCGCAGGAACGACGACAGCCGGCTGAGCATCGCATTGGCGCGCTCGGTCTGCTTGAGCAGCACCAGCGTCGAGATCGAATTGAGCGTGTTGAACAGGAAATGCGGGTTGAGCTGATAGCGCAGCATCGCCAGCTGCGCGGTGCTCGATTGCACCTCGAGCAGCTGCATCTGGTCGGCCTGCGCCTCGACGATCAGGTAGAAGTTAATCCCGAAATAGAGCGCGGACCAGCCTGCCAGCACGGTGAAGTTGAGGAACAGCGCCGCCAGCACCGCCTTGATGTTGAGCCCCGGCGCGACCGGCTTCATCATCGAGAAGCTGAACGCGTCGAGAATCGCGTAGAGCAACGTCGCTGCTGCCAGTGTCAGCACCGTCAGGATGATCGCGGCGATGCGCGGCCGGGAGCGGTAATAGCCGTACAGCGCCGACAGCAGCAGCGTGATGCAATAGCCGACGATCGATTCGATCAGCACCGGCACGATCGCGTCCAGCTTCAGCCCGCCCGACAGCGCCGAGACGCTGCGCAGAACCAGATAGCCGCTCCACCCGGCGGCCTGGAGGCGCCAGAAGGCGCGGCCCTTGTCCTCGAAGAACGGCCGTTTGAAGATCGTGGGCGTGGAGAGAAGTGGCATCGCATCGGCCTTACCCCGGCAGCGCGCCAAGCGCAAAACCGCGCGATCGCGCTGTGGCGAAGCCCGATCTGCGCCGGACAAGAAAAAGGCCGCCGTCCCGGGGGACGGCGGCCGATTTCTACCCTGCTCGAACGATCAGAACTGAACGTTGAGCGATGCGATGAAGGCGCGCGGGCTGCCGATCTGAACGAACGGCACAGTGTACTGGGTCGTCTGGCCGCCGCTGAAGCCGCCGACATAATATTCGTTGAACAGATTCTGCACGTTAAGCTGGATATAGGTCGTGTCGTTAAGACCCGCCCAGCCCATCTTGATCCGCGCATCGATGTCGACCTGGGTGTACGCTGGCGTCTTGGCACCAAAGACCTGGTACGAAACCGAGGTGGTCGGGCAGGCCGAGTTCACCACGCTGCCAGTGCACTGCAGGTTGGGCAGGTTCTGGTCGTTCACGTAACGCGGGCCGGTACGCTTGGCCTGCACGGCCAGGTCGATCGGACCGAGCGAACCAGCAATGCGGCCACCGAAGGTGTAGGTCGGGGAACCCGACTCACGCTTGCCGGCGGTCAGTGCATAGATCGGAGCGCCGAGCGTGGTGCAGTTGGCGGTGGTGGTCGTGCTGCACGTGCCGAGCAGCACGTTGTTCTTGATCTCCGACTTCAGATACGAACCGAAGACATACAGCGTGAGTTCGCGGATCGGGCGATAGGAAATGCTCGCATCGATGCCGTATTTGTCCACGCGACCCAGGTTGCGATAGATGGTGGTCTGGGTGTCCTGGTCGAACGCGCCGGCCAGGCGGTTGGTGAACTTGGTGTACCACGGGCCAATTTCAGCCTGCACGGTTGGCGACGAATAGCGGATGCCGGCGTCGAAATTGTCCGTGGTTTCCGGCGTCGGATTGGCCTGCGCGCTGCTCGTCGGGAAATACATGTCCTGATACAGATTGTCCGTACCCGGGACCTGGATGCCCTTCGAATAGTTCGCGAACACCATGAAGCCGCCCTCGAACTTATAGCTCAGGCCGATGTTCGGCAGCACGCGGTTATACTTGTAGGTCCGCGAGTTCGGTGCCTGGAAGCCCGTCACGAGATTGGTCGTCGCGTTGAAGCTGTACGGGTTGGCGGCGGCGAAAGCAGCGACCTGGGTCTGGTCGATACAGTCGACATTGCCGTTCGCCGCGACGGTGAAGCAACGCTGGTTGAGCTGACGCTTGAACCACGGTGCGCGAATGCCGAGGTTGACGGTCAGGCCGCCGAAGTTGCCGCGATATTCGCCCGATACCTGCGTCAGGGTCGCATAGGACAGGCGGTCACGCTTCTGCATAACGTTGCCGAGCGCATCCCTGATCGGGTTGTTCTCGGGGAACACGTCCATCGGCACGCCGTTCGCCAGAAGGTAGCCGAGCTCGCCGGTCTGCTTGTGCTTGCCACGGTCGTAAGCGAACGCAACGCGGATCGTGTTGTCCTCGTTGATCTCGTAGCGGAGCGAGGCGTTCATGCCGTAGCGATGCGTCTTGGTCTCGCTCGGTGCCAACAGGGTAACGGTGTCCAACTTGTCGCCGTCGCCGTTAAGGTCGATGCCGGTAAAGTAGCTGAAAGCTCCCGGCGACGGGGTGTTGCCGGTGTTCTGGCCGACGTTGACCGAGCCGAGGTAACCCGTGAGGACACTGCCGGTGGGGCGCAGCGTCGCAGGCGGGTTGGTCAGCGTGCCGGTGAGTTCGCTGCCCGTCACCGTGCCGCCGCCATTGGCCTTGGTATACTGATAGCTGGCATCGACCGTCAGCACGAGGCTCGGTGCGAGCGTGAACTTCGAGCCGAAGCGGACGCTGCCGGTGTTCGAGGGGTTGTAACGCTCGTCGAAGCTGCTGCCGCATGCGGAGCCGTTGTTGGATGCGGTTACGTCGGCAACGTTGAGGGGAGAATCAGCGAGGCCCGTCCGCCCGACAGCCATCTGACAGCGCGCGACGTGATACGGCAATTCGTCGCGGCTGGCGGGGAAGCGGTTGCCGGAGCCGGTGCCGGGCGTCCGGGCAGCGCCGGCGACCAGTGTCGGCACGCCACCGACGATCGAGGACGTGTAGACGTTCGTGTCCTGGCGGAGCGGCGCCGAGCCGAAGAAGTTGTTGCGGTTGACGTTGTAGTTGCCCGACAGCGACAGGAAGTCGCCATTGCTGCCCAGTGGCTGATAGATGCGCGCGTTGAACTGCGACTTGTTGATCTTGCCGAAATCGTTGAACACGACGTGGTTGTTGGCCGAGCTGGCCGAGAACCATGCCTTGGTGCCGAGCGAGGTGAATTCGCCGGTGTTGATCAGGCCGAAAACGCGGAAGAAGTTATAGTCGCCGACCGAACCGAGGAAGCGTGCGCCGAACTTGTCGGTCGGCACGATCGTGCGATAGTTGACGGTCGAACCCGAAGCGGCGGCCGAGGGGCTGTCGACGTCGGTCGAACCGTAATTGACGTTGACCTGCTCGATCAGCTCGGGGTCGAGCTGCTGGTTCGAGTAGACGGCATAGTTGCCGGTGTCGTTGAGCGGGATACCGTCGAAGGTCAGGCCGATGCGGCTCGAATCGAAGCCGCGGATGGTCAGCGTGCCGCCGGCCGAACCGAACGGATCGTTGTTCTGGAAGCTGACGCCCGGCAGCATGTTGATCGTGTCGAGGATCGAGTTGCCCGGGGTCTGCTTGGCAATGAATTCCTGCGTCAGCACGCCCTTGGCCTTGGTGCCTTCGGGAATCTGCACACCGGCAATGCCCTTGGTCGGGCGCGCGGCGGTGACGACGACGTCACCCTGGTCCATGTCCGTCGAACCGGTCGACTGCGCAAAAGCGGCGCCCGGAATCATCATGGCGGCGAACGCCACCCCGGTAAATAGCTTGGTCTTCATGTCTGTCTTTCCCCCTGGAGGAGCGTCTGGAACGACAATTCGTTCTGCCCGCGGCGCTCGTGTCACCGCATCACGAGCGCGCCTTTGCTCCGTAAATATGTCCGGTAGATGACAGTCAACTGCGCGGCACCGTCACACTTTAAGGAATTATATTGCGTTGCAAAAAAGCATCACCGGGCGGCGGCGACGATCGTGGCCCATCCCGCTTCGTCGATTACGCGAATCCCCAGTTCTGCGGCCTTTTTCAGCTTCGAGCCGGCACCTGGACCGGCGATGACGAGGTCGGTCTTGGCCGACACCGAGCCCGCCACCCGCGCCCCGAGCATCTCGGCCTGCGCCTTGGCCTCGTCGCGACTCAGCGTCTCCATGCTGCCGGTGAACACCAGGGTCTGCCCACTGACCGCCGATTCGCGCCGCTCGTCGACGAACGCCAACGGGTGCACCTGCGACAACAAATCGGCCCAGGCGACGCGGTTATGCTCCTCGGCGAAGAAATCGATCAGCGCCTCGGCGACGACCGGGCCGATGCCGTCGATCGCCTCCAGCTCGGCGCGCGCCTCGGGCTCGTCATGGGCGCGCGTCGCCACCGCGGCGATCTGCTCGACCGTCCCGAACGCCTTGACGAGATCGCGCGCCGTCACCGCGCCGACATGGCGGATGCCGAGCCCGAACAGGAAGCGCGCCGGGTCGGGGCTGCGCTTGGCCTCGATCGCGGCAAGCAGGTTCGCCGACCACACCCGGCCGTCCTTCTTGCGTGGCAGCAACTGCTCCTCGGTCAGCCGGAAGATGTCGGCCGGGCTGTGGATCAGCCCGTCATGGAAGAAGTCCTCGATCTGCTTGAGCCCCAGCCCCTCGATGTCGAGCGCGCCGCGGCTGACGAAGTGGCGCAGCCGCTCGATGCGTTGTGCCGGGCAGATCAGCCCGCCGGTGCAGCGGATGTCGACCTCGCCCTCCTCGCGCACCGCGTCGGAATCGCATTCCGGGCAGCGGGTGGGGAAGGTCCACGGGTCGCGCGGCTCGTCGCGCGTCAAATTCTCGACGATCTGCGGGATGACGTCGCCGGCACGTTGCAGCACGACGCGGTCGCCCGGGCGCACGCCGAGCCGCGCGATCTCGTCGGCATTGTGCAGCGTGGCGTTGGTCACGACGACGCCGCCGACGGTGACCGGGGTCAGCCGCGCGACGGGGGTGAGCTTGCCGGTGCGCCCGACCTGGATGTCGATCCGCTCGAGCAATGTCTGCGCGCGCTCAGCGGGGAATTTGTGCGCCAGCGCCCAGCGCGGCGCGCGCGCCACCGCGCCCAGCCGTTCCTGCCAGTCGAGCCGGTCGACCTTGTAGACCACGCCGTCGATGTCGAACGGCAGGTCGGCGCGCCCGGCCTCGATCCGCGCATAATGCGCCAGCGCCGCATCGCCGTCGGCGGCGCGGATCAGCAGGTCGCTGACCGGCAGGCCCCAGCCGGCGATCGCGTGCATCACGTCGAACTGCGTCTCGCCGGGCACGGCCGAGGCCTCGCCCCAGCCATGCGCGAGAAAGCGCAGCGGGCGGCTGGCGGTGATCCGCGCATCCTTCTGGCGCAGCGAGCCGGCGGCGGCGTTGCGCGGGTTGGCGAATTGCCGCGCCTTGTCCGCATCGCCCGCTGCTTCGGCTTCGCTCAGCAGCCGGGCATTGAGCGCGGCGAAATCGGCCTTCGCCATATATACCTCGCCGCGCACCTCGAACACCGCCGGCGCGGGGCCGGTCAGTCGCTCGGGAATGTCGCCGATGGTGCGAACATTGGCGGTCACGTCCTCGCCCACCGCGCCATCGCCGCGCGTCAGTGCCTGGACCAGCCGGCCCTGCTCATAGCGCAGCGAGCAGGACAGGCCGTCGATCTTGGGTTCCGCGGTCAGCGTGACTGGCGCGTCCTCGGCGAGACTCAGGAAGCGTCGTACCCGCGCGACGAACTCGGTCACCTCCTCGGCCGAAAAGGCATTCTCCAGGCTCATCATCGCCCGGGCATGCGCAACCTTGGCAAGGTGCCCGGCCGGCGCCGCGCCGACCACCCGCGAGGGCGAATCTGCACGGACCAGCTGCGGCCAGGCGGCTTCGAGTGCGGCGTTGCGCCGCATCAGCGCGTCATAATCGGCGTCGGAAATCTCCGGCGCGTCCTCGGTGTGGTACAGCCGGTTGTGCCGCGCGATTTCGGCGGCAAGCCGCTCGAGTTCGGCGGCGGCGTCGGCTTCGTCGGGCAGGTCGGTGGCGGCGGTCATGCCCGATCGCTACGGCGCGCCGGGCCTGTGATCAAGCGGAAGGATTGCCGCTGGCGGCCTGCCATTTCCGAACCGCGACATAAAGGAAAATCAGGACCATGAGAGCACCGAGCAAGAGCCACAGCCGACCCCAGCCGTGCATCATGTCGACGTCGCGGGTAAGGCTGGCCAGCGCGATAAGCCCGCCAAGCGCGGGTGCGAAAATGTGCGACCAGCGCAGTTTGACGAAATGAACTTCATACGCCTCGTCGCGACTGCGGGCGTTGCCGACCGACGGGCGGCCGGCGAGGGCGCGGACGGGCGTCATGCGTAACCGGTGGTCGTAGAGCAAGGCCCCGGCCAGCAGGGTGACCATCCATACGCCGAGCGGGACGTAGATGAAGATCCCGGACGCATCGTCCAGCGCCAACACGACACCGATACTGATTGCTGATATTACCAGCGTGCCGATCACCAGAAGCCAGGTGATGTGGCGCCAGCCGCGTCGGTAATCCTCGACGAAGCGGTCGCGCTCCGCCGCGCCGACCCGGACCGCCGGACCAACGCCGTTGCGGCGGAAGAAAAAACCGCCCTTGCCGTCATCTTCGAACTGGTTTGCGAACACATCGAGGACGCGGCCGCTGCCGATCATCTTCGCTTCCCCCGGTCGATCGTTGCGTCCGCCATGCTTGCCCCCGGCGCGATTACGATGGGCGATGACTATCGTCGAATATCCCGCGCCGTCAATGCGATGAAGACTGTTGCGCGAGGCGTTGCCCTGTATCAGTCTCGCGTCACCGGGAGGCTTCTGTCCATGATCGCCGCATTGCTCGTCCTTGCCCAGTCCATCGCCGGTCCCGCCAACCCACCGCCCGTCAGCGGTCCCGTTGCGACGGTTCATCGCGACGCGATCTCGGCCTGCGCCGCCAAGCCCGTCGAGGATGGCGATGTCGTCGTGTGCGGCCGGATCGATCATGGTGAGCGCTATCGCCTCGTGCCGTTGACGCATCGCTACGATCCGGTCCCCGGCCCGGGCCTAGGCGCGAAGGTCGGGCAGGGGCAGGCCAACGCCTATGTCGCGACCCAGCAGAGCCCGGATGGCAAACCCGACAAGCGTATCATGGTGACGCTGAAACTGCCGTTCTAGGCGCGTTATGGCAAATCGCCGGCTTGGCTAAGCGCGCCACCGACGTCGCGGCATTGGAGCAGTGTGCGCTGATTCAACCCTCGTCCCGACGGTGCTTTAAGATCGCGCCGCGACGGTGCCCGCACCGGCGCGGTGGCTCATTCTCATGGTTGGTGTTGGATGTCAGGCCGGCTGTTCCAGGCGCTGTTCCCGGCTGTTTGCTGCGCTGTTGTCCCCGCTGTTCCGCCGCTGTTCTCACGGCTGTTCCGGCGCTGTTCCTGCAAGCCCATTTTGTCTGACAAGTAATTGATTTTGCGTGATTAATTCACGATAATGCGGATGGTCGCCGTCCGCCCAAAAAAGTGTTCTTGCAGGATCAGCGCTGAAATGTTGGGCGATGCGCACGCCATTCCGTCGTGCGATCAGTCCATCGTCACGGTCACGCCGTCTCCAGCAAGCGCTCCGCCTGCGCGCGCGCCTCGTCGGTGATCGTCGCGCCCGACAGCATGCGAGCGATCTCCTCGCGGCGCTGTGCCTCGTCGAGCGCGGTCACGCCGGTGCGCGTGACGATACCGTCATGGCGCTTGGCGATCAGCAGATGGTGGCGCCCGCGCGCCGCGACCTGCGGGCTGTGCGTCACCACCAGCAACTGCGTGCCGCCGGCCAGCCGCGCCAGCCGCTCGCCGATCGCCGAGGCGACCGCGCCGCCGACGCCGCGATCGATCTCGTCGAAGATCATCGTCGCGGCGCCGCCTTGTTCGGCCAGCGCGACCTTGAGCGCGAGGATGAAGCGCGACAATTCGCCGCCCGACGCGATCTTGACCAGCGGCGCGAACGGCGCGCCCGGATTGGTCGAAATCTCGAATTCGACGCGGTCCTTGCCCGCCGCCGACCAGCTCTCCGTCGGCAGCGGCGCCACCACCGTCGCGAAGCGCGCCGTGTCGAGCTTGAGCGGCGCGAGCTCGCCCTTCACTGCGGCATCGAGCCGGGTCGCTGCCGCCAGCCGCGCTTCGCTCAGCGCGCGCGCCGCCGTCTCATAGGCCGCCGCAGCTGCGACCTCGGCGCGTTCGAGTGCGGCGATCCCGGCGCTGCCGCTCTCGATTCGCGCCAGCTTCCCCGCCAGTGCGTCGCGGAGTTCGGCAAGTGCGTCGGGCTGGACGCGGTGCTTGCGGGCGAGCGCGCGCAGGTCGAACAGCCGCGTCTCGTCGGCCTCGAGTTGCGCCGGGTCGAACGCCAGCGCCTCGGCCGCGGCATCGACCTTGTCCTGCGCCAGCGCGCCGTCGTTGATCGCGCGGTCGATCGCCGCCAGTGCCTCGCCCAGCGCGTCATGGTCGCCAGCGACACGCTCGAGCGCGCGCGCCGCCTGGCGCAACCGCGCCAGCCCGCCCTCCGAGCCGTCGAGCAGGTCGGCGATGGTCTGCAGGTCGCCGGCGATTTTTTCGCCGCGCTGCATGCCGGCGCGCCGCGTCGCGAGGATCTCTTCCTCGCCCGGCTCGGGGGCAAAGGTGGTCAGTTCGGCGACGGCATGTTCGAGCCATTCGCGGTCGCGGTCGGCGCTGTCCTGTTCGGCGCGCGCGGTGGCCAGCGCGTCGCTCGCCGCGCGCCAGGCGCGATAGGCCTGGGCGGTGGCGGCGGTGTCGATGCGGCCGAACGAGTCGAGCAAAGCGCGGTGGCCGCGCGCATTGAGCAGGCCGCGATCGTCATGCTGGCCGTGAATCTCGACGAGGTGCGTCGCCAGCTCGCGCAACAACGCCGCCGAGGCCGGCTGGTCGTTGACGAAGCCGCGGCTGCCGCCATCGGCCTTGACGATGCGCCGGATGATCAGCGGCTCGCCCGGTTCGACGTCGAGCCCGTTGTCGGCGAGCAGCGCCGCGATCGGCCCGTCGACATGCGGTTCGTCGAAACTCGCGGTGACCACCGCCTGGCTCGCACCCTGCCGCACCAGCGACGCCTCGCCGCGCGCGCCGAGCGCGAGGCCGAGCGCGTCGAGCAGGATCGACTTGCCCGCGCCGGTTTCGCCGGTGAGCACGCCGAGTCCCGCGCCGAACTCGAGGTCCAGCGCCTCGATCAGCACCACGTCGCGAATGGCCAGCGCGGTCAGCATGATGGCAAATCTAGCTGAAAATGCGCCGGCGGCACATTTTGCGGCATCGGCCCGACCTCAATGATCGGTGGCGGCTTCCGGCGGCTTCGGCGCGGCCTTGGCCGGGTCGCTGCCGGGTGTGCCAGGAGCGCCCGGTGCCACGGCCTGTGTGCCGGTCGGCACCTCGGCCATCGCCGTGCCGGGATGGTCCTTCATCAGCTTGTAGGCGTGGCTGTACCAGTCGCTGCCGGGATAGTTGGCGCCGAGCACCGCCGCGGACTTCTCCGCCTCGGCCGGGACGCCGAGCGCGAGATAGGTCTCGGTCAGTCGCATCAGCGCCTCGGGGACGTGCGTCGTGGTCTGGTAATCGTCGACCACCTTGCGAAAGCGCAGCGTCGCGGCGAGCCACTGGCCGCGCGTCTCGTAGAAGCGGCCGACTTCCATTTCCTTGCCGGCGAGATGGTCACGCACCAGATCGATCTTGAGCCGCGCATCGGCGGCATATTTGGAATTGGGGTAACGCCGCGTCAGTTCGCCCAGCGCGTCGAGCGCCTGCTGCGTGATCTTCTGGTCGCGCGTGACATCGTTGATCTGCTCATAATAGCCCAGCGCGACGAGATAATAGGCATATTGCGCGTCGCGGTTGCCGGGATGGACCGAAATGAAGCGCTGCGCCGACTGGATCGAGTTGGTGTAATCATGCGCCAGATAATAGCTGAACGCGCTCATGATCTGCGCGCGGCGCGCCCAGACCGAATAGGGATGCTGGCGCTCGACCTCGTCGAACAGCGCGGCGGCAAGCTTGTAGTCGCCCCGGTCGAGGAACCTCCGCGCCGCCGTGTACAGCGTGCCGACGTCGCGCGCGACATAGGGCAGGTCCGATTTCCCCTTGCTGCGCGAGGCACAGCCGGCGATCGGAAGGATGGAGGCGGCGACAAGCGCCAGCGCGATCGGGCGTGACATGGGGATACGCATCGCCGGCACCCTTAGCGCAGGGTCGCGTTGCCGAACAATGGTTATTCTGCGCCTTCCTAAATACCTCCCCGGCACGGGGAGGGGGACCGCGCGCAGCGCGGTGGAGGGGCTGGTCGAACGCGGCCGTGCCGTGATCGGCAAATGTTCGGCTGCCAGAACGAGGCGCCGCCCCGATCGAGGCGCCAGCCCGCCCAGCCAGCCCCTCCACTATCCTGCGGATGTGTTCGAGCGAGATCGTGTTCCCCGAACACGATCTTGGCTTGCCGGGGGCAAGCCAAAGCTCGAACACCCTCCCCGTGCCGGGGAGGTACGGGTGGCGGGGATACTTGGCGTGCGCCGCACGTTCGGGCTACGGTTACCTCAGCCACACGGAGTTCGCTCTCGATGACCGCCACCCTGCTCGCCACCAAGCGCGTCGAAAAGCCCTGGGGCCGCAGCCACCTGTGGCCCGGCTTCCCCGACCCCGCGCCCGGCGCCGCGCCTGTTGGCGAGGTGTGGTTCCAGACGCCGCATGCCGCCGAGCCCGAGCTGCTGATCAAATATCTCTTCACCAGCGAGAAATTGTCGGTCCAGGTGCACCCCGACGATGCCGCCGCGCGGGCGGCCGGCTACCGCCGAGGCAAGGACGAGGCGTGGGTGATTCTCGCCGCCGAGCCGCACGCGACGATCGCGCTCGGCACGAAAGCGCCGATGACCAGGGACGCGCTGCGCGCCGCCGCGCTGGACGGCTCGATCGAGCATCTGCTCGACTGGAAGCCGGTCAAGGCCGGCGACTTCATCTATTCGCCCGCCGGCGTGATCCACGCCATCGGCCCGGGCCTGACGCTGGTCGAGGTGCAGCAGAATGTCGACCTGACCTATCGCCTCTATGATTATGGCAGCGACCGCGAGCTTCATCTCGATGCCGGCGTCGCGGTGTCAGACCCGGTACCGTTCGTCGCGTTGCCGACGCCCGCGCCCGCCGACGACGACCGCACGATTCTCGCCGAGGGGCCGAAATTCGTCCTCGAGCGCTGGCCCGCCGGGCACCGCGTGGTGGAACTGCCGGCCGGTATGACCGGCTGGCTGATCCCGCTGGCCGGCGCGGGGGTCGCTGATGGCGTGGCGTGGCGCGCCGGCGAATGCCTCACGGTCGAAGGTCGCTGCGAGATCGCCGCCGATACCGGCAGCGACCTGCTGTTCGCCTATCCGGGCGACCGGCGGGTCTGATCGCTATGGTGAGGGATAAGGGGCGCTGCGACCGGCAGCGCGCCCTTAACCTTCCCGCGCTACACCAGCCCCCGCAATGCTGCGTGTCCTGACCCTTTCGACGCTGTTCCCCGACGCGACGCGCCCCAATTTCGGGGTGTTCGTCGAGCGCCAGACTTTGGGCCTCGCTGCCCATCCTGATGTCGAACTCAGGGTCGTCGCGCCGCGCGGCCTGCCGCCCTGGCCGCTGAGCCGCGCCGCGCGCTTCGCGCCGCTCGCCGGCCTGCCGCACCATGAACTGTGGAAGGGCGTCGAAACCTCGCGCCCGCGCTTCACCACGCTGCCCGGCACCGGCGGGCGCTTCCACGTCGCCGCGCTCGTCCGTGCGTTGCAGCCGTTGCTCGCCGATATTCGCCGCACCTTCGCCTTCGACGTGATCGATGCCGAATTCTTCTTCCCCGACGGCCCCGCCGCGATCGCGCTGGGCGCGCATTTCGGCGTCCCCGTCTCGATCAAGGCTCGCGGCGCCGACATTCACCATTGGGGGCATTCCCCTGCAACGGCGACACAGGTCCGGTCCGCCGGACAGGCCGCGAACGGGCTGCTCGCGGTCAGCGAGGCGATGAAGGCCGATATGGTCGCGATCGGCCTGCCCGTCGAGCGCATCCGCGTCCACCATACCGGGGTCGATCTCGCCCGTTTCGTCCCCACGGATCGTGCGGCGGCCAAGGCGGCGCGCGGCATCGCCGGCCCGCTGGTCGTGTCGCTCGGCGCGCTGATCCCGCGTAAGGGCCACCATATCGTCATCGATGCCGTCGCCGCCATTCCGGGCGCGACGCTCCTGATTGCCGGCGAGGGGCCGGAGCGTAGCGCGCTGGCCGCGCGGATCGCCGCGCACGGCGTCGGCGATCGCGTCCAGCTGCTCGGCGCGATCCCGCATGCCGATCTCCCCGCCTTGCTCGCCGCCGCCGATGTCATGGCGCTCGCCTCCTCGTCGGAAGGACTCGCCAACGCCTGGGTCGAGGCGCTCGCCTGCGGCACGCCGATCGTCATCACCGCTGCCGGCGGGGCAGGGGAGGTGGTGACCGATCCCGCTTATGGCCGCATCGTGCCGCGCGAGGTACCGGCCTTCGCCGCCGCGATCCGCGACCTGCTCGCCGCGCCGCCCGCGACGGCGGCCGTTCGTCGTGGCGCCGAAGGCTTCACCTGGGACGCCAACACCGCTGCACTGTTCGCGCATCTGTCGGGGCTGGCTGGCTGCACGTAGCGACGCGCGCTGCTTCGCCGAATGGTCGGGATCGTCTAAGCGCCCCGATCGTGACGCGAGCTCACTCCGGCTTGCTCGCCCCCAGTCCCGGCGTCGCGAGCAGCGCCTTCACCGCCGTGCTCAACTGCGCGTCGCTGCCCGCATCGGTCTCGCCCAGCGGCCGGTCGACCGCGATGTCGACCGGGCGCGGGTGCATTTCCATGTCCTGGCCGCGCCCGTCGCGTATCCGCGTACTCGGCACGCGCACGGCGGAGCCGTCGATCAGCGGTTCGCCGCCGGTGAAGATGATCCACCCCGCCGTCGGCTGCCCGACCACCTGGCCAAGGCCGAGCGCGCGATACCCCTCGGTGAAATCCTCGGCGTCGGAAAGCGAGGATTCGTTGGTCACCAGCACTGTCGGCAGGCCGAGCGCACGCTGCCCCAGCGCCTGCCGCCCGGGGACCGGGAACAGGTCGCGCGGCGTCATCGTCAGGAAGTTGCGCCGCGCGAACACGTCGAGCGCATAGCCGTGGACGAACCCGCCATTATTGTTGCGGATGTCGATCACCACGCCGTCGCGCGACTGGTTCTCTGCATCGAGATCGAGATAGAGCTGGCGCAGCGATTCCGACGACATGTCGGCGATATGGACATAACCGAGCCGCCCGCCCGACAGATTGGCGACCAGCGCGCGGCGATCGTCGACCCATTGGCGATATCGCAGCCCCGCCGCGACCGACACCGACACCGGCCGCACCACCACGCTGCGCGGCCCCGCCGGCCCGGCGAGGCCGAGCGTGACGCGCCGGTCGACGCTGTTCTCGAGCAGTCCGTCGAGATTGTCGTGCGGCCCGATCGGCGCGCCGTTGATGCTGGTCAACCGATCCCCGACCCGCACCTTCTCGATCGCCGCCGGCCCGAGCGGCACGACCTCGCGCACGACCAGCCCCTGTCCCGCCTCATAGGCATCGCGGTCGAAACGCAGCCCGAGATCGCCGACCCGGTCGCTCGGCAGCGATCCCGGCCCGCGCCCCGGGCGGTTGATGCCCGAATGCGAGGCGTTCAACTCGCCGATCATCAGGTTGATCAGCCGCCGCATTTCGTCAGGGGTACGTGCCCCCATGATGTACGGCTGGTAATGTGCGCGCAACGCGGTCCAGTCGTGTCCGTTGAACCCGCCATCGAAGAATTTGTGCGCCAGCACGTTCCACGCCTGGTCGAACACGATCTGCTTCTCGGCGGCGAAGTCGATGTCCATGTCGGCGGCGATCGCCACCGGCTTGGGCTTGAGTGCTTCGAGCGGCGTCGAGATCACCTTGCCGCCATCGATATAGAACAGCGTCTTGCCGTCGGGCGACAGCGCGAAGTCGCCCTTGGGCTTGTCGCTCTGGCTGATCTGCTGCGGTACCGGCGGTTCGGCGGCGAGTTCGTCGAGATTGTAGCTGTAGAGATTCTGCTGGTCGCGGTCGCTGGCGGTGAACACCAACGTCTTGCCGTCGGCGCTGATCACCGGCGTGTCGGCGCTCAGCCCGAGCGGCAGGATCGTCGCGCGCTGGCGCAGCCCTTCCCACACGATCGTCACCGGCTCGACCCTGGGTTTGGCGGGTGCCGCGCCCGGCTTGCCCTTGCCCGCCGCCGGCAACGGCTTTTGCGGGGCAGGGGTCGGCGCGCTGTCGCCGGGCGTGGCGGGCGTGCCCGGCTGGGTGCCGGGCTTGAACAGGTCGCGGAACGCATCCTCGCGATATTTCGGCACGTGCGGCAACAGGTCGATGCGCACGATACGCGAATCCTCGCTGCGCTGCGCGGTGTCGAACAGGATGTACTTGCCGTCGGGCGACCAGGCGATGCCGCCCATCTGGCCATTGGCGAGGAAACTCACCGGCCGCGCCGCGCCACCCGCGGCGGGCACCACGCTGACATTGGTGAAGGCGCGCCGGTCGGTCACGGGAAAGGCGACATATTGCCCGTCGGGCGACCAGACCGGACGCGGGCCGGAGCGCTCGTCGGTGGCGATCGCGCCGCTGAACAGCACGCGGTCGCTCGCCGGCTTGCCCGCCGCGGCGAAGGTCACCAGGTGCAGATCCTTGTCGTCGAGCACATAGACCGCCGACGTGCCGTCGGGCGCATAGGCCGGAACCGAGGCGATGCCGCGTTCGGTCAGCAGCGTCTCGCGCCCGCTCGGCGCGTCATATTCGGCCAGCCGGTGGTCGAGCCCGCGCTCGGTGACGTAGAGCATGCGTCGCGAATCCGGCGACCAGACCAGCTCGCGTTCGGCACCGATGCTGGTGGTGATGCGCTGCGCCACGCCACCGTCCTTGGCCGGCACGGCGAAGATCTCGCCATGCCCGATCACCGCGATCTTCTGCCCGTCGGGCGACAACGCCATGCGCGTGAAGCTGGCGACATTCTCGTGCCGCCGCGGCGTCTCGGCCGATGTGCCGCGCAGCGTGATCGGCACCGGCGCCGCCACGCCCGATCGCGGATCATATTTCCACACCGCCATGTCGCGCTCGAACACGATCGCCGATCCGTTCGCCGCCATCGACGGATAGAGCAGGCGGCCCTCGCCGAATTTGGTCAGCTGTGCCGCCGCGCCGCCGGCAACGGGCATGCGCCACAGATTCTCCGACCCGCTCTTGGTGCTCATGAAGGTGATCGCGCTGCTATCGGCGCTCCACATCGGCCAGGCATGTTTCTGGTCGTCGGCGAGCAGCAGGCGATAGGGCGCGCCGCTCGCCACCGGTTTCACCCACAATTCGGTATTGTCGATATGGGCATGGCCGTTGCGCCACCACTGGCCGTTGCTGATTCCCCGCGCCATCAGCGCGATCGATCCGCCATCGGGCGAGGGCGCGGCCTGGAATTCGGCGAGATAGCGCTCGCGGCTCACCTCGACCGGCGTGCCTCCGGCGGAGGAAACGCGGAAGATGTCCGGCACGCGGCCGACATCGTTGGCGCCCGAGGCGAAATACAGCCATTTGCCGTCGGGCGACCAGGCGTCGAGTTCCTCGTTCGCCTCGGCATAGGTGATGCGCGTGACGGCACCGGTCGCGAAGGTCAGCACATAGACGTTGGTGCTCCCGCCGCGCGTCGAGGTGAAGGCGAGCCGCTGTCCATCGGGTGAATAGAGTGGCCGCCCCTCGGTTGCCGCATCGGTGACCAGCGGGTGCGCGATCCCGCCGCCCGCCGGCACTTCCCAGATGTCACCGCCCGAGGCGAAGGCGATCAGCGTGCCGTCGGCCGAGATCGACGGCTCGGCAAGGGCGGGTAGCGACTGCGCAGCCGCACCCTGCGCCGCGACCAGACACGACGCGGCCAGCGCCACCCACCGTAACTTCATGAGATGCCCCTTTTCGTTGGGCGTCATTGAAGCGGAAAAGCCCGACGGCGACAAGCCGGCGCGGCCGCGGGGACCGCACGGTCGCCTTCGCCATCACGGTGCCGGCGGCTCCCTGAATGGACCGGCCGTGCAGGTCGCGGTCGCATGGCGGGCCACGACGATCGGCCCCATGACCATGCGCTGGTCGTCGGTCAGCCGCGCTGTGCCGCGATCGAGCAGCATGTGCCGTTGCTGTCCCGGCGCGTCTATATCGGCGAGCTTGACCGGCGACGCTGCGGCATCGGCGATCGCATAGCTCTGCCCGCTGCTGCACGTCGCATAGCAATAGCGCCGCGCGACAAGGTCGATGCTCAGCGCGATCGTGTAGACCGCCCGCTGTGGCGGCTGCGCGCCGAACTTGACGGTTTCGATGCCGCTACAAACCTGTCCGAAGCGCGTGGCCGTGTCGGGTGCGGTCATTCCCAGCAAGGCCGGGCTGGCCGCCAATACCACGAGGACGCTCAATCGCGCGCGCATCCGCTTGCCTCTTGTTCTCGACGCGTCGATCGCATCACTGCAACCCAATGCGGGCAAGTGACAAATGCGTCATCCGGCAAAACGTAGAAAGTCAGTTCGTGGGGTGGTCGGACGGATTCGAACCGACATATCCCGCTTCACAGGCGGACAACATTGACCGTTATGCTTACGACCACCATGAAACACCCCGCCGCAAAAGCTGCCGGGCTGAAGTTCAGATGGTTTGATGTCGCAACGTCATAACGGAATCCGTTTAGCCGCGCGACGAGTTCCGGTCAATCGGGCGCGACTTCAGCGTGCCCTCGCTCACCCCATCACACCCCGGAACAGCGTCTGCGTCGCGCCGCCGATCCATACCGTGTTGCCATCCTGTTCGACATGGACGCGCCCGGTGCGGCCGAGCCGCGTGCCCTGCGCCGCGGCATAACCGCCCCGCGCCCGGCCCGAGGCGAACAGCCATTGCGCCACCGAGGCGTTGAGACTGCCGGTCACCGGATCCTCGATCAGCGTGCCATGCTGGTCGCTGAAAAAGGCGCGGATCTCGAACGCGGTGTCGCTGCCCGCCGGATGCGGCCCGACCACGCCGATCTCGACACGCTCCGCCCGGGCGAGCCGCGGCTGGAGCGCCAGCACGGCTTCGGCCGAGGACAGCATCACCGCGATCCAGCCCGGCCCATTGTCCGCCCAGACAGCATCGACCACCGCGTCACGCGCGATCCCCAGCACCTCAATGACGTGCTTCAGCTCGACCTCGTCGACCGGCCCCGAGCGGAGCAGGGGCGGCGCGGCAAAGGCCAGCCGTTCGTCGGCGCGGCGGATCGGGATCAGCCCCGCGCCGCATTGCTGGACGATTATGTCGTCGCCGCGCGCCACGCCGCCACCCGCCAGCCAGGCATGGCAACTTCCGAGAGTCGGATGGCCGGCAAAGGGCAGCTCGCGTTCGAGCGTGAAGATGCGCACGCGGTAATCGGCGCCGGGCTCGGTCGGCGGCAGCAGGAAGCTCGTCTCGGACAGGTTGAGCCAGCGCGTGATCGCCATCATCGCGTCGGCGTCGAGATCATCGCCGCCGCTGATCACCGCCAGCGGATTGCCCGAAAAGCGCCCCTGGCCAAAGACATCGACGAGCTGGAAATCGGGCATCATATATTCCTTGCGAGCAGGTTGCGGGTTTAGCCGATCACCACCGGCGATGGCGAGCGAAGGCGGCGGTCAACAACGGATCGTTGATCCGCCGCACCGTGTCGGCGACGCTATTGTGCCAGCACGGCGAGGTGCGCACCGCCCGCTTCATGTCGGCGAGGCTCGTCGCCGACGCACCGCACACCAGCATGGCGGCATCGCCGATGCGCTGGAGCAGGCGCGTCGCGGCTTGCGGCGATGCCGGGTTGCGGGTCACGCCGCGCAGCATCATCGATTCGGTGACCTCGCCGGGCCGGTCGGCCGCGCTGGCAGGGACTGCCGCGCCAAGCAGTAGCGCGCCCACCAGGGCCGCGCCGCACAGGGTCCGTGGAAAATGGGTCATCAGGCACCTCGCTGGCTACGTTTCACGCGGCGCCATGCTGCGAAGTGACTCGCCTCGACAGGGACGGTGCAGTACAATTGCGCGAAACTGTCATGACAAGGTGAGCAGTACGGTGGGCAATGCAGTGGCGGGGCTGACCCGTACCGAGGATGTCATGCGGCAGGTCCGCCAGCGGATCGACCGGCGCGTGCTGACGCCCGGCGCACGACTCCCCTCGGTGCGATCGATGGCGCAGACCTCGGGCTTTTCCAAGTCGACCGTGGTCGAGGCCTATGACAGGCTCGCCGCCGAGGGCGTGATCCGATCGCGCCCCGGCGCGGGCTTCTTCGTCGCCGCGCCGCTCGCACCGCTCACGCTGGCGGAGGCCGGCCCACCGCGCGATCCGCAGGTCGATCCCTTGTGGATGCTGCGGCAATCGCTCGCCGCATCGCCGGCGGCGCTCAAGCCCGGCTGTGGCTGGCTGCCCGACCACTGGATGCCCGACCAGGTGATCCGCAAGGCACTGCGGCAGATCGCGCGCGGCGCTGTCGACGGGCTTACCGACTATGGCCCGCCGCAAGGCCATGAGGCGCTGCGGCGCCTGCTCGCACGGCGGCTGATCGACCAGGGCGTGGAGGCCGGCCCGGACCAGATCCTGCTCACCGACTCCGCCACGCATGCGATCGACCTGGTGCTGCGTTTCCTGATCGAGCCGGGCGACACGGTGCTGGTCGACGACCCGTGCTATTTCAATTTCCACGCGCTGCTCCGCGCGCACCGCGCGAAGGTGGTCGGCGTGCCTTATGGCGCGACCGGGCCGGACCTGGCCGCCTTTGCCGATGCGCTCGCGACGCATCGCCCGCGGCTCTATCTGACCAATTCGGGCGTCCACAACCCGACCGGCGCGACGCTCTCGGCGCCGACCGCGCACCGCATCCTCAAGCTCGCCGAGCTGCATGACATGGTGGTGGTCGAGGACGACATCTATGCCGATTTCGAGCACGCGCCGGCGCCGCGCCTCGCGGCGTTCGACGGGCTCGACCGTGTGATCCGCGTCGGCAGCTTTTCCAAATCGCTGTCGGGCGCCGTGCGTTGCGGGCACATCGCCGCGCGGCGCGACTGGGTCGCCGCACTGACCGACCTGCGCATCGCGACCGGCATGTCGGGCAGCGCGCTGTCCGCCGAGCTGGTCCATGCCGTGCTGGTCGATGGCGACTATCGCCGGCATCTCGAGCGGCTGCGCGTCCGGCTCGGCGCGGCGCGCGCGCGCACCATCGCCCGGCTCGCGGCGATCGGCATCGTGCCGGTGATAAAGCCCGACGCCGGGCTGTTCCTGTGGTGCCGCCTGCCCGATGGCCCCGACGGGCTCGACCTCACAAGGCGCGGCGCGGCGGAAAATATCGTCTTCGCGCCCGGCAATCTCTTCAGCGCGGCGCAAAACGCCGCCAGCCATATGCGTTTCAACGTTGCGATGATGGAGGATGAGCGGATCTATCGCTGCCTCGCGGCGGGGTAAGATAGGCGCTCGCCGCTTGCCACATCCGGCATATGGCAGGGTCGGCGCACTTCACCGGGGAAGCCAACACGGCAGCGCCGTTCGCGCAACTGTCGTCCTCGCCTTCCCGCTGACCCGACCGGTCAGCGAGCCTCACGGGGATTCAGCGCTCCAGCTTGCTGCGGCTGATCACCCAGTTGACCATCGCCCAAGTGCCAAGCCCAAGCAGCGCGGCCACCGCCAGCACCACCGCGAGCGATATCCAGTCGGCGCCTCTCCGGCATGCCGTCCCGGCAGCGCAATCGCCCAGCGCGTCGATCAGCATCGTCATCGCAATCAGCGGCACGCCGACGATCACCGCCACCGCGCAGCCGCATTTGCCCCCGGTCGAGGGAGTCACCTTGTCGCCACGCGCCATGCCGCAAGCCTAGCGCCGCGCGCCGCGCGCGCAATCCATCGTGCGCGCGCCATCGCCTTTTGATGCAGCGCGCGCCATATTCGCGGCACGGCAAGAATTGGCGTTTAGGGGAGGAACACAACATGGCGGCACAGGATCAGCATCCGATCGGTTCGGGCTATGGCGGCAAGACGACCGCGCGCGAGATCGTCGGCGGCATGGACCTCACCGGGCGCAATTACATCGTCACAGGCGGCTATTCGGGTATCGGGCTCGAGACCGTCCGGGCGCTCGCCGGCGCCGGCGGGCACGTCACCGTCCCGGCGCGTTCGCGCGGCAAGGCGCAGGATGCGCTCGCGGGCGTCACCGGTCAGGTCGTCATCGCTGATATGGACCTGGCTGATATCGCCAGCGTCCGCCGCTTCGCCGCCGATTATGCCGCGGCGGGCAAGCCGCTCCACGGCCTGGTCAACAATGCCGGCGTCATGGCCTGCCCGCTGACCCGCGTCGGCAAGGACTGGGAATATCAGTTCGCGGTCTGTCATCTCGGCCATTTCGCGCTGACCGTCGGGCTGGAGGCCAGCCTCAAGGCGGCGGGCGGCGCGCGCGTCGTCGCGCTGTCGTCGATCGGCCATGCCCGCAGCGACGTGCATTGGGACGATCCGCACTTCCACCACCACGCCTATGAGAAATGGACCGCCTATGGTCAGGCCAAGACCGCCGACGCGCTGTTTGCGCGCGGCCTGGACGCGCGCTGGCAGGGTGATGGGGTGCGCGCTTTTTCGGTCCATCCCGGCGGCATCTTCACGCCGTTGCAGCGCCACCTCGCCGACGAGGAAATGGTCGCGCTCGGCTGGAAGGCGCCCGACGGCTCGATCCCGCCCGCCGTCGCCGCGATGTTCAAATCGCCCGAGGCCGGCGCCGCGACCAGCCTGTGGTGCCTGCTCAGCCCGCAACTCGACGGGCACGGCGGCGTCTATTGCGAGGATTGCGACATTGCCGAACTGGCCACCGACGCCAGCCCGCGCTGGGCGCATGTCCGCCCCTGGGCGTGCAGTGACGAGGGCGCGGCGCGGCTGTGGGACATGACGGTGGCGATGCTGGGGTGAGCGGGGGCGCCGTTGCCGCGCTGCTCCCCGGCCTGTGGAGCAAGAAGAAAGAGGATTTGCTCGCGCGGAGGCGCGGAGAATAGCCGTTCGCGGTGAGTAATCGCGCGACAGCGCGGCTTCGCTCTTCCTCGCCACGGCAGCGGCATCTGCCCCTCACGCGCGCCGTTAGCCGCGCGCGCAACATCTCCGCGCCTCCGCGCCTCCGCGCGAAAAAATCCTCTTCTGATCTTCGCGCCTTGGCGCGAACGACGCAATCTTCCTTCCGGAAGCGGCAACCGCCGCGCCTTACACCTCCGCCCACCGCACCGGCTCGATCCGCCGCACCACGAACAGCCAGCTCGCAATCCCGACCAGCGCAATCGCCGCCGCCACGACGAAGGTCAGCCGGAAACTCCCCGTCGCATCGATGATGAAGCCGGTGATCATCGGCCCGACGATCCCCGAGATCCCGCCCAGCGCATTCTGCACGCCGATCCACTTGCCCGCCGCGCGCGGGCCGGCAAGCGTCTGGCCGATCGCGAAGACGTTGCTGCTGCCCAGCCCGTTGCTGACCGAGAACAGCAGCAGCCCGGCGATTGCCAGCTTCGGTCCGCCCAGCGTGCAGGCCGTCATGCAGCAGAAACTGATCACGCCGCCGGTGACGATCATCGTCTTGCGCACCCGGTTGACGCTCGCGCCGCGCGCGATCCAGCGGTCGGCGATCGCCCCGCCGATCAGTCCGCACCCCGCCGACAGCGCATAGACCACGCCCCCCAGCACCGCCATTTGCGACAGCGAATAGCCTTGCGCCTTGACGAGGTAGAGCGGCAGCCAGGCGAGCAGCAGGAAATAGGGATAATTGGCCGCGAAATGCCCCAGCGACGCGCCCCATAATTCGCGCCGCGCGAAGATCTCGCCGAAGCACGGTTCGCGGCCCGTCATCGGCGTCGCCGCCTCGACCGCCGCCTGGCCGCGCGTCACCACTAGCCACGGCACCAGCCACAATAGCGATACCGCGCCGAACACGAAAAACAGTGCGCGCCAGCCGAGCTGCGCGATCAGCAGCCCGCCCGCCAGCGTGCCGACGCCGTTGCCGAGCATCAGCCCCGCCGCGACCAGCGCATTGGCATAGCCCAGCCGGTGCGCCGGCACATGCTGCGCGAGCAGTTTCGAGCTTGCCGGAAAGCCGGCGCACTCGCCCAGCCCGATGAACAGCCGCAGCACGAACAGCGTGACGAATCCGCCCGCGAAGCCGGTCAGGAAGGTCGCCGCCGACCACACCAGCAGCCCGATCGCCAGCGTGCGATAGGCATTGAGCCGCGCGATCACCCAGCCGGCGAGCAGCTGCCCGGGGACATAGACCCAGAAATAGGATGATTGCAGCACGCCGAACGCGCTGTTCGAAATCTGCAACTGGTCGCGGATCAACGGCCCGGCGGGGCCGAGATTGCCGCGGTCGAGCGAGTGGATGAAGATCGCCAGCGCCAGCAGCAACACCAGCCAGCGCGCGAACCTGTCCGCCCGTGCTCCCGCCGCGCTCGTCGTCATACTCATCGAAATGCCCCCGCATCCGCCGTTGCACGCCAGCGTGCCACATCGCCAGGCGCTTGTCGCCGTCGCGTGCGCCGCCCTTTCCATCCGGCGCGCGATCGCGTCCCTTGGGCGCAGCTGTTCACATCGCCTCGCTGGTTTCGCCGACAGTTGTGCCATGCTCGCAACGAGATTTTCTACCTCGCGCGGCCGGCGCGGTCGCGGGATGGAGCAGATCGGCGCACGTCCGGCGATTCGGCCGGGACGGGCGGCGGCAGGGAATGGTCCGTGATGAGCGACTTGGTCTTCAACCCGCTCTATTCGCTCGCCGGCATGGCCGTGGGCGTGCTCGTCGGCATGACCGGCGTCGGCGGCGGCTCGCTGATGACGCCGCTGCTCGTGCTGCTGTTCGGCTTCCACCCCGTCACCGCGGTCGGCACCGACCTGCTTTATGCCTCGGCGACCAAGAGCGTCGGCACCGTCGTCCACGGCATGGGCCGGACGGTCGACTGGAAGGTGGTGCGGCGCATGGCGCTGGGCAGCGTGCCCGCGACCCTGCTCACCTTGTGGGGCCTGCGCGTCTTCGGCAGCCATTATGACGGCACCGACCGGCTGATCACCGTCACGCTCGGCGTCGCGCTGATCGCGACCGCCGCGGCGATGTTCTTCCGCACGCACATCATCGCTTATTGGGGCCATGCGCTCGACCGCGTGCCCGATCGTTCGATCGCGTTGTTTACCGTCGTGCTCGGCGCGGTGCTCGGCGTGCTGGTCTCGCTGTCGTCGGTCGGCGCGGGCGCGCTCGGCATGACCGCGCTGTTGATTCTCTACCCCAAGCTGCCGACCAACCGCCTCGTCGGCTCCGACATCGCGCACGCCGTGCCGCTGACGCTGATCGCCGGCGCCGGACACTGGGCGATGGGCTCGGTCGACGTCTCCCTGCTGCTCTCGCTGCTCGCCGGCTCGATCCCCGGCATCATCCTCGGCAGCCTGATCTCGACCCGCGTCTCCGAGCGCGTGCTGCGCCCGATCCTCGCCGGCACGCTCGCCATCGTCGGCGGCAAGCTGATCTTCTAGCGCGTCCTGCGAAAATCTGACCTGGCGTCGCATCTCTCCCACTTCCCCGGCGAAGGCCGGGGCCCAGTTGGGATAGCGGATTTGGTAAGCGGCAACGCCCGTCGCAGCGTTCCCCAACTGGGCCCCGGCCTTCGCCGGGGAAGCCAGAAAGATAGCGGCCCCGCGCTATAAGGCGACCGGATGCCGGCCGGATCGAAACTCTGGCCAACTCCCCGCGCTCACACCATCGGCGCGGGGCGCTCGGCGGGTGAGGTGATGTGGCCGTTCAGCAGCCGCAGCGCGCGGCCCAGCCGCTCGCGGTCGATCGGGCCGCCCAGCGGGACCCTGACCGCATTCCCGCTGTCCCGCTCGTCTACCGCAAAGCTTTGCGACGGCACGATCGACAGCCCCGAGGGCGACATCCGGCTCGCCAAATGCGCCGCCGCGATATGCGCCGGCAGCGGCAACCACAGATGATAACCCTGCGGATGCGCAGAATAGGCCGCCGCACCCAGCGCTGCACGCGCGATCGCCTGTCGCGCCTCGGCCTCGGCGCGCATCGCGTTCAGCAGGCGCGGGAAGGTGCCATCCGACAGCCACGCGCCGACGATCGCGGCATTGAGCGGTGGCGCCATGATCGCGGTCTCATGCACGTCCGCCGCCAGGCGAAGCGCATGGCGCACGCCGGGCGCGCGGACGAAGGCGACGCGCAGCGCCGGCGACAGGATCTTCGACATGCTGGCGATATGCCAGGTCGTTTCGGGCGCAAGCGCGGCGAAGGTCGCCACCGGGTTCCGCGCCAAGGCGCCATAGGCGTCATCCTCGATGATGATGACGCCGTGGCGCGCCGCGACCTCGGCCAGTGCCTTTCGTTCGTCGCCCGACACGGTCAGCGTGGTCGGGTTGTCGTTGGTCGGCACGACATAGAGCGCGCGAACCCGGTGCTCGCTGCACGCTATCGTGAGATGCGCGGCATCGAACGCCGGCAGCGGCACCAGCCTGAGGCCAAGGCGCCGCGCCAGCGCCGTGAAGCCGGGATAGACATGACGGCCGCACGCGACGACATCGCCGGGGCTCAGCGTCGCGCTGACAATGGCGTGAAGCGCGTTCTGCCCGCCCGCCGTGACGATCACCTGCTCGTCGTCGGTGGGCATCCCCAGCCCGGTGAGCAGCGCGGCACCGGCGGTCCGGGCCTGCGGGGCGCCGCCCGACAGTTGATAATGCAGCGCGGGCGTCGCCGGCGCGCCGAGCAACGCGGTCGTTGCCGCGATCATCGCCTGCCCGAGCAATCCGCCGTCGATCTCGGGCGGCATGTTCATCGCCGTGTCGATCGCCGGCGCCTCGCTGGACGACGCGATCTCGCGGGCGAGCACGAAGCTGCCCGCGCGGCCACGCGCCGCGATGTGCCCGCGCGTCCGTGCCATGTCATAGGCCTTGGTCACCGTCGTCAGATCGACGCCCAGTTGCGCCGCGACATCGCGCTGCGCCGGCAGGCGATCGCCATGATGCAGCGTGCCGCCATCGATCGCGCCCGCGATCGCGTCGGCGATCGCGCGGTATTTCGGGCCAGTCGCCTGGCGAAGATCGGGAAGCCAGCGCTCAGTCATCGAATGCGGTCTTGCCCTTTTCCACTGTCCGGCCGTTCAACAGCCCCCACAGCTGCGCCGTGCCGGCCTCATGCGCCTTGTTCACATATTGCGACGCGACCAGCCACCCCTTGATCGGGTGGAGCGGCAGGACACAGCCGATCGCCATCAGCGGCGCCGAGGTCACGAGGTGAACCCACAAAGGCGGGTTGTATGCTACCTGAAGCCATACAATGAAGAAGGTCAGCGGAAAGGCGACGATGCACAGCGAGAAGAACGCCGGGCCATCATCGGGCGCGGCGAAACCATAGTCGAGCCCGCAAACCTCGCACTTGTCGGAAACCTTCAGCCAGGCCTTGAACATATGGCCCTTCCCGCAACGCGGGCAGAGTCCTTTCCAGCCCGCCTCCAAAATCCATCCTAGCTTCGTGCGATGTTGGGGCTCGCTGACCATCTCGACCTCGACTGGCAATTTGTTACCGTACATAAAGCCATACATAATGTGCGGGCGAGGTATTGCAATGTCGCGCTGGCTGGCGAGGTGTCGCGGTCGGCACCCGATGCTGCGCGCCGACCTCGGCAACGCTCATACGACGGCCGGCGCGGAGGTGCGCAAACGTTATGGTGCCTCGCGTCGCGCGCTGAAGCCAAGCGGCGTCTGATGAACCGGCCAGTTCGCTTCCGCCCCATAGCCGACATCGATCGCATCCATTAGTCTAACGCGATGGCGACCCGTCTCTTCACGTTCGTATGCGAGTTTCGGAGCACGACATACGTGTCTCAGAGCCCGAGCGGAAAGTGGTTGAGCGATATCAGTAGGTTGTGATTCACCGTCGTTGTCGAGACGATAGGAGAAGCAGATGGCCTGGACTGATACCGCCCGCCGGCAACATAG
>NZ_JAXOJP010000022.1:0-80585 GCF_036663795.1 Parasphingomonas halimpatiens
GGATGCATCGGGCGACTACGCCTCCTGGTTCCTCAACGACACGGCGATCATCGGCGGTGGCAGTATCGGCAATCCCGGTGCCGGCTGGACGTTCAAGGGGCTGGCCGATCTGAATGGCGACGGCAAGGCCGACATGCTGTTCCAGAACAGCACCACCGGCGTCTATGCCAGCTGGGACCTCGACGGCGCCGCGATCACCGGCGGCGGCAATATCGGCAATCCCGGCGGCAGCTACACCCTCGCCAAACTGTTCGACATCAACGGCGACGGCAAGGCAGACCTCGTGTTCCAGGATGCCTCCGGCCATTATGTCGCATGGCTGATGGACGATACACACATCCTACAGGGATCAATGCTCGGCACCGCCAATACCGGCTTCCATCTCGTTTGAAGTGAGCACTACCATCAGCGGGATGAAACCGGCTGCATCCGTCGGGCTACCGGCGGGAAAACATCACATCGACATAAGTCTGTGATAACAGCCATTCCATGCTCTCGCGATGCGCGAATGGGTCGCTTCCGAGTTCAATGCGATAGCAATGAAACCCTTCAAAATATTGGATGATTTTGTCCGGGTCGACCCCTGCTTCCGCCATTTGGCTTCGCGACCATTCCATGATGATTTTGATCTCCGGCGAGCGCTCAATTATTTTCCTTGCGCCGCTCAGGACACCATATTCATGACCTTCGACATCGATCTTCATAAGATCGACGACCACGTTCGCCGGAACGACGTCGTCAAGCCGCACCGCTGCCACCTTCACGCGATCCGCATCGGGTGATTCCGATGCCGAAAGACTCGCATTGGCGCCATGCGCCCGCGGAATGTATAGGGTCACTTCCCCGCTGAAATCGGCGACCGCAACTTCGTGCACCTCGATCGGTGCCATCGACCAGTTGATCTCCAGATTGCGCCGTAGCAACCCGGCCAGCTTCGGGTTCGGCTCGAAGGCGAAAATTCGACCATTGCCGCGTGCGCCTATCAGCACGCCCGCCAGGCAGGTGAAGTAGCCGAAGTTGGCTCCGATATCGACGACTACACTGTCCGGCGTACAAATTTCACGGAACAGGTTGGACAAGTCCGATTCCCATTGCCGGTAGACGATCATCTGCGGTGCAATGATCATATCGTCGGGGTCGATAAAATATTTGACGCCGTGGATCGTCTGAGTAAGCATGGAGCCGTCGGGGAAAGTTGCTGCGAAGGGGCCGACAAGCTGCCTGATCGCGCGGACTGTTTCCTTTATCTCGGCAATATCTCTATTTAGAGAATCTAATTTCTCGATAATCTGTAGCTGCATGTCTTCGATCATCGCGATCTGTCTTTCTTGTTGTTGCTTTCGCTCCCTCGAAGGTCAGGGACGCCTGATCGGTCTTGCCGCTAATCCCACTCTCAACGACCGGCTGTCGTAACCCGCAAGTGAGCTGCCTTGTTCCTTATCAAAATTCGATAAACAGCTCGGGATTATCATTTGTGTCACCGGCTTGGAGTCTTGCTGATTGTAGCATTTTCTCGATCTCGGGAGTTGCGGGCCCGCGTTCTTCCCAATCCGGCTTCCAATCAATGCTTTCGGCGATCAGCAACGAGTTAAGCTTTGCGTTGAGGCCGCTGGGCGCGCGGCGCGCCACCGATCCGCCCAGATCCATTACTGGACGCATCTGGGTCGGCCGCATATGTGATTTCGCCGCCGCACGTAGCGCGGCCCGGGCACGTGGCCAATCCGCAAAGCCGCTGGCAATCGTCATGATATGCGGCAGAACCTCCTCGATGTCACCCAGATGATCGCAAAGGGTCGCGCTATCCAGGCCCCCCAGCTTGGCGCCAGAGAGTTTACAAATCTCGTCAAACCACTGTTTGTCGATCATGCTTGCACCTTTCGCGCGGCGACAGCGTCGCGATAAATTTGCGCCAGACGAGCCGCCATGACTGAAACGCTGTATTTTTCCTGGTACCGCGTATGTGTACTTTGGCTAAGTCGATCAAGTGCCGCTGGATCGCGCGCGAGCCCGAGCAATATATCGCACGCTGCGGCCACAAAATCGGCGTTCTCCGGTATCAGACGTCCCGACACGAGGTCATCCACCACTTCGGGCAGCGCGCCGGCCGCCATGGCCAACACCGGCGCGCCAGCCGACATCGCCTCGATCGCGACCAAGCCGAACGATTCGAAGCGGCTTGGCACCAGTACGATATCACTGTCGGCAAAAAGTTCATCGAGGCGTTCGCGGCTGACCAGCCCGTGGAAAGTCGCGTTTTTCAGCTTTCCTATCTCGACCCCGCTTTCGGCCTCCGCCTTGGTCGCGATCTCACCATCAACGCGTTGGCCGACGAAATCGAAATTGACGTCGGCCGCGTCGAACATTGCCGCCGCCACTTTCAACGAAAGATCATAGCCCTTACGAATTTCCATGCGGCCCGGCACCAGCACGCGCAGGCCCCCGCGCTGGCGGCTCCTCGCTCGCTTTTCGTCCAGCGATATACCACAATCGGCGAGGATGTCGGGCGTCCCGTGCGGCACCGTTTCGCACCGCGCCGCGATGTCGACGCCATAAGCTTTCTCGATCTCGCGCGTCACGGTATGGCTATTGGCGAGGATGGCGGGCGCGCGTTCGAGCGCCCCTTTCTCCGCCGCGATCATCTTGTCGATGAAGCTGCGTCCATAAATGACGCGCGCATTCCACTCCGGCTTGAACGGTCGCGCGAGGAGATAGCTGGTGTGGAGGCTGAGGATCGTCGCCAGGCTCGGATCGTCTAGCACCGGCAACGCTTCGAGGTCCCAGATGGGAAAGGAAACGAGGTCCAACCCGAAGGTCTTGATGAAGTCTATCTCCCTCATTACCCCGGCGATCCACTCACCGACACCAGAGGCCGGAAGGCCATAATGCGCCGCAATCGCTGGCCCTCCCTCCACGTCGGCGGCAATGGCATGATGCCAGATTCCGTCGCGGAACCGCCGGCTGGGGAGCGCCGTCGCTCGCGAGATGACGTGAACCTTGATGCCGAGGTCGCGTAGACCTTGCGCCACCAATGCCGTCCATCGCGCGATGCCGGCATCGTTGGCAGGCGGAATACCCTGCGAGACGAGCGCGATGCGCAGATCATCTGTGCCGCTCAATTTCAGCAACCTGCCCGGATCCCGATCGAGCGACAGGTCTCCGTGTCGCTTGCCTTCGCTCAGCGCCTTGTGGCTTGCAGCGAGCCCGGTTTCCGTGCCGACTTCGACGTCGAGATCGAGGCTGGTCCTATGGCTATGAGAGATGTCGCCATGGTCCGCCAGCCACTTGTTCGCGCGGAACAATTCCTCGCGATAATCTTCCAGTGCCCTTGCTATCGTTGTCTGACCGGTTTGCTGGCCGTGGCGGTTGACAAAATAGGTCTTGCTGACGACCGATGGGTAGAGCGTTCGAGGTTTGCGAGACGGTGAGCGAACATGGCTCTCCGCGAACTGGTGGAAGATCAGGGCCGATGGCTCGTACTTGATGTGCCAGCCTGCATCCACCAACCGCAAGCACACATCTGTTTCGTCGAGCAAATAAGCGAACACATGATCGAACCCGCGGATTTCAAGGAGCGCCGCGCGTCGGAAGCTCGAATTTGTTCCCAGCAGGCTGGGATAAGCGGGAGTGCCGGGGAAATTCAGCGTCCCTTCGTCGAAAATGGCATTGACGAAATGGGCGTTGCCCAAGCGGTCACAGATCGTCTTGCGCACCTGCCAGCGGACGCCGGTATTATCGACGGTAAAGCCACCAACGCCCCCCAAACGCGGATTCTGATAGTGGGGCGCGAGCTTTTTCAGCCATTTGGGATGCGGCACCGCATCATCGTCGAGAAAGGCGACAATGTCGCCGGCGGCCGCTGCGATCCCGACGTTTCGCGAGACCGAGAGATTCGGGACATCGCACCGTAGATGCTTGATCCGGTCCGACCAGCGCGCCAGCACTTCCTCGGTCCGGTCGGTTGATGGGCCATTGACGACGATCAACTCGAAAGAAGGGTAGTCGAGCTGGAACACGCCGCGAATCGCGTCATCGAGCAAATCGGCGCGGTTCAACGTATTGATGACGATGCTGACGCTCGGCAGCGCAGTGCTCGGATCGTGCGTCACAACTCACCTTCTTGAACGAGTTCGAGCCAGTTCCAGTTGGCACGCTCGAAGCACGGATCGGCGATCATCCGGGCGAGAACCTGATCGAGCGTCGCGCAGCTGCGCATCAAGCCGACGATTTCCTCCGCGTCGAGGCCGTCAACGTGCCACACCAGTCGCGCGAGTGCAGTGATGGTCGGGCGGGTTGGCAACTGATCAGCGCCTGTCGCGGCGTCTTTGCGAAACCGGATAGGAAAGCTTCCGTCATCGACGCCCTGCTGCTGCAACACGAAGCGCAGATGGTCGAGCACATCCTCGGGCGCCCCGCCGATCGCGCACGCGGTACGATAGGAAGTTTCAGCTTCGGCGTTGCGCCCCTGCTCCTTGAGCATATGGCCATGCTGGACCCAATACCCCCCCCAACGCGGATCGAGCGCCAAGGCTGCCTCATAACCGACTTCCGCTTCGTGCCAGCGATGTGCATCTCGATCGGCGTCCGCCTTGCGGACGCGCGTCCAGAATTCGCTACCGCGCGCAGGAGCGTCAGGCCGTGTGCCAGCGGCCGATTTGGCCGCGTTGGTGATGGATCGCGCCACGCGATCACGCGCGGTACGGAATACTGACAAAATGACGGCCCCCCTTGCTTGGCCCGCGACGCGCGACCAGCCCCACGATAATGGGATAGCCTACTGCGTTCTATGGTAAAGGTCTCATGTCAAGCCACATTCCGGCCATCGGCATGAAAGCGGATCGACCGTCCTCATCGCGCCGCGTTATAGGCCTTGGCGACGATGGACGTGGGCAAATCTCCTCTTGCCAGCCTTCTCGTGAACCGCTTCGGAGTCCATGTCGAGCCGGTTCGCGACTTCATCTGATAAAAGCAAGTCGAAGCTTCGGCACTATCCTCTACGAGAAAGATCAGGTCGTCGAAGAAATCGAAAAGCGCAACGAAGCCGTCGCCGTTTTGATAGGCATCAAGGGTACGCGGCGCCTCTGCAATCGGCGCCTTGGATGCCATCGAAATCGTCCTCCGCGGAGGCAAGTTGCCAAGCGGTTACACCTTTGCAACCTGCAATATTGTGGTTTGAACGGTTTGCGGTCCCGAAGTGACCGCGCACGTTGCATCGATTACGTCATACTACCACAGGTCACGCTCGGCGTCGGCGCGCGCAGCCTGTTCATCCGAGCCTCCACCCTGACCGACGGATTACCCGAGCCCGGGCATTCGATTTCAGCGAGTTTTCGAGCGCGCTGCGGAGATCCGCCTTCAGGAGAAACCAAAAGCAGGCTGAACGACCGAATTTGGGCGCATTGCGGTCGCGAGGCGTACCGCATCGCTCCGTAAAATCTCGCGCCAAGTGTGGGGAAAAATGTGGGGTCGCCGGCAGCGGTGAAGGTTTTTTCATCGAAAAATCATATTGATACGAAGGAGTCTGAGATTCCTCCCGCTCCGCCCAATACATGCAGCAAGCTGCTCGGCGATGTGATGGGTGCGCGCTTCCGGGGCCCGAGGGGTCCGCGACGACGGCTGCTCGCGTCGATTGGGCGTAGCACGCCCTCGCCAATGGCGACTGACACCATAACCCGGGATGCAGACGGGCAATGCGCGAATCGGGACCTACCATTGCTTCCTGGCCGCTGGCGCGCTGCTTTGCGTCACATGACATCGGCGCCTTCGAGCGGCGGGCTGCCCCCCCTGCCCCCGTCCGTTCAGCGGTGGATCGTTATGGTGCGGCCGTCATATACCAGCGTCTGTGCGGCATTTGGGCTGAAATCGGGCGCGGATGTGCTCTTCGGGGAATAGAAGCGCACCGAGATCGATCGCTTCGTCGCCATCCCGTCATAGTTGCCGCTTCGTGCTCCGATCGTCAGCGATCCGGCCTTGTCGTCCCAGCGCACCGGGATGCGGGCATAATTGCCCTTCGCATAGCCATCGCTGAGCCCGTCATCCTCGTAGAGCGAATAGCGACCGTCGGCCCCCGTAAAGACGTGCAGGACGATCGGCCCGCCGGGTTGTTCGGCAGTGGTCTGAACGTCCGGCCCGGTCGGCAGGATCGCACCGGAGCGCACGAACATCGGCATGCGTCCGTACGGCGCCGCCGCGAGGATCGACTGGCCACCAGGGTAATAGGTGCCGCGATTGAAGTCGTACCAAGCTGCCCCGGCCGGCAGATAGACTCGCCTGCTCCGCGCCTTGAACTCGGACACCGGCGCGACGAGCAATGACGGACCGAACATATATTCGTCGTCGATCCCCCAGGTCCGGCGATCGGCGCCGAAATCCATCACCAGCCCACGCATGATGCTGCCATCGGAAAACCAGGTGTCTGCGGCGGTGGTGTAGATGTACGGCATCAACCGGTAGCGCAGCTTGTCGTACCAGATCATCGATGCCTGCATCGCGGGGTCTTTGGCCGAGATCTCGTAGATCTCGCGGTACGGGAATTCACCGTGGCTGCGGAAGAGCGGCGAAAAGGCACCGAACTGGAACCAGCGCAGGTTGAGTTCGCGCCATTCGGGTTGATCGGCGAGGCGCTGCTGGGTGTAGCGATCCTCGACCGCGAACCCGCCAATGTCCTGGCTCCAGTTGGGCACGCCCGACATCGAGAGGTTGACCCCCGCCGATATCTGATCCCGCAGATTGTCCCAGCGCGCCGCAACGTCGCCCGACCATACCGCCGCGCTTGACCGCTGGATGCCCCCGAACGCCGACCGCGTCAGGATGAACGCACGGCGCCCCGCCTGGACGCGGCGCAGATTGTCGGCGACCCCCTCGACATGGACGAGCGGATAGGTGTTGAACACCGCCGCACCCGGACCGCGCGCGGTCGGTCCCATTTGAAACGACCGCTCCTCGATCGACAGATTCGAATGCCAGTCGGGCTCGTCAGAATCGAGCCACCAGCCATCGAAGCCCTTAGAGACGAGCTTGTCGTTGACCTGATCGAAATAACGATCCCGCGCGGCCTTGGTATAGGGGTCGTAAAAGGTGTTGGCATAGCCTGGGCCGACCCAGTCCTTCTGCCCCGCATCGAGCGGACGGCGATAGAGAAAACCCCCGTCATCGAGCGCCTTGCCATTCGCGGTGTTCGGATAGAATTTGGCCCAAACCGAAATCATGATCCGTGCGTCGAGCGCGTGGACATCATCGACCATCTTCCTGGGATCAGGGAAGCGGCTGGCATCGAAATCGTGGTTGCCCCACTGATCGTCGACCCAGTAGCGCCAGTCGAGCACGATATTGTCCAGCGGGATGGCGCGCTTGCGATATTCGCGCACCACATCGACCAGTTCGGTCGCGCTGTTGTAGCGCTGCCGGCTTTGCCAGAAACCATAGGCCCATTTGGGGATCAGCGACGCCTTGCCGGTCAGCGTGCGATAGCCCGCGATAGCCCCATCGATGCTGCCGCCACCAACGAAATAATAATCGATGTCCTTGCCGACATCAGACGTCATCCACAGCGAATGGCGGTCGGCCGTCGGCATCGGATCATTGTGGACCAGCGCGATATAGCCGGCATTGGGTTCCCACTCGACGCAGATCGCAACGGGCTTGCCCGCAGCCATCGGCAAGTCGAAATTGTGGAACCACGGGTTCCAGTTCTGCCGCCAATGCGACAGCACCAATTTTCCGTCGGCATAGACCTTCATATAGCTGGACGCGTAGAGCCGGAATTTGTGGACCCCGGTGCGGTCGGCCGTGACGTTGCCGGTCCACACGACCTTCTGTTCCTGGATATTGACGCCGGCGGTGTTCTGCCCGCTTTCGCCCGACGGCTTGACGGTGGATTTTCCCGCTGCGGGCCAGTTCTTCTGGTCGCGGATAAACTGATAGTTGATCGTCTTTTCCTGGCGACTGACCGCGAGCGTGGCGCCGAGGTAATAATCGGCCTTCCATCCCGGCTTGCCCGCGCTCGTCACCTTCAGGTGGTCGCCGACTAGCGCATAAGGCCGCGGATTGCCGAAGCGCGTGATCCCGTCATTGTCCCACAGCAGCCCGTAGCCGCGCGTCGAGACGACGAACGGAATCGCAATGTCCATATTGTGCTGGGCGAGTTCGACGTCCTCGCCATTGTAATTCATCTGCCGGTTCTGATGCTGACCGAGCCCGTAAAACCCCTCATCGGTGCCACGGTTGAACTGCTGACTGAGCGAGAAATACGGTTTCCCCTCGATCGCTACCGGTCGGAACGGGGTACGCGGCGCTTCGGTCAGCAGGGGCTTGCCCACGGCATCGAAGAAGCTGACCGATCCATCGGACAGGCGGATACGCGCGCTCGCCCTGGGCAGCGTGAGCGACACATAGCCATGGGCATTGACGATCACCGGGTTGCCGTCAGGCCTGGCGATGACCATCAGGCTGTCGGGTACGTCGTCGAAGCTGCTCTCCGGCACCGCCGTCACGCGAAATGTGGCGTCGCCATAGGCAAGGGCGCGCACGCGCCTTGCCGCGCCCGAGGCCGGGGTGACGACCACGCCATGGCCAATCCGCGCGACTGATCCTGCGGCCTCGGGAGCGGCGAACGCCACGCCCGAAGCCAAGGCCGCCATGGTCCCGACCGCGGCGATCATCGTCGATCCAAGAGCCATCCATCGCAACGCGCTCATTTCCACGCCCCCATCGTCACCATCAGCCACACCGGCTTGCCGGTGAAATTCAGCCCGTAATCGGTCTGATCGCCATTCCAGACCCGCTCGAACACCCAATGGCCCTGCGCGTCGAAATGCCCCTCCTCGACGCGCAGCATCAGGCCGTTTCCGCCGCTCGCATCGGCGACGCGCAGCCGCACGTCGCTGCCCGTCACGAGGAACCGGTCGGGCGCGAGTTGCGCAACCAGGGCGCCGCCCAGCGGCTGCCCCTTGGTCGGCGAGGGATCCGACTTGATCCAGGTCCAGTCGCGCTCGCCGAACCGCCAAAGGTCATATTGCGCGGTGATCCGCCACCGCCCGAAGGTCACGGATTGGTCGGCGGCATCCTCCATCTTGGCGACGCCCCAGACGGGGTGCTCGAACGCGATCTTCGCCCAGGTTCGCGCCATCGGGGCGAGTAACCGGTATTTCGTGGCGAACGCTTCGATCGTGGCATCGTCCACGTCCTTCGCGCCGAGCGGATAGTTCGAGTAACCGGTCGCATCGAACCCGAACGGCGCGAAGCCGATCGCCCCTTTCCCGAGCACCGGCCACAAAAAGCGCGCATAGTCGGCCGAGTTGCCGGTTTCGGGGATCATGAGCGGGTTGTCGGGCCGCGCGTACAAATCGAGGTATTTCGCATAGGCCAGCGGATCCCGATTGTAGATATCGGGCGCGACCAGCGCGATGTGCGGCGCGGCCGCGCGCCATACGCCGATCACGGGCCAATTGGGTCCGCCGCTCGCACCGTCCGCTTCGGCCGGCCCGAACGGGTCGCTCAACGCGGCATTGGCGTACATTGGCAGGTTCTTGACCTGCTGCCCGGCGGCGGCGATTTCATCGACGTAGCGCGCGACATACCAGGCGTTGAACGCGGTATCGGCCAGCTTGCCGAACGCGGCGGTCCAGTTGCCGGACTTGCCCGTCTTCTTCGCCAACGCTGCAGGGATGGGCTGCGCGAACAGCTTCTGCGCGTCGGACGAGAAGTCGCGTGGCGAAGTGTAGCTGCCGGTTTCGTTTTCGACCTGTACCATGATGACGGTATTTTGCGGATCGATTGCCTTCAGATGCTGCATCATGGCGACGAAGGCGTGCTTGTCCGCCTCCAGCGTGGTGCGGGCGTGCGGGCTCAGCGCGTAATGCGGCTTGCCGTCGCGCGTCCGCATCCGCGGAAAGCGTGCATTGTCAGTCTTGACCCATTGGGGGGCATAGCCGGGCGCCGTGTTCTTCCACGTGCCGAACCACAACAGGACGAGCCGCAGATTATGCTCACGGGCGCCCTTGAGGAGCGCATCGAGGTAGGAAAAATCGAACCTGCCCTCGACCGGCTCGATCTGCTCCCACGCCACCGGGATTTCCAGCGTATTGGCGTTGAGCCGCTCGAGCACCGGCCACACCTTGGGCAGGACGTCCGGGTAGTTGCTGGAATTGTTCGCCTGCGCGCCGAGCATCAGGAACGGTGCGCCATCGACCAACAGTGCCGAGCGCCCGTCCTTCGATACCAGTTGCGGCAGCTCGGACGCCGCCCGTGCCGGCAATACCGACGCCGCGAGCACCAGCGACAAGCAGACTGGTGGCATCGAGCGACGCACCATCAACGCCAAGCGCGACCGGCCCCCCGACCGAATCTTGCCACTGCCCGGCGCGCCCTGCCGCCCTTCGATCATCGCACCGGCATGGGGTATGGGGAAGTCTTAGATGCCGCCGGACTGGTCGCCAGTTCGTAAAGATAGGTGCGCCGCTGCGGCGATCCGATCGGCATCTTGCCGAGACGGCGACGCTGATCGGCGGTCAGCGTGAACTTGGCATAGCCCCGCTCGCGCAGGCAGGCATCGACGGCGGATTGCAACACGGTCTTGAGGTGGTCGATTCGGCGCTCGGGCGCGACGCTTCGGCGGATCCGCTCATACTCATTGGCGCGCCGCACCGCATCGTCGACCGGGTCGGCATTGGGTGCCGCCGTCGCCGCGCTCTGCGTCGCGTCGTCGAGTTCGCGCGAGCCGCGCACGAACGCCTTGGCATCATCGGTGTGCGCGATATCGAGATAATAGCCACGCTCGGCGCAAGCGATCGCATCGCTGCGATATTGCTCGAACGAAACCCCGGGCTTGCTCCAGCTTTCGATCGGCTTGCGGGTCGCAGCCCCAAGCGGCATCGTGGCGATCATCGTCGCTGCTATCGCCAGTGTTCTGCGCGTCCTCATTGGTTGCGCGGCAAACGCGAAGTGTCGAAAGCCGGCCCGAGATCGAACACGCGGATCGGTCCGACATCGACGACATGTTTGTCGCCCGCCAGATGCACTGTCGCCTGCGCGCCGCCCGCCGCAAGCGCCTGCACCGCCTTGCCAGTCGCATAATATTGCGCCCACTGGTTGGTGATCGCGGCATTATCCCCCGCCAGATTGGCATAGGGCGGACCCGAGGTGGTGATGCCGATGAAGGGCATCGGCATCGTCTCACCGTCCTTGAGATTGGGCGCGCGCAGGTACACTGCGAGATACAGGACATCTCCCGCCGCGATCGGCTTCGTCAACGGCATGACGACACCGGCATCCCAGGCATTGGCGCCCTTGGCGGTCACCGTCACGCGCGTCATCGGATAGCCCTTGGGGCCGTCCTTATCGAACACCACGGCGGTCTGGCCGGGGCCATAGGCATTCCATGGCGTGATCGGGTTGTTGATCATCTTGTCGTTCAGCCCGCCAGAGGCTGCGGGTTTGGCAGGCGCTGGCGCCACGGTCTGCGCTACCGCTGCCGACAAGCCAGACACCGGGAGCGCGGCAGACACGATTAGAAATGCACCCCTCATCCTACATCTTCCTCCATCGTGCGCGGTCGGCAAACTTTTGCCGCCGCGTTATCGTCCCGTTACCGCTTCGGCGCATGTTCGAACGCCATCGCGATCGCCGCATGGAGCGACTTGGCGGCGAAGCCGTCGTCATAGGGGCTTGGCCGACGGTGCGATCCGTCGGGGCGCGGTTCGAACCCTTCGATCCAGCTGTAGCGGTCGGTCATGCCCCAAACGAGCACGTCGCGGAGTTGCGGATAAGCGAACATCACGTCGAGATAGGCGCGGGCATAATCAGCCACCGCCTGATCGCGCGGGCCAATCGCAGCGGGCAGCGCGTTGTCGCGCACGTCGAATTCGGTGACCAGCAAGGTCAACCCGAGCCCCGTCACTTCATCAAGAAACCGCTGCCACCGCTTCTGCATCGCCAACATGCCCCCGGCTGCGGCCGCTCCTTGCGTGATGATGTGCGACTGCACGCCGAGCGCATCGACCGGGACGCCACGCTTCCGCATGCCCTCGATCAGGCGCAGCACTCCGTCGCAATGCGCCTCCATGCCGGGCTCCCAGCTCATATAGTCGTTATACACGAGCTGCGCCTGCGGTGCCTCGGCGCGCGCCGTGTGGAAGGCGAGATCGACGAGGCCCTCGACCGAGCCACAGGCCCTGGACAGCACGGTCTGCTCCAGCGTCCCGTCGTGGTCGTTGACCGTTTCGTTGACGACATCGTAGCTGGCGATCCGCCCGCGGTAGCGACGCAGCACGGTCTGGATGTGGTTGGTCAGCAGGCGCTCCGCCTCGATTTTCGGCGTCGGGCCAAAATCATGCGCATTGAGCCATTTCGGTAACCACTTAGTGCGGTGCCACAACAGATTATGTCCGCGGACCGGCAGATGCGCCGCATCGGCCCAATCGAGCATCGCATCGAAGCGCCTGAAATCAAAGCTGGTCGGGCCGGGACGGACCGATTGCCATTTCAGTTCATTCTCGGCCACCAAGACACCGCAATCGGCGCGCAACAACCCCGCATAGGCTGGATTGGCGAACGAGCCGGCATCGGCGCCGGCAGGGCTCCACGCAAAGGCCGACCCGAAGCGCATGCCCTTGGCAACTGCCAGCGCATTGAGGCCCGATGCTGAGGCGGGCGCGGCATGGGCAATGGCGGGCAAGGCAGCCGCAGCGGCTCCCGCTGCGATCGCAGCGCGGCGCGTGATACCCGCGCGCGCGCCAGTGCCGATCAAAGCCATTCCACTCTCCCCGTCGAGCGATGTCCGAGCATCTGCCGGCACCGCTATTGATAGCGCTATCGTGGTCGCGCCGCTCCGAGCCTGTCAAGTGCAGACAGCGGGACAGCACCACGACGCGTCCTGCAGCGTGCCAATGCGTCATGTCCGCCTCCCGCCCATTCATTATCGCCACCACGGGATTGTGCAGACGAACGCGGCATGGTCGACACGCTTGGCAAGCCGATCATGGGTGCGCTACCTTGCCGCCATGGTATCGATCGCCCGGAACCGCCTTGCCGAGCGCCCCGGGGTCGACCCCGAGACGTTCGCGCGCGAGATCGCACCGTCGGCAACGCCGGTCGTGCTGCGCGGCCAGGTCGCGCACTGGCCCGCCGTCGCGGCGGGGAAGGCAGGGCCGCGCGCGATCGCGGAATATGTTGCGCGCTTCAGCGGCGGCGCCCCGCTCGACACGATGATCGCACGTCCCGAGGTTGGCGGCCGCTTCTTTTATGATGCCGATTGGAACGGTTTCAATTTCGTGCGCCAGCAGGTGCCGTTGCCCGGATTGATGGCGGAATTGCTGCGCCTCGCCGAAAGCGGCGAGACCGCGCCGCACGCGATCTATGCCAATGCCGCTGCCGCACCGGCGCATTCGCCAGGCTGGGCCGAGGCGAATCGGCTGGACTTGCCGGTCGATGCCACGGCGCGGTTGTGGATCGGCAATGCGGCGGCGGTGGCGACGCATTACGACGCATCGCCCAACATTGCGTGCGTGGTTGCCGGGCGGCGGCGCTTCACGCTGTTCCCGCCGGATCAGCTCGCCAATCTCTATATCGGACCGCTCGACCATACGCTGGCGGGGCCGCCGGTCAGCATGGTCGATCCCGAAGCACCGGATCTGGAGCGCTATCCGCGCTTCGCCGAGGCATGGAGGAACGCGCAGACGGCCGAACTCGGACCCGGCGACGCGATCTTCATGCCCGCTTTGTGGTGGCACCACGTCAAGGCGCTCGACGCGATCAACGTGCTGGTCAATTACTGGTGGGGCGAAGACAGCGCGGCCTCACCGTTCCTGGCTCTGGTCCATGCGATGATGGCGGTGCGCGATCTGCCCGATGCCGAACGCGCCGCGTGGCGCGGCTGGTTCGATCATCTCGTGTTCGACGCCGACGCCCCGCAGGCTGGCACGCATTTGCCCGAGCGGATGCGTACCGTCCTCGGCGCGCCGAGCGACGAGCGCAGCGCACGCATCCGGCGCTTCCTGATCGCAGCGCTCCAGCGTTTCGGTTAGCGCGACGGCGGCGGCGGCGCGTCCAGATATGCCGTCACCCACACCAACGGCGCATTCCAATTGATCGCCACCTCATTCATCGTGAAGGCAGAATTGGCATCGCGCCAGCAACGCATGCCGATGCAGTGGCCCTTCATCGTGCGCGCGACTTCGTCGGTCATCGCCGTCGAATTGGGTCCGCCAGACAGCACGCCCGGCGGCGGCCCGGGGTAACGCGCGTCGAGCGCCTTCGCCCAGAAGCGATGGTGCGGGTTGAGCAAGGGGCGCGTCCCGAATCCGGTTACGAAACTCTGATCGAGCGGATTGCGGCCAAGCAGATAGTCGATCACCTCGACAGCTCCATCGCGATATTTGCGATCCCCGGTGATGCGCTCCGCAAGCCCCAGGATCATCGCGCGGTTGAGCAGCCCGCTATTCGACCCCCAGGAAAAGGCCGCAGAGGCGTGAGGGATGCGATAGCCCGACGTGGCTTCTTCGGCGAGAAAACCATCCGCCGCCGCAACGATCCTGGCGCGCGCTGCGGCGCTTTCGGTCGGAGTCAGGCCAGTGGGCTGCGTCGCCAGGCTGATCGTCCCGAGCGCGGCGACATTGGCCCAGCTCGGTTCTGATAGCGGCGCGCGGAACGCATCCATCTTGCGCAGCGCGTCGGCAAACACCGCGCGCCCGGTCGTAACGTAGAGTTCCGCCGCCGCCCAATAGAATTCATCGGCGAGTTGGGTGTCGCCATACCCCCCGCTCCCCGTAAAGGTCGAAGGCGCATAGACCGCCGGATTGCGCAGCGCGGCGGCAAAGGCCCGCTCGGCGGCATGCAGGCATTGTTGCGCGAAAGCCGGGTCGATCGTCCGCCAGATGCGCGCGCACTGTGCGGCGGTGGCGGCGAGGTTGAGCGTTGCGGCCGTGCTCGGCGGATAGAGCAAGCGTTCCTCCCGGTCGTCGGCCGGCGCGGTCGGCACCCTGGTCCAATTGCGATCGGACACTTTGTGATGCGCCATGCCCGATGCGTCGATTTCGGTCAGGCGCAGCGCCGAGCCGCGCGGTTGCGGCCCGACCGGGACCATCGCCCGCTTTCCGTCGGGCACTTGCATCGCCATCAGGAAGCGCATTTCGAAGCGGGCTTCGTCGAGCAGATCGTCGATGCCGTTGCCGCTCTCGGGCAGCGCCGCCTTGCCATCGGCAAAGGCCGTATCGCCCCACTGGCGTTGCTGCTCGAAGAGGTTTTGCAACGTCCACAGCGCAACGCCGCCATTGACGACATATTTTCCCTGGTCGCCAGCGTCATACCAACCGCCCGTCACATCGAGCGAATAGGCGCAGCCGGGCCAGACATTGCCCTGCTCGTCCTTGCCGGAAAAACAGGTAGCGACCTCGTGAGCATGCCCGGCCGGCCGTGCCCATTGCTTGCCACCGGCATAGCGCGCTTCAATCGCAATACCGGCGCGTGACTGGTAGAAATAGTTGAGCGCCGCGTATTTGAGCGGTGTAAGCGGTGCTGCGGCAATCGTGACGATGCGAGGCTCTGCCCCCGCGACCGTCAGCGTGTAGCGTCCCGCCTGGGTGATCTCGGACAGATCGATTTGCTGCACCGTGTCGCCCGACGCGACATCCGGGCCGAAGGGTTTCGCGCTGCCGTTCAGAACCTCCCGGCCCGCTGAATCGGTCAGCGTCCAGTGCAGCGGCGCGGCAGACGATGTGGTCACGATCACGTGCTTGGTGTCTTGCCCGCCCAACGCGATTTGCCGCGCATGGACTGCCGGCACGTCCGAATCCGCGGCGCATAGCTGGCCCCCGGTGCAAACCATCATGGCGGTAATCAAGGCGCGCAATTTCCGGTGCATGATCATCATCCCTGCCGTGAAAGGCTATCGAGCAAGGTCGCGCGCATGCGACCGAGCTTTTCCGCGTCGAGTTCCCCCAGCACACCGCGCGCGGCGGGCGGCAGATGCGCTGCCGGATCGCCATGGGTACGGAACACCATCCAGTCGAACATCTCGCGCCACGCGGCGCGCTGATCGGCAGGCAAGGCCGCGATCGCATAGAGCCCCGCCAGCAGCGCATCATAGGCATCGCCGAGCCCCGGCGGTGCGGGGCTCCACCAATAGTTCATGAACAGGTTGACCGGAGCGAGCGAATCCACCGCATGCCACCAGTGAAATGGAATGTAGATCGCGTCGCCCGGTTCCAGTTCTGCGACCTGCGCATACCGCAACGCCTCGGCGAAGCGTGGGTAACGCGCAAGATCGGGCGCGGCGGGATCGACCACGCTTACCGGCGTACCCGCCGGGGTCAGCTCCAGCGGCCCCATATAGAGGTTGGGCAACTGGTCCGGCGGGAACAGCGTGAAGCGCCGCCGCCCTGCGATCACGACGCCGACATTTTCCATCAAATCGTAATGCGTAGCGACCCGGATCGCATTGCCGATCCACAGGCGCGGGACCACGTCCGGGTCGAGCAAATCCGTCACATTCTCCGCAGCGAAACCGGGGAGCAGATCGGGCACCGGGGCCGATTGGATCGCCATCGCATAGGGTTGCGCCGCGCCGCGATCGCGCAGCAGCCGATCGAGAAACGGATCGAGCGGCGATTGCCCACGTGTAAAGTTCAGCGCGGTGAGATCGTCAGTGTAGAAAAAGCGCCCCTTGATGGAGGGCTCGCCAACGATCGCCGGAAACGCCGCCGCATGGCTGAAGCGCTTGGCATAATCCACCATCGCCTCGTCCGAGCTGCGCGCCGCCTGCACAGCCGGCCAATCGCTTGCCAGCCCGCGCAGAATTGCCGGCTGGCCCGCAGGGCGAATTTCGCGATCGAAGCGCGCGCGATCCACGGCGCCATATTCGGCGATCGGCGTCACGACGCGCGTTTCAGCGGCATCAGCGAACAACCGATTTGCTGCAGGTAAACTTCCTGTAACGGCATGGCGGCGGCCGTATCGCGCACCACATCGCGGATATGATGCAGCCGTCTCAGCGTTTCGGCGTCCGACAGCACGTCCGCGGCAGGATGATAGCCGCCCGCTTCGATCCCCTGCCCGACCATCACCGCCAGCCAACTCGTTTCGGTGAACAGCTCCTGATGCTCCCGGAACACGCGGCCATTGGCGCGAAACATCGCGAGCTTGTCGGCAAGTCCGGCGGGCGGCGGCAGCGTGCGACAATAATCCCAGAACGCCGTGTCATCGCGCTCGGTCGCCTTGTAATGCAGCACGAGAAAATCACGAATATCGACATATTCGCGCTGCGTTTCGGCATTGAAACGGTCGATTTCGACCTGGTCGAAATGGCGCGTCGGCCATAGCGCCAGCAGCCGCGCGATGCCCGATTGCACGAGGTGGATGCTGGTCGATTCGAGCGGCTCGAGAAAACCCCCTGCCAATCCCAGCGCGACGACATTGCCGACCCAGGCGCGCTTGCGGTGTCCGGCGGTGAAGCGCAGCGGCTTGGGCTCGGCGAGCGGCGCACCGTCGAGATTGGCCAGCAACGTCGCGGCAGCTTCGTCATCCGAGATATGCGCGCTCGAATAGACATAGCCATTGCCGGTGCGATGCTGCAGCGGGATGCGCCATTGCCAGCCTGCTTCGCGCGCGGTCGAGCGCGTCAGCGGCTGGCGGTCGCCGCTGCTTTCGCACGGCACGGCAAAGGCCCGGTCGCACGGTAGCCACGACGACCAATCCTCGAACCCGGACGCCATCGCCCCTTCGATCAGCAGCCCGCGAAACCCCGAGCAATCGATAAACAGATCGCCCGGGATGCGCTCGCCCGATTGCAGGACGACGGCGTCGACCAGCCCGCTCTCGGCATTGCGCGCGATATCGATGATCCGCCCCTCGACGCGGCGCACGCGGCTAGCCTCGGCCAGGCGGCGCAGGAAGCGCGCATACAGCCCGGCATCGAACTGAAAGGCGTAACCGAGCTTCGACAAAGGCGAATTGGGCTGGTCGGGTCGCGGATGCGCAAAGCGGCTCGACAGCGCGCCCATCACCGACAGCGAATAGGCGTCAAGCGGGGTTTCGTCGCCGAGGCTGCGGCCCTTCAGCCAGAAATGGTGAAACTCCACGCCCTTCATGTCGAGGCCATAAAAGCCGAAGGGATGGACGTAACGATGCCCGATCCGCGTCCAGTCGACGAACTCGATGCCGAGCTTGTACGTCGCGTTGGTTTCGCGAACGAACTCGGCCTCGTCGATACCGAGCATGGCATTGAACAGGACGATCTGCGGAATCGTCGCCTCGCCGACGCCGACCGTGCCGATCTCGTCGGATTCGATCAGACAGATGTCGATCGTCGGATTTTCACCGAGCACGCGCGACAAAGCGGCGGCGGTCATCCACCCCGCCGTTCCGCCGCCGACGATGACGACGCGGCGGATCGCGTCCTCCCTCATACCGGCGACACCGGTGCGCCGAAGGGCGATTCGGATTCGAACGAGAAGGTCGGCATGTCCGCTGCACCTGGCGGCGGCACAGGCGGCGCGGCGGCGGCTGCCGCGAGTCCGACACTGTGCCGCACGAACTCGCCGTGCGGCGGGAGTTGCGCACAGACGTGCTGATATTCTTGTCGCATCTGCTCAAGCGCGATCGCGACCTTTTCCTCATCGAGCGCGTCGACCGCAGGCTCATACTGCTCAGGCACGATATTCTGGCCCAGCGCGACCGCGACCCAGCTCGTCGTCGCGAACAGTTCCAGCCCGTCGCGGAACAAGCGGCCTTTGGCGCGGAAAAGGTCGATCTTGCGCTGCAGGCTGTCGGGCACCTCCATCGTCCGGCACTGGTCCCAAAAAGGCGTGTCGCTGCGATTGGTCGCTTTGTAATGCAGCACGATGAAGTCGCGCGTATCCTCGTACAGGTCGCGCATCTGGCGGTTATATTCGTCACGCTCGACCGGATTGAACCGCTTGTCGGGGAAAAGCGCGATCAGCTTGGCGATGCCCGACTGGATGAAATGGATGCTGGTCGATTCGAGCGGCTCGATAAACCCGCTCGACAGGCCGAGCGCGACGACATTGCGGTTCCAGCTCTGCTTGCGGCGCCCGGTCGTGAAGGCAATCTTGCGCGGGTCGGCAAGCGGCGGCCCCTCCAGATTGGCGAGCAGGATGCGCTCGGCCTCGTCATCGTCCATGAACTTGCTCGAATAGATATGGCCGTTGCCCATGCGGTGCTGCAGCGGGATCCGCCATTGCCATCCCGCCGGGCGCGCGGTCGCCCGCGTGAAGGGGTCGGGATCGCCGGGGTAACTGCACGGCACCGCCACCGCGCGGTCGCATGGCAGCCAATGCTGCCAATTCTCGTAGCCTGTCTCGAGCGCTTCCTCGATCAGCAACCCGCGAAAGCCCGAGCAATCGATGAACAGGTCGCCCGCAATCGTCTGCCCATCGGCGAGCGTGATCGATTCCACATAGCCGTCACTGGCGCGCAGCGTCGTGTCGACGATCTTGCCCTCGATCCGCCGCACATCGTTGCACTCGGCATAGCGGCGCAGGAAGGCGGCGTAGAGCGCCGCATCGAAATGGAAGGCGTAAAGCAATTCGCGCACCACGCTGCGCGCATCCGCACGCGGCCGGGCAAAGCGACGCGCACCGGCCGCGACCGCGCTCATCGACCAAGCCGCGATGTTGGGCATGGGGCGCCGCATCGCTTCGCGCAGATAGAGCTGGTGAAAATGGATGCCCTGCAGGTCTTTCCCGAAAAAGCCGAACGGGTGGAAATAGCTTTCGCCCAAGCCTCCCCAATCGACAAATTCGATGCCGAGTTTGTAGGTCGCCTGGGTCTCGCGCAGGAACTCATTCTCGTCGATGCCGAGCATGCGGTTGAAGGTTAGCAACGGGGGAATCGTAGCCTCGCCGACCCCGACCGTACCAATCTCCTCGGACTCGACCAGCGTCACGCGTGTGTAACCCGTGTTGAGGAAGCGCGAGAGCGCCGCCGCAGTCATCCATCCGGCGGTACCGCCGCCGACGATCACCACTTCGCGGATCGCATGTTCGTTCATAACGCAACGTACCTCGATTGCGCGGCGCGATAGGCCGCATAGGTCGGAAAATCGGAAAGTGCGGAATCGATCGCGCCGCGCATGTCCGCCATGGCTTGCGCGACTTGGGCAACGGGCATCACCTCGACCAGCGGATCGATCCGCACGGGGAGCTCGCCCTGGCCGAACAACACCGCAAGCCAGCTGTCGCGCGAAAAGGTCTCCTCCTCATATACCGGCAAGCGCCCGCGCTCGCGAAACAGGCCGAGCGTATGCGCGAGCGTTGGCGGCAACGGGATCGCCGCAGCGGCGCGCCAGAAAGGTTCGCTTCGCCTGGCCGCTACATAGTGGAGCAGGACGAAATCGCGCACGCGGATCGCCTCGGCATAGGCCTGACGATTATATTCGGACAGCTCAACGGGTGCGCAATCGGTCCCCGGTAGCATCGCCAGGATCCGGTCGATCGCACTGTGCGCGAGGTGCAGATTGCTCCATTCGAGCGGCTCGATCGTCGTCGCGGCGTCGCCGATCGCGACGCAATTGCGCTGCCACGGGGTGCGCCGCGTTCCGGCAGCGAATCGGGTCGGCGGCGCAACTGCGTCCAACCCGCTCATCGTCCGCAACTGCGCGGCCGCCGTCGCATCGCCACAAAACGCGCTCGCATAGCAAAGGCCATAGGTCGCGCGCGCCACGCTCGCGGCCTGCCAAGCCCAGCCTGCTGCTGTGGCGGTAACCGTGTCGTGCAGCGCCATCGTCGCGGCTGCCGGCCCCTCGACGTGCAACACGCGATCACACAACAAACTGTGCGACCAATCCTCCCAAGCGCCGTCGTCAGGGTTGCACAGAACAGCTTCCGGCCCGGTCGCGTCGACGAACAGGTCGGCAGCGTGCGTCGTGCCGTCGTCGAGCGCGACATGATCGATAAATCCGTCGGTGCGCCGCTCCACCGCGGCAAACCCACCGGCATGCACGCGCACGCCGCAATGCTGGGCAAAAGCCTGCAACATTGCGCGATATTTGACGAGGTCGAGTTGCAACCCGGAGTCGTGATCGTCGAACAACCCATCCAATGTTGCCCCCGCCGGCGCTAGCCGCCCGGCGCGTGCCAGCGCTGCGGCGGGGGCGTGGCGATCGAACGGCGCCGCAACACCCGCCGCGGCGAGGCGCGTCCATTGCAGGTGGAACGACGTCGCGCCGAACGGCTTGCCGTGCGCACCATAAGCGTGGACATAATCGCCCGGAGCCGCAGCCCATCCGGAAAACAGCGTGCCCAGCCGGAGCCCGCTTCCGGTGCGCACCACCGCGTCGGCATCGGAAATGCCGAGATCAGCATGGAACCCCAGGATCGACGGCAAGGTCGGCACCATTGTATCGGCCAGCGCATTTGCGGCGACCGGGTGGGGCAAAATGGCCAGGTCGAGCCACGGCAATCGCCGTTTGAACGCCGCCGCCGCCGACCAGGCGACGATACCGCCGCCAACCACCAGCACGCGACGAATCGGTTGGCTCGGCCCTGCGCTACCGGCGTTCATCTCACGCCGCATCCGCCATTGCGCAATGACGCCTGATATAATCGAGGTGTGACGGCATGCTCGACACCGCTGCGCGGATATCGCCGTGCAGCGTCCGCATCCCGGCAATCAGGCCGGCTGCGTCCACTGCCTCGGCGCGCGGATCATAGCCCTCGGGGACGATCCCCTGCCCGACATAGACCGCGATCCAGCTGGCATCGAGGAACACGCCTTCGCGATATTTGACGACGCGCCCGCGCCGCCGGAACAATTCCATCTTCTCAGCCAGGCTGTCGGGGATCGGCATCGTGCGGACATAATCCCAAAACGGCGAATCATCGCGCGTCGTCGCGTGATAATGCAGGATCAGGAAATCGCGGATCCGGTCATATTCGAGGTCGATCAGCCGATTGAACTCGTCGCGGTCGACCCTTGAGACCTGCTTTTCGGGGAACAGTTCGATCAGCGCGGTGATCGCCGCCTGCACCAGATAGATGCTGGTCGATTCGAGCGGTTCGAGGAAGCCACTCGCCAAGCCTATCGCAACGCAATTGCCGACCCAACTGCGCTCGCGTCGCCCGGCGCGAAAGCGCAGCGGGCGGGGGGGCGCGATCGGTTCGCCTTCGACCGCCGCCTCCAGTGCTTCCGCCGCCTTGTCGTCCGATAGAAACGCGCTCGAATAGACATAACCGTTGCCGGTGCGATGCTGCAGCGGAATGCGCCAACGCCAGCCCGCCGGCATCGCGATGGCGCTGGTATAGGGTGTTACGTCGGTCATCGTTCGGCACGGCATCGCCATGGCGCGGTCGGCCGGCAACCAGTGCGACCAATCCTGGAACGGCTCTTCGAGCGCACCGCCAAGCAGCAGTGAGCGGAAGCCAGAGCAATCAACGAACAGATCGCCTTCGACCACCTCCCCGTCGCGCAGCGTGATCGAAGCGATGTCGCCGGTCTCGCCATTGCGCGTTACGTCGACGACCAGCCCCTCGCTGCGCCGCACCCCCAGATTTTCGGCAAGCGAGCGCAAATAGGGCGCGAACAATGTCGCATCGAATTGATACGCATAGCCGAAGGTGGAAGCGAGACTTTGCGGATCGGTCGACGGCACGTCGAACCGATTGAGCCGCGCCAGCATGCAGGCGAACGAGAATTCCTCGAGCGGCGGTAGATCGACGCCGCCCAACTTCAAACGCGTCCAATAATGGTGGAAATCGACTTGCCCGCGCCCGCGCCCGAAGGTCCCAAAGGGATGGACGTAACTGTCGCCGATCCGCCCCCAATTGCGAAATTCGATGCCAAGTTTGAACGTCCCGCGCGTCCAGGCCATGAAGTCGGCTTCTCGGATTCCAAGCCGCTCGTTGAACGCGCGAATGTGCGGCAAGGTCGCCTCGCCGACACCGACGATGCCGATTTCCGCTGATTCGACGAGCCGGATATCGCAACGATTCCCCAACAGCTTGGCGAGCGCTGCCGCAGTCATCCATCCGGCGGTCCCACCACCGACTATCACGACGCGTTGGCGAGGTGAATCAGCCATCTTCATCCCTCCCCTGCCGGACGCAGCCCACCTGGCGCAGGCCTGTCAATCCGTACGATCTCACCATCGCCCCACGCGTGGCACAACGGCAACGGGTCGATTGCAAAAACATGTTGCGTTCCAATTTCTGTTAGCGCAACCATTCAATCAATGTTAGCGTGACCATAATTGATCAGCGACAGCTGGCGAGACGGTTACAAGCGGGCGCGGGACAGCGCCATAAATGGGGAGGCTGGGGCCAATGAATAATAGGGGTAATTCGCCCGTTTCGCGTTCGGGCAAGGCGACCGCAATGTTGTGCGGTGGCGTGTCTATCGGCACCTTGTGCATGATGGGCATGGCCGTACCGTCCCTGGCGCAAACGGCCACCCCTCCCGCTGAAACCCCCGCAGGCAAGACTGCCGCGCCACAGGCATCGAGCGACGACATTGTCGTGACCGGGATCCGCGCCAGCCTCGCGAACGCGCAGAGAATCAAGCGCGATGCCGATACCGTGGTCGATGCGATCACCGCGCAGGACATCGGCGCCTTGCCCGACCGCTCGGTGACCGAGGCGCTGCAACGCGTTCCCGGCGTGTCCATCAACCGGTTCGCCGGCTCGAACGACCCCGATCACTTCTCGGTCGAAGGTTCCGGCGTCGTCATTCGCGGCCTTAATTTCGTGCGCTCGGAGTTTAACGGCCGCGACTCGTTCTCCGCCGGTGTGGGCGGCCAGTCGCTCAGCTTTGCGGATGTCCCCTCCGAGCTGCTCGGCTCGGTCGAGGTCTACAAGAATTCGACCGCCGACATGATCGAGGGCGGCCTGGCCGGTACGGTCAATCTCAACACCCGCAAGCCGTTCGACAGCCACGACACCAAATTCCACCTTTCGTTCGATGCCGAGGCCAATTACGGCGACTTCGAAAAGAAATGGTCCCCGACCGGGTCGATCCTCGCCAGCAAGAATTTCGAGACCGGAATCGGTCGCATCGGCCTGCTCGCCGACGTGTCCTATTCGCGCATTCGCAGCCGTGCCGACGGCCTGCAGATCACCAATTATCAGACGCGCGACGGTGTGACCGTTTCGGGGGCAAATGGCGGCGGCAACGTGTGCCGCACGCAATTGCCGTCCGGCACCGACACGACCCGGTTGCCAGCGGCCGGATCGGCCTGCGGCACCGCGAGCACGGCGGGCGCCGACGGCTTTGCCGATCTGCTGCCCAGGGTCTATGCTCCGCTCGGCGGCCAGTTCCGCAGCCAGGATTTCGATCGCAAGCGCGATGGCATCGCGCTTGCCGCGCAGTTCGAAACGTCGGACCGCTCGGCGCTGTTCACCGCACAGTTCCTGCGTTCGCACACCAGCAACGCCTGGGGCGAACACACGTTCGAAACCGCGCCGGACCTTTCGGAATACAACACCTTCCCGGCCGGATGTCAGCAGAACGGCAATTCGCCGACCGGCACCACGCGCGCGGAATGCCCGATCGGTTCACTGAAGAATTACACCTATGACAGCTCTGGACTGTTCCAAAAGGGCTATATCACGCTCCCCGGAACCGGGTGGCGCACTGCCGGCAGTGGTGCCGGCGATGCCAACTTCGTCCCATCGGGCGGCCAGCAACAATCCTTGTCGCGTCGTCAGGTCTACGAAACCAACACCAACAAAGATTATGGTTTGAACGCGCAGTTGCATCCAACCGACCGACTGCTGGTGAATCTGGATTTCGACTATACCGAATCGCGCCACACCAACCTCGACGTGAGCACGTTCGGCTCGACCTTTGCGGACCAGGAGCTCGATCTCACGGGCAACCTCCCCGTCATCACGCCCCACAAGCCGCTGACGCTGGCGGCGAGCTGGGCGACGCCCAATTCGACCCTCGTCAAGGAAACCGACGCTCAATATTTCGCTGACCCGAACGTTCAGTTCTGGCGCGCCGCGATGGATCACATCGAGGAAAGCACCGGACACGAAATCGCGGTGCGCGCGGATCTGGCCTACAAATTCGAAGAGGGCAGCTTCCTTAACAAGATCAAGTTCGGCGCCCGATACGCCGATCGCGATCAGACGGTGCGCTACACCACCTATAATTGGGGTGCAATCAGCGAGGTATGGTCAGGTGCGCCTGTGTCGGTCAAGCAGGGCGGGCTGACCAACGTCGACTATTATACCTACCCGAACTTCTTCCGCGGTCAGACCAATGGTGCTCCGGGAGGATATTATTACAATGGTGACCTGATCGCCGACTATGCCGCCGCCTCAAAGTATCTGCAATCGCTCAACGACATCTGGCACACCACCAATGGCGCGTCTGCGTCCAATCGCTGGTCGCCTGCTGCCGGGCGTGCCGGAGTCGTCGCCGGGACGCCCTATCTCCCGTCGGAAATCCAGCCGGTTCACCAGCAGGACAAGAATTTTTACCTGATGGCGGTGTTCAGTTCCGGGAGCAAAATCTCGGGCAATATCGGCGTCCGATACGTTGCGAGCGATATCACGTCGACGGGAAGCATCGGCGTGCCGACCGCAACGCAGGCTGGGGTGGATTCACCCTATGCTACGCGCTGCGCGGTACGGCCCGATCCGGCAAATCCTGGTCAAAACCTTCCGCCGACCGGTATCTGCAAACTCAGCGCAACCCAATATGCCGCGCTGCAGACCTTCGCCGACGGAAAGACGCTCTTCGACGTCGCAAGGAATCATTACGGCTATTGGCTGCCGAGCTTCAACGTGAAGTTCAACGCGACCGACAACCTGGTGTTCCGCCTTGCCGGCTCGAAGGTGCTGACACGACCCGACTCGGCCTACATCCGGAACTTCCTGCAGACCGGACTTGACAATTCGAGCCTCGTCCTCACGGCCCAGACGGGCAATCCCTACCTGAAGCCGGCCACCGCATGGCAATTCGACGCGACTGCAGAATGGTATTTCTCACGGGTCGGATCGCTTACGGCCAACCTCTTTTACAAGGACGTGAAAGACTTCTTCTATCAGGCCGTTACTGACCGAGCGGTGACGAATAACGGCGTAACGCAAACCGTGTCGGTGCGCGGCCCGGCAAACTATTCTGGTCACGGCAAGATCAAAGGTTTCGAGCTTGCCTATCAACAAACCTTCGACTTTCTGCCCGGGCTTTTGAGCGGATTCGGGTTCAACGGCAACTATTCGTACATTGAGAGCAAAGGGCTGCCCAACACTTTCCTCAATGGCGGCAGCCTGGCCAACAACTCGACCGTGCCGCCGGGAAATCTGCCGCTCGAGGGCCTGTCGAAGCATAATGTGAACGCCACGATCTTCTACGAGAAGGGGCCGATCTCGCTGCGTGCCGCATATAATTGGCGGTCGCGCTTCCTGCTCACTGCGGCGGACGTGATCTTCCCCTATTATTCGATCTTCAACGAGGCGACCGGTCAGCTGGATGCTTCGGCGTTCATCAACGTGAACAAACAATTCAAGATCGGCGTCCAAGGGGTGAACCTGACCAACACCGTGACCAAGACATCGCAAGCCTATACGAGCGATCCTGCGGTCTTGGCGCCACGCTCTTACTTCATGAACGATCGTCGTTTCTCGATCATTCTGCGCGGCACGTTCTGATTGCTCTCCACCCGGCGCCGATGTGGCGCCGGGTCTTCTTTCCCCCTCGGGCGCGTCGACAAGGGCGCGCCCGTTTTTGTTTGCATCGCCAGCGGCTGCTGCCGGTCGTTCGGCGCGCGACGCGTCCGCTTGGGACCGAGATATCCCGAGCGACAATCGACGTCGCCGGGAGCGGCCCGCCTTACAACATCGCGTCCGCCACCTCGACTCCAGTGCCGAAACGCCTGAAGACGATGCGCCGCCGCGCACTAAAATCCGCCAGTACCTTTCGCTTGATAGCGCTATCAGCAATAGATTAGTCAGTGCTATCAAGACAACAGTGTCGCGACCAAGCGACCAGCCGAAGCAGGAGAGCGCTATATGTGCCTGAAGCGGATCGCGAGCGTCGCGGTGATCATCGGATTGATTCCCGGCACGGCCTTCGCCGCCGGGGCCGATCCCCTCGCGCTCGCGCGCATCTTTACCGACCACGCGGTCGTGCAACGCGATCGCCCGATAGCAATCTGGGGCAGTGCCGCCAGTGGCACGACGGTCACCGTGTCCCTCGCAGATCGGTCCGCGACAGCAATCGCCGATCGCGACGGACGCTGGCGCGTCGCTTTGCCACCTCTGACGGCGGGCGGCCCCTATCGCCTGGTCGTGTCGGCAGGCGGGCAGACCATCGCGCGCGACGATATTGCGGTCGGCGACGTCTATTTGTGCGGCGGGCAATCGAACATGGAATTTCCGGCGCGGCTATCGACCGGTGCATGGGGCAGCCTGAACGACGTCGCCAATCGCGATCTTCGTTTCGTGACGATCGAAAAGGACAATGCGCCTGCCCCGCGCGTGGATTTGAACACCTCGGTCAGCTGGAAGCCGATCACTGCCGAGACGGTCGGGGAGACGTCGGCGGTATGCTATTACATGGCGCGCTCGCTGCAGGCGTCGCAAAAGATCCCGATCGGGTTCATCGACTCCGACTGGGGCGGCACGACGATCCAGAGCTGGACGAGCAGCGCGGCGTTGCGGACGCAAAAGACCTATGCTGACGGTGTCGCGGCACTCGCGCTTTATGCCGCCGATCCGGCAGCAGGCTTGGCCGCGGATGGCAAGCGCGTCGAGGCGTGGTGGGATGCGCACGATCCGCAGGCCAGGGCGCAGCGCGCGTGGATCGCACCCGATTATGACGATTCGGGTTGGGGCACGATCGTGCCGCATGGATCGTGGAAGGACGCCGGCCTTGCGCCGTTCGCCGCGTTCGACGGGGTCGCCTGGTTCCGCACGAGCATTACGCTCACCGAGGCGCAGGCCCGCTCGGCTACCGCGCTGCAGCTTGGGCCGGTCGATACCTATGACAGCGCCTGGATCAACGGTGCACGCGTCGGCGGGGGGACAACGGCGTGGGTATGGCGCGATTATCCGATCCCGGCCGGGACGCTGAAGGCTGGCCGCAACACGATCGTTCTGCGCGTCCTCAGCGGCGGCAGTGGCGGGGGCATGACGGGCGCGCCGCAAAATCGCGGGCTGCGCCTGAGCTCCGGGGCACTCATCCCGCTCGATCCGGCATGGCGTTACCGGGTCGGAATGCGGTCGCGCGGTCTGTCGGTAGCGCCGTCGCCGTGGGACGTGCCCACCAGCCTGACGACGCTTTACAACGGCATGATCGCGCCGCTCTCGGGCTATGGACTGAAGCTCGCTGCCTGGTATCAGGGCGAGGCCAATGTCGGCAAGGCGGCCGAATATCGCACGCTGCTGCCCTTGATGATGGCGGACTGGCGCAAGACGTTCGGCCAGCCCGATTTGCCCTTCCTGGTCGCGCAACTCTCCTCGTTCGGTTCGGTCGCGACCACGCCAAGCGAATCGGGGTGGGCCGAATTGCGCGACGTGCAGGCCAAGGTCGTCCGTGCTGATCCGCATGCCGGGCTGGCGGTAACGATCGACGTGGGGGACCGTACCGACATCCACCCGACACAGAAAACGGTGGTGGGCGAGCGGCTGGTGCGCGCCGCGCGCGTTGTGGCTTATGGTGCACCGGGTGATGCCGGCGGCCCCGAAGCGATCGCGGTTGAGCGGCGGGGAAGCGATCTCGTCATACGGTTCCGCGCGACGGGCAAGGGCCTGCGCAGCTACAGCGCCGACGTCGCGATCGGCTTCGAAGCGTGCACCGCAGCGCAATGCCGCTTCAGCGCTGGAAAGGTCGACGGCGACACAGTCGTCCTCACCGGAGCCAATACAGCAGACGTGAGCCGCGTCCGCTACGCCTGGGCCGATGCGCCCTATGTGAATCTCTACAACGCCGAGGATCTGCCAGCCGTGCCATTCGAGCTCCCGGTCGCGCCATGAGGCCGCTGGTCGACCGTCGCGCCGTCGTGCTTGGCGGTACGATGGCGCTGGCCGGGGCCGCGCACCCGGTTTCGGCCCGAGCCAAGCCCATGGCAAAGCGCTTCGTCCGCGTGCGTGGCACTGGCTTTACGCTGGCGGATGCGCCCTACCGCTATGCCGGGGCGAACCTGTGGTACGGTGCATGGCTGGGCGCAGACGCGCGCTCTGGCGGACAAGCCCGACTGGTGCGCGAACTGGATCGTCTCTCCGCACTCGGCATTCGCAATCTTCGCATTCTCGGTTCCGCCGAACTCTCCCCGTTGAAGAACTCGATCACGCCCGCGTTCCGAGACCGGAGCCGCACCTACGACAAGCAATTGCTCAACGGTCTCGACTGGCTGATCGCCGAGCTGGCAAAGCGCGAGATGACCGCGGTGCTGTACCTGACCAATTTCTGGGAATGGTCGGGCGGGATGATGACCTATCTCTCCTGGGTCAACGGTGGTCGCTACATCAACATGAACGATCCGGCGCATCCCTGGCCCGAATTTCCCGACTGGAACGCGGCGTTTTACGGCAATGCTGCCGCGCAGGCGCTGTACCGCGACTATATCCGCGCCGTCGTCAGGCGTGTGAACAGCGTGACGGGCTTACGCTATGCCGACGACCCGACGATCATGGCCTGGCAATTGGCGAACGAACCGCGCCCGGGCGGGTCGGACGTGGTCGCCGTACCCAACCTGCCGACCTTCTATCGCTGGGTCGATCGCACCGCGCGCTATATCAAGGCGCTCGATCCGAACCACCTCGTCTGCACCGGTTCGGAAGGATTGAAAGGATCGATCGAGCGCGCCGATGTCGTTACCGCGACACATCGGTCGTCCGCGATCGATTATGTCACCTGCCACATCTGGCCCGGCAACTGGAGCTGGATCGATGCTGCGGCGCTGGCCGCTACCCATGATGCGGGCGCGGCCAAAGTGCGCGATTACATCTCAGCGCATGTCCTCATCGCCGCGGGACTGCACAAGCCGCTGGTAATCGAGGAATTCGGCTACCCGCGCGACGGACCGGCCGCATACGATCCGGCGCAATCGACCACGTTTCGCGACCGCTTCTATCGCCAGATCTATGCCGCGATCGAGGCCGACGGAGAGCGCGGCGGCCCGCTTGCCGGGTCCAATTTCTGGGCATGGACCGGCGAAGCGCGCGCGGCGCACGCCGATCACCGCTTCCAGCGCGGCGACACGGCCTATATGGGCGACCCGCCGCACGAGCCGCAGGGCTGGTACGGCGTGTTCGACAGCGACGCGAGCACACAGGCGATTATCCGCGACCACGCCCGCATGCTCACGCGCGGGTCGTCGGTCAGACCAACCGGTTCTGCCGAATAACCTCCTTATACCACGCCGCACTCAGTTTCGGCGTGCGCCGTTGTGTCGCGAAGTCGGTGTAATGGATGCCGAAGCGCTTGGTATAACCGTCGGCCCATTCGAAATTGTCCATCAGGCTCCACAGGAAATAGCCCTTGAGCGGAAAGCCTTCGGCGACCGCGCGGTGGAACTGCCCGACATAGTTGCGCAAATACATGACCCGGTCGGCATCATCGATCCGGCCATTGACGACGGGGTCATCGGCCGAGGCGCCGTTTTCCGAAATATAGAGCGCCTTGGGGCTCCACAATTCGCTGACCTGGCGCACGCCCCAATAAGCGACTTCGGGGCCGACGACGAGCCACGGCGAGGCCATCCGCGGGGACGACGCGATATGGGGGATCGTCGCATAGCCGCTCGGGCCCGCATCCGCGCGAACCCATTCGGGCGCATAGATGTTGAGCGCGACGAAATCGAGGGGGCTGCCGATCGCCGCCATGTCGCCCGCCTGCACCTTGGGCGCGTTGGCTCCCTCCTGCTGCAAATAGGAATCGATGTAACGCCCTTCCATGATCGCGGTGAGGAACATCGCGTTGCGCTCGTGCGTCGCTTTCTTGGCCGCGGCGATATGATCGGGTGTTTCAATCACGGGCACGTAGAAAGCCGTGTTGTCGGCGATGCCGACCTTGGTTCCGGCACGCGCATGCGCGCGAATTGCCTGCACGCCGAGGCCGTGCGCCAGCACGCCGTGGTGCCGGACCTGATTCACGGCGGCTGCGTCGAGCTTCAGGCCGGGTGCGTGAATGCCGATCTGGTGACCGAGATCGGTGAAGCAGCGCAGTTCGTTGACCGTCATGAACTGATGCACGCGGTCCGACAGCTTGCCCGCCATATAGCCGGCATAATCGGCAAACGCCTTGGCGGTATCGCGGTTCTGCCAGCCGCCGGGGAGGGCTTGCGGCAAGTCCCAGTGGAACATCGTGACATAGGGCTCGATCCCCGCCGCCAGCAATGCGTCGATCACGCGATTATAATAGTCCACGCCCTTCGGATTGGGCGAGCCGCGCCCATCCGGGAAAATTCGCGACCAGGCGAGCGACATGCGATAGGTTGACACGCCGAGTGCCTTGAGCAGCGCGACATCCTCGCCGATGCGATGATAGCTGTCGCACGCGACATCCCCGGTATCGCCATTGGCGACCTTGCCGGGCGTATGCGAGAAAACGTCCCAATTGGTCTGCCCGCGTCCGTCCTCGCCGACCGCGCCTTCGATCTGATACGATGCGGTCGCACAGCCCCAGCGAAAATCCTTGGGAAAGGTCAGGTCGATCGGCGCTGCCTGCGCCAGCGTCCCGATCCCGCTCGCGGCAACGCCCGCGCCCACCGAAAGCCCCGTTCTGAACAATTCCCGCCGATCCAAAGCACCCTCCTGTTCGATTATGTTATCGCTACCGAGAAACCGGTCTAAGGATGTTTCGATACGAATTCCAGCGTTGGCAGCGGAGATTCGGCCGGGGAGGACAAGGCGTGCGAAACGACCCCATCTCCAACGCTGCGTTCGAGGCGTGGATCGCCGAAGATCCGCGCTAAGGTTAGCAAACGAAGCGGAGGGGGAGAGCAATGAGTGCGGTATCAATGACGAACAGGATAGTCAGTCGCGCAGTTCGCGCCGCGTCGATCGTGCTGCTGCTCGTGACCGGCGGATCGGCAATGGCGACGAACGCCCTCCCCTCGCTGGCCGCAACCCCGCCGATGGGCTGGAACAGCTGGAACAAGTTCGCTTGCCAGATTGACGAAGCGAAGGTGCGCGCTACCGCCGACGCGATCGTGGCATCGGGAATGCGCGACGCGGGTTATTCCTATGTCGTGATCGATGATTGCTGGCAGGGTGCCCGCGACGGGGATGGCTTCATCACCGCAGATACCGCGAAGTTCCCCAGCGGGATCCCGGCGCTCGCCGCTTATGTCCACGCCCGTGGCCTCAAATTCGGTATCTATTCGGACGCTGGCGCGAAGACCTGTGCCGGCCGACCGGGCAGCCAGGGGCACGAATATCAGGATGCGGCCAGCTATGCGCGGTGGGGCGTCGATTATCTCAAATATGATTGGTGCGAGACGGGCACCCGCAACGCCGAGGAGGCATATCGCACGATGGCCGCGGCACTGGCTGCGACTGGCCGGCCGATCCTGTTGTCGTTGTGCGAATGGGGCACCGCCAAGCCATGGCTCTGGTCCCCACAGGTCGGCCAGCAATGGCGTACCACCGGCGACATCACCGACCGGTGGGAGGGCAAACACGACTATGCCAATGGAATCTTGCGGATCGTCGATCTGAACGAACCGCTCTGGCCGTTCGCGGGCCCGGGTCACTGGAACGATCCGGACATGCTCGAGGTCGGCAATGGCGGGCTGTCGGACAACGAATATCGCAGCCACTTCTCGCTCTGGGCGATGATGGCGGCACCGTTGATCGCCGGCAATGACGTCGCAACGATGAGCGCAGAAACCCGGACGATCCTGACCAACCGCGAGGTCATCGCGGTCGATCAGGATGCGCTCGGCCAGCAAGGCCGGCGAGTCGCACAAGACGGGGATCGCGAGACCTGGATGCGCCCGCTGACCGGGGGAAGACGGGCGGTGCTGCTGCTCAACCGGGGCACGGCCAGGGCACGGATCACTGCGCGATGGGATCAGCTGGGCTACCCGCCCACGCTACGCGCGCGGGTGCGCGATCTTTGGGGCCACCGCGACCTGCCGCCCGCTGCAGAAAGCTTTTCGGCGGAGGTCGAACCACATGGCGTGGTCATGCTGGTCGTGACGCCGTGATGTCTAGCAGGCTGTTGAAAAAGTGCTTGGCGTCGTGTTCATGCGCAACATCGATTCCGGAATAATCCCGATCACGCACGATTGATTCAGGATCGTTGTCCGTTCAGCGGCTAAGCTTCAATCGCGACTGAGGGTCAGGTTTCGCCGCCGGTCGATTTTCGTATGCGCGGCGGCCGTCGCGGCATCGACGCGCGCGCCCAGTCGCTTCACGAACGGTGTCTTGGCGAACACGAACCGATACGTAACCACGACGAGACCGAACAGCGCCCAAATTTGTGGCTTGTTGTATTCGGGACTGTTCATAAGCGTCGATAGCCTCACGATTATCGCGCCGTATCTCGGCAGCAGCCGCGATGGCCTGCCAAGCCTCTGAACTATCCGCGCGCGTGATCCCCGTTCCCGCTTCCCTAAAGGTCGACTCGCCGACCATATGTCGCGCCGGGCGCTCGGGCCTATGCCAGCCCTCGGGCAATGCGCGCGCCACCATGCCGGGCAGGAACGACCACAACAGGCAGCCGGCCAACAGACTGACGCCTGCGGTCCACAGAAGACGCTCGCGCTGGTTGCCCACCACGCCAACCAGTCCACGGATGATCCGCGCCGCGTCCTGATGGGCCTCGCGCGCCTCCCTTAGCCCGGTGCTGTCGGCGCGGCGGGATTGCGCCGCCGCGTCCAGCCGCGAATAAACACAATATTGGTATTGAGCGAGACGTAATGAGATATGGCGGAAGAAGACTCCCGCCCCCGCCAATTCTCCAATATTTCAGACGGCACCGTCTGCTTGGTCATGGAAATGCGCCGCTGTCGCCTTGGCCGCCCGGGAAGGAATGGCGGCGGCCGAATCCTGTTACGCGAACAGCAGGACCGGCGTTTCGAGATATTTCTTGAGCGCCTGGACATAATTCGCCGCGTCCCAGCCATCGACGACACGGTGGTCGCAGCTGATCGACAGGTTCATCAGCTTGGCGCGGACGATATCGTCGCCCTGAAAGACCGGCCGCTCGACGATCTTGTTCGGCCCGATGATCGCGACCTCGGGGCGGTTGATCACCGGCGTAGTGGCGATGCCACCGAGCGGGCCAAGCGAGGTGATGGTCAGCGTCGAGCCGGACAGTTCCTCGACCTTCGCCTTGCCGGTGCGCGCCGCCTCGGCGAGGCGCGCGATCTCGGTGGCGAGCTGCCAGACATTACGGTCCTGCGCGTCGCGGATCACCGGCACCATCAGCCCGGCATCGGTTTGCGTCGCCATGCCGAGATGCACCGCGCCGTGGCGCGTGACGACGCCCGCTTCGTCGTCATAGCGCGCGTTGATCATCGGGAATGCGGGGATCGACTTGCAGATCGCGACGATCAGCAGCGGCAGCATCGTCAGCTTGGGGCGCGACCCGCGGTTGGCGTTGAGATCGGCGCGCATCGCCTCGAGCGCGGTGACGTCGATCTCGTCGACATAGGTGAAGTGCGGGATGGCGCGCTTCGACGCCGCCATATTCTCGGCGATGCGGCGGCGCATGCCGATGACCTTGATCGGCTCGTCGGGGCGGGCATGGCTCGCATGCGGCGCCTGATAACCCTGACCCGAGCCGTAGCGCAGGAACGCGTCGAGATCGGCGTGGCGGATGCGGTCGCCTTCGGCCGGTTTCACCTGGGCGAGGTCGATGCCGAGATCGTCCGCGCGGGCGCGGACCGCGGGAGAGGCGAGGACGTGGATATGGGGTGCAATCTTCTCCCTCTCCCCGGCGGGGAGCATCGGGTCGATCATGCCCCCGGCATGATCTGAACGGTGCGGGGCACCGTTCACCCGATGCTGGTCGGGGAGAGCGGCCGCCGCGGGCGGCGCGCTCTCGATAACAGGCTTGGAGTCAACGGGAGCAGGAACCACGGCCGCTTCCACTTGTGGCCGCCCCTCTCCCCGACCCGCATCGTCGCCTTTGGGTTCGTCCGGGGGACGAACCTGCGACGATGCGCCCCCCTGGGGAGAGGGAGAAGTGGCCATTTCGACCGGTGCGGGTGTATCGGCAACGCCGGCTTCCACTGCACCCGGTGTCTCGGCCGCAATCTGCTCCGCGGCTTCCGCTTCACCCTCGACCGCATCGGTCTCGATCACCACCAGCGCTGCACCGATCGACATCTGGTCGCCGACCTCGCCGGCCAGTTCCACCACAGTCCCGGACACCGGCGATTCCATCTCGACGGTGGCCTTGTCGGTCATCATGTCGGCAAGGCCCTGGTCCTCCTCGACGCGGTCGCCGACGGCGACATGCCAGGCGACTATCTCGGCCTCGGCAATGCCTTCACCGATGTCGGGGAGCTTGAATACGAAGCGCGCCATCAGCCTGAAACCTTTACCTTGTCCATTACCCGGTCGAGCGCCGCGCGGACACGCGCGGGGCCCGGGAAATAATCCCATTCAAAGGCGTGCGGGTAAGGGGTGTCCCATCCCGCCACGCGCTCGATCGGCGCTTCGAGATGGTAGAAGCAGCGCTCCTGCACCAGCGCCGACAACTCGCCACCAAAGCCGCCGAACCGCGAAGCCTCATGCAGGATGATGCAGCGCCCGGTCTTCTGCACCGAGGCGACGATCGTGTCGATGTCGAGCGGCACGATCGACCGCAGGTCGATCAGCTCGACGTCGAAGCCGCTATCCTCGATCCCCGCCGCGGCGACATGGACCATGGTGCCATAAGCGAGGATCGTCGCGTCCGAGCCCGGCCGCACGATCGCGGCCTTGCCGAGCGGCACGGTGTAATGACCTTCGGGCACCTCGCCCGCCGGCTCGTCGGCCCAGCTCTTCACTGCCTGCTCATGCCGGCCATCGAACGGCCCGTTATACAGCCTCTTTGGTTCGAGGAAGATGACCGGATCGTCCTCCTCGATCGATGCGAGGAGCAGGCCCTTGGCGTCATAAGGCGTGGAAGGGATCACGGTCTTGAGCCCGGTAATGTGGGCAAAGATCGCCTCCGGGCTCTGGCTGTGGGTCTGCCCGCCGAAAATGCCGCCGCCATAAGGCGCGCGCACCGTGATCGGTGTCCAGAACTCGCCATTGGAGCGGTAACGCAGCCGCGCCGCCTCGCTGACCAGCTGGTCGAAGGCGGGCAGGATATAGTCGGCGAACTGGATCTCGGGCACCGGGCGCAGGCCATAGGCGCCCATGCCGATCGCGGTCGCGATGATGCCCCCTTCCGAGATCGGCGCGTCGAAGCAGCGCTTCAGGCCATGCTTCTCCTGCAGGCCGGCGGTGACTCGGAACACGCCGCCGAAATAACCGACATCCTCGCCGAACACGAGCACATCGGGATCGCGTGCCATCGCCACGTCGAGCGCCGAGTTCAGTGCCTGGATCATGTTCATCCGTGCCATGTCAGAGCCCCATCTCGCGACGCTGCTCGATCACGCGCCAGTCGGGATGTTTGAACACGCCCTCGAACATCTCGGCCACCGCCGGCTTGGACGTGCCCAGCGTGCCGATGGCGTCCGCCTCGCGCTGCGCCGCATGGACCGCCTCGGTCAGTTCGGCTTCCATCTGGCTATGGCGCGCCTCCGACCATTCTCCGATCGCGATCAGATGGGCCTTGAGCCGCACGATCGGATCGCCCAGCGGCCAATGCGCGGCCTCGTCGGCGGGGCGATATTTGGTCGGGTCGTCGCTCGTCGAATGGCCCGAGGCACGGTAGGTGACGAACTCGATCAACGTCGCGCCGAGATTGGCACGGGCACGCGCGGCCGCCCAGCGGGTCGCGGCGGCGACCGCCAGGAAATCATTCCCGTCGACCCGCAGCCCCGGCAGCCCATAACCGATCGCCTTGGCGGCAAAGGTGGTCTGCTCGGCGCCAGCGATGCCGGAGAAGCTCGATATCGCCCATTGGTTATTGGTGATCGCGAGGATCACCGGCGCGCGATAGACCGCCGCGAAGGTCAGCGCCTCATGGAAATCGCCCTCGGCGGTGGTGCCGTCGCCGATATAACCCAGCGCGATACGGTGATCGCCCTTGTAAGCCGAGGCCATCGCCCAGCCGACGGCATGGCCGAAGCGGCTGCCGACATTGCCCGACAGCGAATAGAAACCATAATCGCGCGCCGAATAGAGGATCGGCAATTGCCGGCCCTTCAGCGGATCGCGCGCGTTCGAATAGATCTGGTTGATCATGTTGACGATCGGATAACCGCGCGCGATCAGCCAGCCCTGCACGCGATAGGTCGGAAAACACATGTCGTCAGCGGCGAGCACCATCGACTGGGCGACGCCGATCGCCTCCTCGCCGGTGGATTTCATGAAGAAGCTGGTTTTGCCCTGGCGATGCGCGCGGAACAAGCGATCCTCAAAGATTCGTGTCTGCGTCATCGCCCGCAGTCCCGCGCGCAGGAAATCGGGGTCCTCGGCGCTGGCCCAGGGGCCGACCGACTGGCCCTCGCCGTCCAGTATTCGCACCATCCCATAAGGCAGGTCGCGCATCTCCGCCTCGGTCGCCGAGACGTCGGGGCGCCGGGTTTCGCCCGCCGCCGAGATCGGGATGTGATCGAAACAGGGCGCGTCGCCCGGCCGGGCCGAAGGGACCGGGATGTGAAGTTGCAGTTCAATCTCGCTCATTCCGGCCTGCTCCGATCGTTGGCCGAGCATAATCCTTCTGAAGCGCTATTTCTTTGCTATCTCCTCTCAAGACGCGGATCACTCTAGGATGTATATCCTAATATCATGTGAAAAAACCGCATGAAACTCGACGAAGTGGATCGCCGCATCCTGCGCGCCTGGCAGGCAAATCCCGGCGCGCCGGTGGTGGAGATCGCGGAACAGGTCGGCCTATCGCACACGCCGTGCTGGCGGCGCATGAAGCGACTGGAGGAAAGCGGTGTGGTACGCGGCCGCGCCCTGCTGCTCGAGCCCGGCCTTGTCGATCTCGACGTCACCGTGTTCGCGCATCTGAGGTTGCGGCAACATGACGAGGCGACGGTCGAACATCTCGAGCAAGCCGCCTGTGCCTGTCCGGAGATCGTCGAATGCTTCTCGATGAGCGGCGAGAGCGATTTCCTGCTGCGCATCGTCGTGCACAGCATTGGCGACTATGAGCGCTTCCTCAAAAAGACACTGCTTCATCTGCCCGGCGTCGCGTCGGTCAATTCGAGCTTCGCGCTCAAATGCATCAAGATGACCAGCGATCTTCCGATTTGATCAAAGCGGGAGGGTTCCGCAGTGTCTTGCGGCGCGTCTGACGCGCAACGTGGCCTGGACATCGAAGATGCGCTGACATTGTCGCAGCAGACCAAAATCCGAACACCGGGTCCTCGAAATTCGCGCGCCGAGCGCACCACGCCAGTGAGGCGTGCATATCCTGCTCGCGACCGACTCCGTGACAGGGCCATCGACTATTGCAATGTACGCGTGAGTGCGCGTGCGGAATCGGCTTGTCCAGACTCGCTGTTAGCGCTACCTTTGATACCACGCGACAGCAGTGCGCGACACAGGAGATTGCGATGAAGATTGGCGTCTATGTTGCCGCCGCCGCCTGCGTGGCGTCGGTCGGGGCTCTGGCCGGGCGACCGCAGGCCGCGCCCGCGGCGCGCAAGTATCTCTCCCAGCCGCTCGTCAGCAGCATCTACACCGCCGATCCGTCAGCGCATGTGTTCGGCGGCAAGCTCTATATCTATCCCAGCCACGACATAAATGGCCCGACGCCCGAGGACGATCTCGGCGCGCATTTCGAGATGCGCGATTACCGCGTGCTGCGCATGACACGCCCCGGCGGGCCGGTGACGATCGGCGGCGTGGCGCTCGACGTGAAGAACGTGCCCTGGGCGACAAAGCAGATGTGGGCGCCCGACGCCGCCTATCGCGGCGGCACCTATTATCTCTATTTCCCCGCCAAGGACCGAAAGGGCGCGTTCCGCATCGGCGTCGCGACATCGAAGAATCCGATGGGCCCGTTCGTCGCGCGGCCGCAGCCGATCAAGGGCAGCTTCTCGATCGACCCGGCGGTTTTCACCGACGACGACGGCAAGAGCTATATGTATTTCGGCGGCATCTGGGGCGGGCAGTTGCAGCGCAACGTCACCGGCCAGTACGATCCCGACGGTTCCAAGACCGACCTCAAGGCCGACGACAAGCCGGCGCTGACCGCCAAGGTCGCGATGCTGACGCCGGGCATGACCGAGTTCGCCGGCAAGCCGCGCGACGTCGTGATCCTCGACGAGGCGGGCAAGCCGCTGCTCGGCGGCGATCATGACCGGCGCTTCTTCGAGGCGTCCTGGATGCACAAATACAAAGGCAAATATTATTTCAGCTACTCGACCGGCGACACGCATTTCCTGAACTATGCGATCGGCGACAACCCCTATGGCCCGTTCACCTATAAGGGTCATTTCCTGCTGCCGGTCGAGGGCTGGACGACGCATCATTCGATCGTCGAATGGCAGGGCAAATGGTGGCTGTTCTATGCCGACAGTCAGTTGTCGGGGCAGACGCGGTTGCGCAACGTCAAGGTGACCGAGTTGTCCTACCATCCCGACGGGACGATCAAGCTGATCAACCCGTTCGTCAACTGAACGGCATGTTTCTCGGCATCGATATCGGCACGTCGGGCGTCAAGGCGATCGTGCTCGACTCCCATGGCGCGGTCGTCGGACAGGGCGTCGCGGCGCTCACCGTGCAGCGGCCGCAGCCGCTATGGTCCGAGCAGGACCCGGAGGACTGGTGGGCGGCGACCAGCGCGGCGGTGCTGGCGATCGACCCCGCGATCCGCCGTGCCGTGCGCGGCATCGGCGTTGCCGGGCAGATGCACGGCGCGACGCTGCTCGGTGCCGACGACAGACCGCTCCGGCCCGCGATCCTGTGGAATGACGGGCGCTCGTTCGCCGAATGCGCCGCGCTGGAGGCGGAGGTCCCCGAGCTGTGCGCGATCGCCGGCAACATCGCGATGCCGGGCTTCACCGCGCCCAAGCTGCGCTGGGTGCGCGACCACGAGCCGGCGGTCTTCGCTGCGATCCGCACCGTCCTGCTGCCCAAGGATTATGTCCGGCTGCGCATGACCGGCGACAAGGCGTCCGACATGGCCGATTCCGCCGGCACCTTGTGGCTCGACGTGGCGCGGCGCGCGTGGAGCGAGGTGCTGCTCGCCGCCTGCTCGCTGTCGGCGGCGCAGATGCCGCGGCTGGTCGAGGGGAGCGAGATCACCGGCCGGCTGCGCGCCGAGGTCGCCGACCTTTGGGGCATGGGCGCCGTACCGGTCGCCGGTGGCGGCGGCGACAATGCCGCGGGCGCCGCGGGCGTCGGCGTGGTGACCGACGGCAAGGCGCTGCTGTCGCTCGGTACCTCGGGCGTGATCTTCGTCGCCAATGACCGCTTCACCCCCAACCCGGCGCGCGCGGTGCATGCCTTTTGCCACTGCATCCCCGACATGTGGCACCAGATGTCGGTCCATCTCAGCGCCGCCGCGTGCATCGACTGGGTCGCGCGACTTACCGGCGCGAACGGCGCGGCCGAGCTGTTCGGGCGCGCCGAGCTGGCCGGACCGGCCAGCGGCCCCGAGCTGTTCCTGCCCTATCTCTCGGGCGAGCGCACGCCGCATAACGACCCGCAGGTGCGCGGCGCGTTCCTGCAGCTCGACAATGACAGCGACCCCAACCGCCTCGCCCAGGCAGTGCTCGAAGGCGTCGCCTTTGCGCTCGCCGACGGGCTCGACGCATTGCGCGAGGCCGGAACGACGGTGAGCGAACTTGCCGTCATCGGCGGCGGGGCGCGCTCGCGCTACTGGGGCGAGACGATCGCTGCGGCGATGGAAACGCCCTTGGTCTATCTCCATGGCGGCGAAGTCGGCCCGGCATTGGGTGCGGCACGGCTGGCGCAACTCGCGCTGGATGGCGGTCGCCCGGTCGATGTCTGCGTCGCGCCGCCGATCTCGCATGTCGTCGCGCCCGATCCCGCGCTCGTCGCGCGGCTCGCGCCGAAGCGCGCCGCCTTTCGCGACGCCTATCCCCGCATCACCCCCCTCACCCACCCAAGGAGCGCCTGATGGCCACCGACTTCTTCGCCGACATCCCCAAGATCAGCTACAAGGGGCCGGAGAGCGACGACGAACTCGCCTATCGCTGGTACGACAAGGACCGCGTCGTGCTGGGCAAGCGGATGGAAGACCATCTCCGCTTCGCCGCCTGTTTCTGGCATACCTTCTGCTGGCCGGGTTCCGACGTGTTCGGTGCGGGCACCTTCAACCGGCCATGGCATGCCGGTGCCAATGACAGCGCCGCCGCCGCGCAGAAGCGCGAAGTGGCGTTCGACTTCTTCACCCGGCTCGACATTCCCTATTACTGCTTCCACGACGTCGATGTGATGGCCGAGGCGCACAGCGTCGCCGAGCATCGCCGCCATTTCGTCCAGGCGGTCGATCATCTCGAGCAGCTCCAGGCGAGCTCTGGCCGCAAGCTGCTATGGGGCACCGCCAATTTGTTCGGCCATCCGCGCTTCGCCGCGGGCGCCGCGACCAACCCCGACCCCGAGGTGTTCGCGTTCGGCGCGATGCAGGTGCGCGATGCGCTGGAGGCGACGCATCGGCTCGGCGGCGCCAATTATGTGCTGTGGGGCGGGCGCGAGGGTTATGAGACGCTGCTCAACACCGACCTCAAGCGCGAACTCGACAATCTCGGCCGCTTTCTCAATCTCGTCGTCGAGCACAAGCACAAGATCGGCTTCACCGGCACAATCCTGATCGAGCCCAAACCGCACGAGCCGACCAAGCATCAATATGATTTCGATACCGCGACGGTCTACGGCTTCCTCAAGCGCTACGGGCTCGAGAACGAGGTGCGCGTCAATATCGAGGCAAACCATGCCACGCTCGCCGGGCATACCTTCGAGCATGAGATCGCCACCGCCGGCGCGCTCGGCATCTTCGGCTCGATCGACGCCAATCGCGGCGACCACCAGAATGGCTGGGACACCGACCAGTTCCCCAATTCGGCCGAGGAACTGACGCTGGCAATGGTCGAGATCCTGCGCGCCGGGGGCTTCACCACCGGCGGTTTCAACTTCGACGCCAAGGTGCGCCGCCAGTCGATGGACGCGGTCGACCTGTTCCACGGCCATATCGGCGGGATCGACACCGTCGCGCGCAGCCTGCTCAACGCCGCCGCGCTGATCGAGGACGGACGGCTCGATGCCGCCAGGGCCGAGCGCTATGCCGGCTGGGACGGCAGCTTCGGCCAGCAAATGCATAGCCTCGATCTAGCGGCGATCGCCGACCTCGCGGTCGACCGCGCGATCGACCCGCAGCCGCGCTCGGGCCGGCAGGAGCGGCTGGAGAACCTCATCAACCGTTTCGTCTGAGGTCCGCTCAGCGGGTTCGTTCGGCGAAGGGGCCGATCATCGTGCCGACGAACCCGCCCGCTTTTGCCGTGCTGAGGTTGGTCGCGTCGACGTCGCGCGCGACGGAGATCCAGCGCGCGCCCGTGGCGTAGGCAAAATCATAGCGTCCGCCGCGCGCGATAATCCGCAACCGGATCGGCCCGCGCGGCGCCAGCGGCAGTTGCGCGACCGTCACGCCGTTGCGCGGATCGCTGGCACCGGCACGCCGCGCGACGCGGACGAAGCTCCTGCCGCCCTGCCGGGTGAGCGCGACGGTCAGGAAGAAGTCGTCGTTCTGGACCGCGGCGAGACCGGCACTTTCGCCCTCGCCCGGCGTAAAGCTGAGCGCAGTGGAGACCATCGCATGGGCATGCTGCTGCCGTCGCGCAACGAAACCGGGATGACCGAAATCGCCAAGGCCATCGCCCGGGTCGAGCTGGAGTTGGCCCTGGACGAGCCGGTAGGTCGCGCCGCGCATCGCCATCCAGGCATTGCCGAGCTTCGTGCCCTCAAAGCCATCGCGCATCGTGAAGCTGCCCGTCGTCGGGCCATCGCCGCGCCCGCGCGCCAGCGGCGGTGCCGCAGCGATGCGGGGGATGACCGCGCCCTTCGGCAGGATGATCGGCCAGCCGCCGCGCCAGGTGACGGGCAGCAGGAAGGTCTCGCGCCCGATATTGTAGAAATCCCCGGCATAGGGGCGTGTGCCCAGAAACACCGACCACCAGCGGCCATCGGGCAGTTCGACCAGGCTGGCGTGCCCGGCGGCGCTCACCGGATCGCGGCGATCCGCCGGCAGATCGCGCTGCGTCAGAATCGGGTTCACCGTCGCGGGCGCGGGCAGATAGGGGCCCTCCACCGTCTCGGCGCGAAACGCGACCTCGCTGTGATCGGGGCCGGTGCCGCCCTCCGCCGCGATCAGATAATAGGCGCCGTCCTTGCGATAGAGATGCGGCCCCTCGATCCAGATCGGCTTCAGCACCGGGTCCACGCCGCCATCGACGATCATCTTCGGATTGCCCAACATCTTCAGGCCGACCGGGTCGAATTGCTCGATCCACAGCGCACGGTGCCCGGTGTAGCGCGCCTCGCCCGCCGGCGCGCGGTTGTTGACCAGCCAGGCGCGGCCGTCGCGATCGAAGAACAGCGACGGATCGATGCCCTCGACGCTCGGCAGCCATACCGGGTCGGACCATGGCCCGGCCGGGTTGCGCGCCGTGATGACGAAATTGCCGCCACAATCGACACAGGTGTTGACGATGAAAAAGCGCCCGGCATGGTGGCTGATGTCCGGCGCGAACACCCCGCGCGACATGCCGAGCCGCTTGAAGTCGAGCAGCCCCGGCCGGTCTATCGCATTGCCGATCTGGCGCCAATGGACCAGGTCGCGGCTGTGAAACACCGGGATGCCGGGGAACCAGGCAAAGGTAGAATTGACGAGATAATAGTCGCGGCCAACGCGGACGATGCTCGGATCGGGATAGAAGCCGGCGAGGATCGGATTGCGGTAGCTGCCCGTGCCGGGCGCGTCGCCGTCCCAGCCGCGATAGGCGAACCAGTCGAAACGCGCGGGCGCGGCCTGCGCCGCGACGGGCGCTAGCGCGAGCAACAGGCCCAGCGCGCCGAGGATCGCCTGCCACATCGCCACCCCTCGCCATTGCATCGCCACGAAAATTGCCCTTTCGCTGTCGCTCGCGCCTTGCGATCGCCGCCGACCCATCCTATTATGTCTGAGTTATTTTGAAAGGGACTTTTGTGATCGACGGAGCGATATTGATCGGGGCCGAGGCGCGCCACAGCGACCGGACCTTCAGCGCGACCGATCCGGCAACCGGCGCGTTGTTGACGCCGGCCTTTTCGTCGGCCGGTAGCGATGCCGTCGCCGACGCGGCGACGCTGGCCGAAGCCGCCTTCCCGATTTTTGCCGCGACCGATCCGGCAACCCGCGCCGCGCTGCTCGATGCGATGGCCGACGGCATCGCCGCGATCGGCGACGAGCTGATCGAGCGCGCCATGGCCGAAAGCGGCCTGCCGCGCGCACGGCTGGAGGGCGAGCGTGGCCGCACGATCGGCCAGTTGCGGCTGTTCGCGCAGATCGTCCGCCAAGGCGACTGGCTCGACGCGACGATCGACCCGGCGCTGCCCGAACGCGCGCCGCTGCCGCGCCCCGATCTGCGGCGGCTCAACCTGCCGCTTGGTCCGGTCGCGGTGTTCGGCGCGTCGAACTTCCCGCTCGCCTTCTCGGTCGCCGGTGGCGACACCGCCTCTGCCCTGGCGGCGGGCTGCCCGGTTATCGTCAAGGGCCACCCCGCGCATCCCGGCACCGGCGAACTCGTCGCCCGCGCACTCGCCGGCGCGGTTGCCGCAAGCGGCCTGCCCGCCGGCATCTTCTCCTATCTGCCGGGCGAGACCAACGAACTCGGCGCCGCGCTGGTTGCCGATCCGCGCGTCAAGGCGGTCGGCTTCACCGGCTCGCGCGGCGGCGGGCTGGCGCTGATGAAGATCGCGGCCGCGCGACCCGAGCCGATCCCGGTCTATGCCGAAATGTCGAGCATCAACCCGGTCATCCTGTTCCCCGCCGCGCTGGCCGCGCGCGGCCCGGCGATCGCCACCGCCTTCGTCCAGTCGCTGACCATGGGGTCGGGGCAGTTCTGCACCAATCCCGGGCTCGTGCTGGCGATCGACAGCCCCGCGCTCGACGCCTTCGTCACGGCCGCCGGCGCGGCGCTGGGCGGCGCCGGTGCGACGACGATGCTCACCCCGGGCATCCATGCCAGCTATGAAAAGGGCGTCGCAGCGCTCGCCGGCCATGGCGCGGTGCGCACCGTGGCGCGCGGCTGCGCCGCCAACGGCACCAACCAGGCGGTCGGCGCGCTGTTCGAGACCGACGCCGCAGCCTTCCTCGCCGACCGCGCGCTGGGCGACGAGGTGTTCGGCGCGTCGTCGGTGGTGGTGCGCTGCCGCGACCTCGCCGAACTCGAACGCGTGATCCTAGGGCTCGAGGGGCAGTTGACCGCCACGCTGCAGATCGACGCCGCCGACGAAGCCGACGCGGCAACGCTCATCCCCGCGCTGACGCAGCGCGTCGGGCGGATCCTCGCCAATGGCTGGCCGACCGGTGTCGAGGTCTGCCACGCCATGGTGCATGGCGGTCCCTATCCGGCGACGAGCGACGGCCGCACGACCTCGGTCGGCTCGCTCGCCATCTATCGCTTCCTGCGGCCAGTCTCGTTCCAGAACCTACCGCACGCCTTGCTGCCGATCGCGATCCGCGATGGCAATCCCTGGGATATCGCGCGGCGGATCGACGGCGTACGCGAAGCCTCGCCGCGGTGACCGGCGCGCGCGCCCGACGCGGCGGTCGCCGCGCCGGCCTTCCGTCCCGGCGGGCGATCGGCTACGAACGCGGGTGATGACCAACGCGGGGGGCAAGGTATTCGATGAGCGGCGCAGCCCCTCGCCGCGCATTCACGGCACCATCGCGCACGATATCGGCGTCGAGATCGTCAGCGGCGTGCGCAAGCCCGGCGACGTGTTCGGCGGCGAGATCGAGGCGAGCGAGGCGCTCGGCGTATCGCGCACCGCCTATCGCGAGGCGATCCGCATTCTCGCGGCCAAGGGGCTGATCGAAAGCCGGCCCAAGGCGGGCACGCGCGTCACGCAGCGCAGCCGCTGGAACCTGCTCGATCCCGATGTGCTGGGCTGGGCGTTCGAGGGAGAACCCGACACGGGCTTCATCCTCGATCTGTTCGAGCTGCGCAGCGTGATCGAACCGGCAGCCGCCGCCTTTGCCGCACGGCGGCGCAGCGACGACGATCTCGCCACCATCGCGACGGCGCTGGACGAAATGGCCGCACATGGCCTTGCCGACCAGCGCGGGCGCGCGGCCGATCAGCGTTTCCACCACGCGATCCTCGCGGCGGCGAACAACGCGCCGCTGGCCTCGCTGGCGAGCAGCGTCGGCGCCGCGGTGCGCTGGACGACACAGTTCAAGCAACGCAAACGCGCGCTGCCGCGCGATCCACTGCCCGACCATGCGCGTGTTTTCGCGGCGATCGAGGCAGGCGATGCCGAGGCGGCGCGTGACGCCATGGCCGAGTTGCTGCGCCTCGCGCTCGCCGACATGGGGCTGGCATTGCGCGCCTGAGGCGTCAGGCGCCTGACCGTCAACGCCTGATCATCAATCCCTGACCGTCAGTGATTGTCGCGCGGCAGGCCGCGCGTCTGGGCGATCCGCTGATAGGTCTCGGCACCTTCGAGGATCGCGCCGCTGCCGAGCTGGCCGACCACCGCGCGCTGGATTTCCTGCCACGGCGTCTGCGACGCGGGATAGCGGAAGCCCCCCGCCGCTTCGAGCGCCTGCCGCCGCGCCGCGAGTTCGCCCTCGTCGAGCAGCACATCGGCGGTGCCGCGGCGCAGGTCGATCCGCACCCGGTCTCCGCTGCGCAGCAGCGCGAGCGCGCCGCCCGCCGCCGCCTCGGGCGAGGCATTGAGGATCGACGGGCTGCCGCTGGTGCCCGACTGGCGGCCGTCGCCGATGCACGGCAACGCATGGACGCCGTCCATGATGAGATGCGCCGGCGGCCGCATGTTGACGACCTCGGCCGCGCCCGGATAGCCGATCGGCCCGGCGCCGCGCATCACCAGCAGCGTGCCCGCGGTGATGCCGGTTGCGGGATCGTCGATCCGCGCGTGATAATCCTCCGGTCCGTCGAACACCATCACCGGCCCCTCGAACGCATCGGGATCGCCCGGCGTCGCAAGATAACGCGCGCGAAACTCGGGCGATATCACGCTGGTTTTCATGATGGCGCTGTCGAACAGATTGCCCGTCAGCACGACGAAGCCGGCGGCGGCCATCAGCGGGTCGCCGAACGGACGAATGACCTTTTCGTCCTCGATCGCGACGTCGCGGCAATTGTCGCCGATCGTCGCCGCGTTGACCGTCATCGCACCCTCGGCGATCATGCCCTGCTGCATCAATTGCGCGACGACCGCCGGGACCCCGCCGGCACGGTAGAAATCCTCGCCGAGATATTCGCCCGCCGGTTGCAGATTGACGAGCAGCGGAATGTCGAGCCCATGCGTCTGCCAGGTCTGCAACGGCACATCGACGCCGACATGGCGCGCGATCGCGGTGAGATGGATCGGCGCGTTGGTCGAGCCGCCGATCGCCGAATTGACGGCGATGGCGTTGAGAAAAGCGTCGTGCGTCAGAATGTCGGAAGGCTTGAGGTCCTCCGCGACCATCGCGACGATGCGCTTGCCGGTGCGCCAGGCGACCTCCTGGCGGTCGCGATAGGGTGCGGGGATTGCGGCCGAGCCGGGCAGCGACATGCCGAGCGCTTCGCACAGCGAGTTCATCGTCGTCGCGGTACCCATGGTGTTGCAATAGCCGGTCGAGGGCGCCGACGAGGCAACGAGCCGGATGAATTCGGCATCGTCGATTTCGCCCGCCGCGAGCAGCTGACGCGCCTTCCACACGATCGTGCCCGATCCGGTGCGCTCGCCCTTGTGCCAACCGTTGAGCATCGGGCCGACCGACAGCGCGATCGCGGGGATGTTCACCGTCGCCGCCGCCATCAGGCAGGCCGGCGTGGTCTTGTCGCAGCCGATCGTCAGTACCACGCCGTCGAGCGGATAGCCGTAGAGCGTCTCGACCAGCCCGAGATAGGCAAGGTTGCGATCGAGGCCGGCGGTGGGCCGCTTGCCCGTTTCCTGGATCGGATGGACCGGGAACTCGATCGCGATCCCGCCGGCTTCCCTGATGCCCTCACGCACGCGCTCGGCGAGGACGAGGTGATGGCGGTTGCACGGCGACAGATCCGAGCCGGTCTGCGCGATGCCGATGATCGGCTTGCCCGATTGCAGTTCCTCGAGGCTCAGCCCGAAATTGAGATATCGCTCGAGATAGAGCGCGGTCATGTCGATATTGTCGGGGTTGTCGAACCACGCACGGCTGCGGAGTCGGGGTCTGGCAGATTCGGACATTCACGGACTCCGGCTTGACGTCTTACGCCGCGCATATACTCAGACAATTAAGAGATCAATGAAACATCGCCTCACGATGTGGTCTCGCGCACGACACCGCGCGCGTAACCCTCACCAACTCCACATAGTGCCGTCCTCGAGTCGGTTCACCGGCAGGAAGGCGCGGCTATATTCATAGGTCGCGGCCAGTTCTTCGTCGATATCGACCCCCAGCCCGGGCGCGTCGCCGGGGTGCATCATGCCGTCGGCGAAGGAATAGGCATGCGGGAAGACCGCGTCGGTCTCGGGCGTGTGGCGCATATATTCCTGCACGCCGAAATTGGGCACCGACAGGCCGAAATGCAGTGCGGCGGCCATACACACCGGCGACAGGTCGGTCGCGCCATGGCAGCCCGTGCGAATCTGGTAGAGATCGGCGAGCGCGGCGATGCGGCGCAGATGCGTGATGCCACCGGCATGGACGACGGTCGCGCGGATATAATCGATCAGCTGGTTCTCGATCAGCCCCTTGGCGTCCCAGATCGAGTTGAAGATCTCGCCCACCGCGAGCGGTGTGGTGGTGTGCTGGCGGATCAGCCGGAAGGCGTCCTGATTCTCGGCCGGCGTCGCATCCTCCAGCCAGAACGGACGATAGGGTTCGAGGTCCTTGCCGAGCCGCCCGGCCTCGATCGGCGTCAGCCGGTGGTGGATATCGTGCAGCAGATGCACATCCCAGCCCAGCGCCTCGCGCGCCGCCTTGAACAGCTCGGGCACGACGCGCAGATATTTGCTCGTCGACCAGACATTCTCGCTCGGCAGGTCGGCATCGGCCGGCTCGTAGAAATAGCGGTCCTTCGACACGCCATAGGTCGAGGCCATGCCCGGCACGCCGCATTGCAGGCGGATCGCCTTATAGCCTTGCTGCTGATAGTCGCGCGCCACCGCGACCGTCTCGTCGATCGACACGCCATTGGCATGGCCATAGACCATCACGCCTTCGCGCGACGCGCCGCCGAGCAGCTGGTAGAGCGGCAGCCCGGCGATCTTGCCCTTGATGTCCCACAAGGCGGTGTCGACCGCGGCGATCGCCGTCATCGTCACCGGCCCGCGCCGCCAATAGGCGCCCTTGTAGAGATATTGCCAGATGTCCTCGATGCGGTGCGCGTCGCGCCCGATCAGGCACGGCACGACATGTTCGCTGAGATAGCTGGCGACCGCCAGTTCGCGCCCGTTGAGCGTCGCATCACCGACCCCCGTGGTGCCGTCGTCGCAGACGATCTTGAGCGTGACGAAATTGCGCCCCGGACAGGTCACGATGACACGGGCGGAAACGATCTTCGGCATGGCGAGTCCCTCAGGCGATTTCGAGCACGGCGGTTTTTAGCGCCGCCGAACTTGGCCCGGCCATGATATCGAACAAGCCGGGTTCGACGACTTCCTCCATCGCCGCATTCCACAGCGCGAACGCCGCGGGGCCAAGCGTGAAGCGCACCGTCCGCCGCGCGCCGGGCGCCAGGGTGACGCGTTCGAACGCCTTGAGCTCGAGCACCGGCCGCGTCACCGACGAGACCTGGTCGCGGATATAGAGCTGGACGACCTCGTCACCGGCGCGCGCGCCGACATTGGCCACGTCAACCTCGACCGTCACCGTCCCGCCGACCGCGATGCGCGGCGCCGACAGGCGCGGTTCGCCGACGGTGAAGCGGGTGTAGCTGAGGCCATGGCCGAAGGCGAACAACGGCGCCTTGTCGTCGAACAGATAACCGCGCCGCGCCGAGGGCTTGTGGTTGTAGAAGAACGGCACCTGCCCGACATCGCGCACCACCGTCACTGGCAGCTTGGCGCCGGGATTGACGTCGCCGAACAATATCTCCGCCATCGCGGTGCCGCCTTCCTGGCCGGCATACCAGCATTCGAGCAGCGCGTTCGCGCCGCTTGCGATGCGCGGCCATGACGGCGGCCGGCCGTTGATCGCCAGCACGACGACCGACTTGCCCGTCGCCTTCACCGCCTCGAACAGCGCATTCTGCTCGCCGAGCAAGTCGAGGTCGGTGCGGTCGCCGAGATGGTTCGGTGCATAACCCTCGCGGCTGGTCTGCTCGGTATCGCCGATCGCCAGCAGGACGATGTCGGCGCGTTGCGCGACCGCCACCGCCTCGGCGATCAGCTGGCGGTTCCGCGCGGGATCGGCGAGCAGCACCTCATTGGCCGAACGATCCTCGCTCTGCGTGATGAACACGCCCTGGGCATGAAGTACCTCGGCCTTGCCGGCGAGGCGCGCGCGCACGCCGTCGAGCAGCGCCACGGTGCTGCGCGGAATCGACGAATACCCCCCCAGCCGCGCGACGGCAGCGTTGGGGCCGATCACCGCCACGCGGCGGTGCGCGCCCGGCGTCAGCGGCAGCGTGCCGTCATTGACCAACAGCGCGATCGAGCGCCGCGCTGCCTCCAGCGCCAGCGCGCGCGCCTCTGCATTGGCGGTGAGCGACGCTGCCGCCACCGCATCGGCCTCCCCGGCCTCGAACAGCCCGGCACGAAATTTGAGCGTCAGCATCCGCCGGCAGGCGGCATCGACCAGCGCAACCGGCACCTTGCCGGCGCGCACCGCATCGCCCAGCCCGCGATAGGCGCGCCCGTCGGGCAGGTCGCAATCGACCCCGGCGAGCAGCGCGCGGTGCGCCGCCCCATCATTGTCGGCGGCGATGTGGTGAAACGAGGCCAGTTCGCCGATCGCGGCATAATCGGACACGACCGCACCGTCGAAACCCCATTCTCCGCGCAGCACATCGTGCAGCAGCCAATTATTGGCATGGCTCGGGACGCCGTCGATCTCGTTGTACGACGGCATCACCGCGCCGATATCGGTGCGGCTGACGACCGCGCGGAACGGCGGGAAGAAGGCGCTGCGCAATTCGCGCTGGCCGATCGGTGCCGGCGCGACATTGTTGCCCGCCATTGGCTGACCGTGCCCGGTCATGTGCTTCAGCGTCGCAAACACCTTGCCCGGGGCGAGCGTCTTGCCCGTGCCCTGCAAGCCGGTGACCGCCGCGACGCCCATCTCGCCGCACAAATAGGGATCCTCGCCGAAGGTCTCCTCGATCCGCCCCCAGCGCGGGTCGCGCGCGATATCGACCACCGGCGACAGCGCCAGCACGGTGCCGTGCGCGCGCACCTCGCGCGCGGTCACCGCATTGACGCGCTGCACGAGATCGCGGTCGAAACTGCCGGCCAGCGCAATCGCCTGGGGGAAGCTCGTCGCCTCGGGCGCCATATAGCCGTGCAGCGCTTCCTCGTGGAACAGGATCGGGATGCCCAGCCGCGTGCGCTCGCGCGCCCAGCGCTGCGCTGTATTGACGAAGGCGATGGTATCGGCGGGCTTGCGCCAGCGCCCGGTGACGTCGGCGGCAGTGTTGGTCGCGGTCGCCGCACCGCCGCGATCGGACGGCCGTGCGATCTGGCCGATGCCGTGCGGATAGGCCTGGTCGGCGAGCGCGGGATCGAAGGCGCGCGCCGCGTCCATCACGTCGCGCTTGGTGGTTGACAGCGTGATCAGCTGCGCGACCTTCTCGTCGAGCGTCATCCGCCCCATCAGGTCGTTGACGCGCAGGTCGATCGGCGCGCGCGGGTCCTTGTAGAGTGGCCCCGCCGCCGCCATCGCCATGCCGGGCGCCAGCGCGAGCACCGAGGTCGAGCCCATCCAGCGCAGGAAATCGCGACGACTGGTCATGCCGTCACCGTCAGCATCGCGCTTTGCAGCTCGACCGAATTGGGACCGGTCATGATCTCGAAATCCCCGGGCTCGACGACGCGTTGCATATGATCGTTCCACATCTGAAGACTCTCTGGCGTAAGGCGCAGGGTGACGGTGCGGCGCTCGCCCGGCGCGAGCGTGACGCGGCGAAAGCCCTTGAGCTCCCTGATCGGCCGCGTGACCGACGACACCATGTCGCGCACATAGAGCTGGACCGTCTCGTCGCCCGCGCGCGACCCGACATTGGCCACATCGACCGACACATCGACCCCCGCGCACGGACCGATCGACGATGCCGATAACCGCGGCGCCGACAGCGCGAAGCGGGTGTAGCTGAGCCCCCAGCCGAACGGGAACAACGGCGCGCAGTCGGCAAACAGGTAACCGCGCCCCTGCGACGGCTTGCGGTCATAGGTCAGCGGCAATTGGCCGACGTCGCGCGGGATCGTCACCGGCAGCTTGCCGCCGGGATTGGCGTCGCCGAACAGCAGCCGCGCCAGCGCGGTGCCGCCCTGCTCGCCCGGATACCACGCTTCGATCAGCGCGTTGGCCTGCGCGGCGATCGTCACGGTCGAGGCCGGCCGGCCGTTGATCAGGATGACGGTGATCGGCTTGCCGAGCACCTTCAGCGCATCGAACAATTGCTGCTGCTCGCCGACCAGATCGAGGCTGGCGCGGTCGCCGAGATGGCTGTCGGCCCAGGCCTCGCGGCTGGTCTGCTCGGTATCGCCCAGCGTGAGCACGATCCGGTCGGCGCCGCGTGCGACCGCGACTGCCTCCTCGATCAGCCGGCGATTGGCGGCGGAATCGGCCAGCCTGACCTCATCGGCCCACCAGTCGTCATTCTCGGTAATCTTCACACCCTGCGCGAAGACGATCGTCGCCGCCGTGCCGGCGCGCGCGCGCATCCCCTCGAGCAACGATACGCTGTGCGGCGGCTGGCCATAATAGCCACCGAGCCGCGCCACCGCCGCGCTCGGCCCGATCACGGCGATGGTGCCCTCGGGCCTGAGCGGCAGCATGCCATCATTCTTGAGCAGCACGGCGGTGCGTTCGGCGGCGACGCGCGCCAGATCACGCGCGGCGGCCGTGTTGGTCGCGGCGATCGCCGTCGCGACATCGCGATAGGGATTTTCGAACAGCCCGGCGCGAAACTTGAGCGCGAGCATCCGCCGCACCGCCGCGTCGATCGCGCTTTCCGGCACGCGCCCGCCGCGCACCGCCGCTTCCAGCGTGCCGTAGGAGCCGCCATCGGGCAGGTCGCAATCGACCCCGGCGGCCAATGCCAGCGACGCGGCGCCGGGCAAGTCAGCCGCGACATGATGCAGATCGTGGAGCTGGTCGATCGCGAAATAGTCGCTGACCACCGCGCCCTGATAGCCCCACTCACCGCGCAGCACGCCCCGCAGCAACCAGACATTGGCGTGGCTGGGGATGCCGTCGATCTCGTTATACGATGCCATCACCGCCGAGATCGCGGTGCGCTTCACCACCTGTTCGAACGGCGGAAAGAAGCGCTCGCGCAGTTCGCGCTCCGACAGCGGCGCCGGCCCGACATTGGTGCCGCTCTGCGGCGCGCCATGCCCGGTCAGATGCTTGAGCGTCGCGAACACCTTGCCCGGCGCAAGCGTGGCGCTCGTCCCCTGCAACCCCTCGACCGCCGCCACGCCCAGCTCGCCGCAGAGATAGGGATCCTCGCCGAAGGTCTCCTCGATCCGCCCCCAGCGCGGGTCGCGCGCGACGTCGACCACCGGCGACAGCGCGAGGCTGACGCCGCGCGCGCTGATTTCCTGCGCGACGACCGCGTTGATCGATCGCACCAATGCCGGGTCCCATGACGAGGCCAGCGCGATCGCTTGCGGAAAACTGGTCGCGCCGAGCGCGGCGTAACCGTGCAGCCCCTCCTCGTGGAACAGGATCGGGATGCCGAGCCTGGTCCGCTCGACCGCCCAGTGCTGCAGCGCGTTGACCAGCGCGATCGTCCGCTGCACGTCGCGCCCTGGCACCACACGCGGGCTGACCGCTCCGTTCGCGTCCGACGGGCGCGCGAATTGCCCGATGCCATGCGGGTGGACGGCCGGCAGTTTGGCGGGGTCGAGTTCGAGCTTGTCGTCGAAGATCGCCGTCTTGGTCAGCCACACGCAACCGATCTGGGCGATCTTTTCGGCCACCGTCATGCGCCCCAGCAGATCCTCGACGCGCGCTGCGACCGCCAGCTTGGGATTGCGAAACGGGAAGGCGGCGGCGGTCGGGGAATCGGCGCGGTCCGGGTCGGGGGCGAGCGCGACGTCGTTGGCGCGGGACATGCGCGTTTCCTCCCCTGGACCAATGTCTGACACGTGGCATTGCTGACGATGCCATCGTTGTGGTAGCGTTACCATGCGCTCGCGACGGACGGCTTGTCAATGTCCGCACGACAGCGCGATGGCGGCAACGACCGGGCGAACAGAGGATGAGGATATGATCGGTATCATTCGCTGGCTATCGCTCAGCCTCGTCGCCACAATTGCCCTCATCAACGCGACGCCGGCCTGCGCCGAAGACGGCTACGACCTCTGGCTGCGGTACCGCCCGTTACCCGCGGCGCAGGCCGCCGCGTTGCGCGCGCAAGCCGTCGTCGTGCGTGGCGATTCCGCGACATTGCGCGCCGCCGCCGCCGAGCTGCGCCGCGGCCTGTCGGGAATATCGGGCTCATCCGCCATCGTTCAGCCCGCGCGCGCCACCAGAAAGGTCGTGCTGGCGACGACCGACGACCGCGCGGTTGCCGCGCTGCGCTTGCCGATCGCCGGGCTCGGCGACGAAGGTTATCTGGTCAGGACCCTCACGCTCGATGGCCGACGCGTCACGCTCATCACAGGGAACACCGATCACGGCGTCCTCTACGGCAGCTTCGCCTTGCTGCGCTGGCTCCAGCAGGGCCACGCGCTTGCCGGGGTCGACCTGCTGTCGACACCGAAGATCAAACTTCGCGTGCTCGATCACTGGGACAATCTCGATCGCAGCGTCGAGCGAGGTTATGCCGGCCAGTCGCTGTGGGACTGGTGGACGCTCCCCGATTATCGCGACCCGCGCTACACCGACTATGCCCGCGCCAATGCCGCGATCGGCATCAACGGCACGGTGCTCAACAACGTCAATGCCAAGGCCGACAGCCTGACCGCGCCCTACATCGCCAAGGCCGCCGCGCTCGCCGACATCTTCCGGCCTTACGGCATCAAGGTCTATCTGACCGCGCGCTTTACCGCGCCGATCGAGCTTGGCGGGCTCAAGACCGCTGACCCGCTCGATCCGGAGGTCGCCGCCTGGTGGCGCGCCAAGGCCGACCAAATCTACCGCGCCATCCCCGACTTTGGCGGTTTCCTCGTCAAGGCCAATTCGGAAGGCCAGCCGGGCCCGCGCGATTACGCCCGCAATCATGCCGATGGCGCCAACATGCTCGCCGCCGCGCTCGCGCCGCATGGCGGCGTCGTGATTTGGCGCGCCTTCGTCTACGCGCAGGACAATCCGGTCGACCGCGCACGCCAGGCGTTCGACGACTTCCAGCCGCTCGACGGCAAATTCGCCGCCAATGTGCTGGTGCAGGTCAAGAACGGCGCGATCGATTTCCAGCCGCGCGAACCCTTTCATCCGCTGTTCGGCGCGATGCCGCGCACGCCGCTGATGCTGGAATTCCAGATCACCAAGGAATATCTCGGCCAGGCCACGCACCTCGCCTATCTCGGGCCATTGTTCGCGGAGACGCTGCGCAGCGACACGCTGGCGCGCGGCCCCGACTCGACCGTCGCGAAGGTTGTCGACGGCACGCTCGATGGCCACGCGCTGACCGGCATGGCGGGCGTCGCCAATATCGGCACCGACCGCGACTGGACCGGCTCGACCTTCAACCAGGCAAATTGGTACGCCTTTGGGCGCCTCGCCTGGGACCCCGATATCTCCCCGGATACGGTCGCGCGCGAATGGGCGGCGATGACCTTCGGCCCGCGCCCGGCGCTGGTCGATCGTATCGCCGCGATGATGGCGGGCTCTCGCGAAGCAGTGGTCGATTACATGACGCCGCTCGGGCTCGCCCATCAGATGGCGACGGGCCACCATTATGGCCCCGGCCCGTGGATTTCCGACCTCGCGCGGCCGGAATGGAACCCGGCCTATTACAACCGCGCCGACAAGGCCGGTCTCGGCTTCGACCGCACCGCGACGGGCAGCAACGCCATCGCGCAATATGCCGCCGGCGTGGCGCGGCTGCTGGCCGATCCCGCGACCACGCCGGAACGTGAGCTGTTATGGTTCCACCATCTCCCCTGGGACCATCGCATGGCGTCTGGCCGCACCTTGTGGGACGAGCTGGTCGCGCATTATGATCGCGGTGTGGCGGATGTCGCAGAGATGCGCCGCGACTGGGCCACGCTGGCGCCGGAGATCGATGCCGAACGCTTCACCAAGACCGCGACCCTGCTCGTCGTCCAGGAACGCGAGGCGCGCTGGTGGCGCGACGCCAGCCTTGCTTACTGGATGTCGCTCAACGGCCTCGCGCTGCCGCCCGGCGCCCACCCGCCGGCGCACGATCTCGCCTGGTACAAGGCGCAACATTTCGCCTATGCGCCGGGCAACCCCTGACCCAGCCGCCTGGCGCATGCGCAACGAAATATCCGCTTCCGATCATCAGCGCTTGCGTCTCCATCTTGCAGCCGCCTACCGGTCGGTCATAGTCGTCGTCCGGAAAGGACCGTTATGAAAGAAATTCGCGGCTCGCGGCGGCATCACAACGTCCCGACGATTGCTGATGTCGCCCGGCAGGCGGGGGTCTCGCCGATGACCGTGTCGCGCGTCATCAACGCCAATGAAAGCGTCAAGCGCGAGACGCGCGAACGCGTCGAGGCAGCGATCGCCGCGCTCAACTACGCGCCCAACGCTGCCGCGCGGACGCTCGCCGGCGGCGAGGAGATCCGCATCGGCCTGCTCCACTCCAACCCCAGCTTCGCCTATCTCAGCGCGTTCCTCGTCGGCAGCCTCGACCAGGCGAGCCGCAGCAATGTCCAGCTGGTGGTCGAGAAGTGCGACGAGCTCGGGCAGGAACAGGCAGCGATCGACCATCTGCTCAAGGGCCGGGTCGATGGCATCATCCTCCCGCCGCCACTGAGCGATTCGCCCGAGGTGCTTGCCGCGATCGAGCGGGCGGGCGTACCGATCGTCGCCGTGTCCACCGGCCGCGCGCCCGACTGGGCACTGTCGGTAAGCATCGACGACTTCCAGGCCGCCTATGACATGACACGGCATCTCGGCGAACTCGGGCATCATCGGATCGGCTTCATCACGGGCAACCCCGATCACACGGCCAGCGCCGAACGCCTGGCCGGCTACCGCTCGGCGCTCGCCGATCTGAAGCTGCCGGACGCGCCCGAACTCGTCGCCCAGGGGCTGTTCACCTATCGCTCGGGGCTCGACGCCGCCGATCTGCTGCTCGATCTCGAGACGCCGCCAACCGCGATCTTCGCCTCCAACGACGACATGGCCGCAGCCGCCGTCGCGATCGCACACCGTCGCGGGCTCGACGTGCCCGGCGACCTGACGGTATGCGGCTTCGACGACACCGTATTGGCGACAACGATCTGGCCCGAACTGACCACGATCCGCCAGCCGGTCATCGAGATGTCGCGCACCGCGGTCGAATTGCTCGTCCACGCCATTCGCATGGCCAAGGCCGGGCGTTCGGCCGATATCGGCGAGCCGCACGTGCTCGCCGCCTATACGCTGATCCGCCGCCAGTCCGACGCCGCGCCGCGCCGCCGCCCGGCGACGCAGCGCGCGCGGACGCCGCGATAACTCAGCCCGGCATGTCCTCGAGTTCGCGGCCGCGCGTCTCGTTGACCAGCGCCTTGACGAAGAAGAACGAGACGAACGCGCTGGCGGCGTAGAATCCATAGGTGATCGGCAGTCCGATATTCGCCGCCAGCCACGGGAAGCTGACGCTGATCCCGAAATTCGCGCCCCATTGCGCGAATCCCGACACCGCCAGCCCCGAACCGCGGATCTGCGTCGGGAACATCTCGCCCAGCATGACCCACATAATCGGGCCCCAGCTGAGGTTGAACAAAGCGGAATAGGCAAGCGCGCTGCCGAAGGCGAGCTTGCCGATGCCCGGCGTCATGTGCAGCCCGCCATCGCTCATCGTCGCGGTCGAAAAGGCATAGGCCATCAGCGCCAGCGTAATCGCCATGCCGCACGAACCGATCAGCAGCAGCGGCTTGCGGCCGATGCGGTCGACGGTGAAGATCGTCAGCACGCAGGCGCCGATCGAAACCAGCCCGGAAATGATGTTGATGATCAGCGCGTCGTCCTCGCTGAAACCGACCGAACGCCACAGCACCGCACCATAATAGAAGACGATGTTGATGCCGACGAGTTGCTGGAACACGGCGAGGCCGATCCCCGCCCAGACGATCGGGCGGACCTTGCCGCCGGCGTCGAGCAGATCGGAGAGTTTGGGGCGGTGATGGTCGGCGGCGAGGCTGCTGCGGATTTCCGCGACCTTCTCGCGGGCGTGCACGGCGCCGAACAGCTTGGTCAGCACGACCTCGGCCTCGGCATCGCGGCCCTTGAGCACGAGATAGCGCGGGCTTTCCGGGATGAGCAGCAATGTGAAGAGATAGATCAAGGCCGGGATGACCTGCAGCCAGAACATCCAGCGCCACGCCGGATAATCCAGCCACAGATCGCGCGTCGATCCGCCGGCGCTGTGCGCGAGCGCGTAATTGGCGAAGAATGCGCCGGTCAGCCCGGTAATGATCATGATCTGCTGGACGCTCGACAGGCGACCGCGAATGTTCGCCGGCACGACCTCGCTGATATAGACCGGCGCGAGCACGCTCGCCGCGCCGACGCCGAGACCGCCGATGATCCGCGCGACGATGAACATCACCGAGGAGGTCGCCGCGCCCGCGCCGAGCGCGCTGCCGACGAACAGCACGGCGGCGATCATCATCACCCCGCGCCGCCCGATCATGTCGGCAAGGCGACCGGCGATGAACGCGCCGGCGGCGCAGCCGAGCAGGATCGCGCCGACATTCAATCCGGTGCCGAGCTTCGACAGGTCGAAGGTCTTTTCCAGCCCCTCCTGCGTGCCGTTGATCACGCCGCTGTCATAGCCGAACATGAAGCCGCCGATCGTCGCCACCGCGACGATCAACGCAATGAAGGCCATGTTGACCCGCGCCGTGGTGGCCCCCGCCGAACCGGGCGCCGAACTTGTTGGTGTTGCCGTTGTCATCGTCTCACCCGCTCCTGTATTTTCTCGTTTTTCGTTTTTAGTTTTCTTGTTCTCGTTCAGACCTTCGCCGGCGTGACCGGCAACCCCGCGACACCAGGGTCAAAGGCGAACAGGTCGCCGGCCTGGGGCTGGGCGCGCAGCTCGCTTTCGCTCAACCCCTTGCGTGCCGTCGTCGCATAGGCGGTGCGCAGCCCGGGGCCGCCAAAGGTCATCTTGGTCACATTGGCGACGGGGAAATGCACCGTGCGCACGAGCTTGCCCGCCGGATCGTAGCGCCGCATGCCCCAGCCGGCATAAAGCGCGGTCCACAGGCAACCCTCGGCATCGATCACGGTGCCGTCGGGATAGCCGGCGCCTTCCTCGATCGTGACATGCGCCACGGGCTTGCCCAGCGACCCGTCGTCATGCACCGGCACGCGCCAGATGACCTTGCCGAGCGTGTCGGTATGGTAGAGCGTCCGGGCATCCGCGCTGACCGCGGGGCCATTGGTGATCGCGACCGCCGGCAGGCCGGTATCGACGCAGGTGCCGTCGGCGCAGCGATATAGCCGTCCGGTCACCTTGCTCTCGCCATTGTCCATGCTGCCGAACCACAGCCGCCCGCGCGCATCGGTGGTCGCATCGTTGAGGCGATTGCCCGGCTGGTCGGGTTCGGGATGATGCAGCAGCGCGAAGCTGCCGGCCTCGGGATCGAAACGAAACAGCCCGGTCTGCAGCCCGACGATCATCCCGCCCTTCGCCGCTGGCAGCACCCAGCCGACCTGCGCCTGCGTATCCCAGTGGCGCAGCTGCCCGCCCACCGGGTCGAAGCGATAGACGCGCTGGCCCTTGATATCGACGAACCACACCGCGTCGCCGAACCACAATGCGCCCTCGCCGAGCGTCGCGGCGACGTTCGCTACCGAATGGACATTGTCAGCCATGATTTACCGCCACCCTGCATCGACGAAATATTCGTGCCCCGTGCACATCCGTGCATCGTCCGATGCCAGGAACAGCGCAAGGGCGGCAACGTCGGCCGGCTGGATCCGCCCCGGCAGGCACTGCGCCGCGACGATTTCGTTCTCGCCCTCGGGCGTATACCATTGCTCCTGGCGCGGCGTCTGGACATTGCCCGGGACGATCGTCGTGACGCGGATGCCGTCGCGGCCAAGATCGCGCGCCATGCTCCGCGTCATGCCCTCGATCGCCGCCTTGGCGGTCTGGTAGAGTACGAGATCGGGCAGGCCGAGATGCCAGCTGATCGAACCGAAATTGATGATCGCGCCGCCGCCCGCCGCCTTCATCGCCGGGATCACCGCCTGCGCGGCGAAGAACAGATGGCGCAAATTGGTCGCCATGCGCTCGTCCCAATAGGCCGGCGTCACCTCGCCGATCCGGTGCCGGTCGTCATTGGCGGCATTGTTGATCAGGATATCGATCCCGCCAATCGCCGCCGCGATCCGCCCGATCGTCGCCGCCAGCGAGTCCAGATCGCGCAGGTCGCAGGCGTGGAAGCCGCCCGGCGCGAAGCGCGACGCGATCGCCTCGCCGGCCTGCTGGTCGATGTCGATGAATGCGACCCGCGCCTTCTGCGCCGCGAACGCCTCGACCATGCCTGCACCGATGCCCGTCGCACCGCCGGTCACCAGCACACGCTTGCCGGCAAGGCTGGGATAGCTGGCGCGGGCGCGGCGTTCTTCGATCACTGCCATCGCCGTCACTTGATCGTCTCCAGCAGGCCGCGCCGCGCGAGATTGGCCATCAGCGCGCCGATGCCGAACGCCCAGGGGTCGGCGTCGCGCGACGTCGTCACGCGGTTGACCAGCCGGCCGAGCCGCGCGCTTTCGATCGTCACCCGGTCGCCGATCTTGTGGGTGAAGCCACGCCCCGGCTCGTCGCGATCCTGCACCGGCGCAAACAGCGTGCCGAGAAACAGCACGAAGCCATCGGGATATTGATGCTCGCTCAGCGTCTGGCGCACCAGGTCGAGCGGGTCGCGGCTGATCTCGGCCATGTTGCTCACGCCATCCAGTTCATAGCCGTCCTCGCCATCGATACGCAGCCGCACCTCGGCATGGCGCACATCGTCGAGCGTGAAGCCGTCGTCGAACAGGCGGACCAGCGGCCCGAGCGCACACGACGCATTATTGTCCTTGGCCTTGCCCAGCAGCAGCGCCGAGCGCCCCTCGAAGTCGCGCAAATTGACGTCGTTGCCCAGCGTCGCGCCAACCGCCTGCCCCCGCGAATCGACCAGCAGCGCGATTTCCGGCTCCGGGTTGTTCCAGGTCGAATCCGAGCGGATGCCGATATCGGCATCGGCGCCGAGGCTGGCGAGCACCGGCGCCTTGGTGAAGACCTCAGCGTCGGGGCCGATCGCCACCTCGAGATATTGCGACCACAAACCGTCCTCGATCAGCGCCCGTTTGAGCGCCGCCGCTGCGGGCGATCCCGGTACGACCGAGCGGATCGATCCGCCGACGCGCGCTTCGAGCCGCGCCCGGATCGCCGACGCCGCCGACCAGTCGCCGCGCGCACGCTCCTCGATGACGCGCTCGATCGCCGACACCGCGAAGGTCACGCCGGCCGCCTTGACGCATTGCAGGTCGACAGGACTGAGCAGTCTGATGGTCTTGATGTCGAAGGCGCCGAGCGCGATGCCGCCAGCGCCGGAAAAGTCCCCGGCCTCGATCAGCGCCGCCACGGTCGGCGCGACCCGCGACATGTCGAAGGTCTGGCCGCCCAGCACGAGGATCGGACTGGGCCCGTCATCGGTCAGCATCCGCCCGACAAACGCGCCTGCCACCCAATCAACCGGTAGCGTCGACGCGTTCGCGTCGGCAACGGCCACCATATCCCCTCCACTCGACTTGAACGCTTGATAGCGCTACCAACACTAGCGATGCGGGGCTGTCAAGAGCGACCGCATGCAAGGGAGAGACGTGCGATGAAAGCAATTCGCGTACTGATCATCGTTGCCGCGGCGGCCTTTTCGCTCGGCGCGACGCCGCGCCCCGCCGACAATTGGGTCGGAAGCTGGGCCGCGGCACAACAGATACCCGAGGATCGCAACGCCCTGCCCGAGGCCGATCTGCAGGATTCCAGCCTGCGGCAGGTGGTGCGGCTGTCGCTCAGCGGGCGGCGGCTGCGCGTCCTGCTCAGCAACGCCTTTGGCACCGCACCGCTGCTGGTCGGCGCGGCGCATGTCGCGCGCGCGCCGGCCGCCGACCGCGCGGCGATCGACCCGCGCAGCGATCGCGCGCTGACCTTCGATGGCGCCCCGTCGGTGCTGATCCCCGCCGGTGCGAGCTACTGGTCGGATCCGGTGACGCTCGACGCGCCGCCGCGTGCCATCGTTGCGGTGACGATCTACCTGCCGCGCGCGCCGCAACGCCAGACCAGCCATCCGGGCTCGCGCGCGACCAGCTATCTCGTCCATGGCAATCATGTCGCCGACGCCGACCTGCCCGGCGCACGGCATTTCGAACATTGGTACCAGCTCGCCGGCATCGCGGTCGCTGCGCCACCGCCGGCCGCCGCGATCATCGCTTTCGGCGATTCGATCACCGACGGTCACGGCGCCACCGATAATGGCAATGATCGCTGGCCCGATCGCCTCGCCGATCGGCTGCAGGCAACGCCGGCGATGCGCGGCCACGGCGTGCTCAACATGGGGCTCGGCGGCAACCGCCTGTTGCTCGACGGGCTCGGCCCCAACGCGCTGGCGCGCTTCGACCGCGACGTGCTCGCGCAACCCGGTGTGCGTCACCTCATCCTGCTCGAGGGCATCAACGATCTCGGCACGTTGACGCGCGACGCGCCGGCGGACGCTGACGCGCACGCCGCGCTCGTCGCACGGATGATCGGCGTCTATCGCCAGATCGTCGCCCGCGCGCGCGGCGCCGGGATCAGGGTCTATGGCGCGACGATCCTGCCCGATGGCGGGTCGGCTTATTACCATCCCGATGCGTTGAACGAGGCCGACCGTCAGGCGGTCAATGCCTGGATCCGCGCCCCCGGCCATTTCGACGCGGTGATCGACTGGGACGCCGTGACGCGCGACCCCGCCGATCCGCGCCGCATGCGCAAGGAGCTCGATTCAGGCGACGGCCTGCATCCCTCGGCGGCGGGCTATCGCGTCATGGCCGCGGCCATCCCGCTGGCGCTGTTCCGCTAACGCCGCGCCGGGCTGGACCTCGGCCCGGCGATCGGCGAGACATCGGACATGCACCCCGGAGCCCTCGCCCCTATCGCCGCGCGCCGCGCATCGGCGCGGTGCTGAGCCGATGCCGGCCGCCTTCTGGCTCGCGCTGGCGATCGTCGCGGAAGTGATCGCAACCTCGTCGCTCAAGGCGTCGGCGGCGTTCACCCGGCCGCTGCCGTCACTGGTCGTCGTCCTCGGCTACGCCACCGCCTTTTACTGCCTGTCGCTCGCGCTGCGCACCATGCCGGTCGGCATCGCCTATGCCCTGTGGTCGGGTGCCGGCATCGTGCTGGTCACCGCGATCGCCTGGATCGTCTATGGGCAAAAGCTCGACGCGGTGGCGCTGGCCGGCATGGCGTTGATCATCCTCGGCGCCGCACTGCTCAACCTGCGCGCGTCGCACGGCTGAGGCTGAACTTAACTCAATAGCATTTGCCGGGCATGGCGGGTTGAAAGCGCGCCGGATCGATCCCGCGCCGCGCCAGGCTTTCCTGCAGCGCGATCACCGGCGCGTCGCGTGCCTCGTCGGTAAGCTGGAAGGTGCCCCAATGGATGCCGATCGCGCGCTTCGCCTCCATGTCGAGCATGATCCGCACCGCCTCGTCGGGGTCGACATGCTGCGCCGCCATGAACCAGCGCGGCGCATAGGCACCGATCGGGATCAGCGCGAGGTCGGGCGCGCCATAGCGGCGATGCATGGCACGGAAGATCGCGCCGTCGCCATAACCGGTGTCGCCGGCGAAATAGACCTGCGTGCCGCCGCTGCGCAGCATGAACCCACCCCACAGCGCCAAGCCCCGGTCGCCGATGCCGCGCGCCGACCAATGCTGCGCCGGGACGATATGCACCTCGGCGCCGCCGCCAAGCTCGACCCGGTCGCCCCAGTCGCCGCTGGCGATCCGCGCCGCCGGCACCGCGCGCCTGACGATCGCGTCATTGCCCAGCGGCGTGACGATCAGCGGCCGGTGCACCGCCACGAGCCGCCGCAACGTCGCGATGTCGAGATGGTCGTAATGATTGTGCGACAACAGCACCGTATCGATCGGCGGCAACTTGTCGAAGTCAATGCCCGGCACGGTCACGCGCTTCGGCCCGACGAGCTGCGTGGGGCTCGCCCGCTCGGACCAAACCGGGTCGGTCAGGATATTGCGCCCGGCGAACTGGATCAGCAGCGTCGCATGTCCGACTGCGGTCACGCTGAGTCCGGCGATGCGCGGTTCGGGCACGCTCGGCGCCACCGCCACGCTGCGCGGCCAGGCGGCTGCTTTCTCGCGCAATTTCCAGCGCAGTACCTGCCCCAGCCCGCGATCGGTCGTGGCATGGCCGGGATTGAAGAAACGCGTGCCGTCGAAATGGTCGCTCGGCGGACCCTGATAATATCTGTTCATTCCGCGCGGCGCGTCCCTTCGTGTCTCGGGCATAGATGGGTGGGCGGCGGCGCATCGACCAGTAGGCGCCGCCGATCCGTCGCCGACCCGCCTATAATGAGACAGATCGCTCGGATTATTCCTTACACCGCACTGCGGTTTGCCACCCGTCGCGGCGTCTTTCCCATGAGCTTGGCAGGGGATTTGCGTGGCGACGACAGGGTATCAGGCGACGCGTATGCTCTATCGGCGGCACAGCCACCGCCTGCCGTCGCTCGATACCGTGCTGCGTTACGTCGCACCGGCGATTTCACTGCTCGTCCTCGGTGCCGCGATCCTCGCACTGCGCCTGCTCGATTTCCACGCCGTGTTCGCGATGGTGCCGCGCAGCCCGGTCTTCTGGCTCGTCTTCGTCGCGGTCTACGTCACACCCATCGCCGCCGATTACGCCATCTATCGCCGCATCTGGCGCCTGCCGCTTCCCGGATTGGTGCCGCTGACGCGCAAGCTGATCGGCAACGAACTGGTCACCGGCTATGTCGGCGACGCCTATCTCTATAGCTGGGCGCACCATCATGGCATCGCCGGCAAAAATGGCCTGCGCACGATCAAGGACGTCGCGATCCTGTCGGCGGTGGCGAGCAACCTCACGACGATCCTCGCCGCGGCGCTCGCCTTTCCCTATCTCGGCCTGCTCGCGCTCCACATCCCGGCCTGGACCATCGCCGCCGCGGTCGCGCTGGTGCTCGCCCCGCCGCTCGTCGCCTTGCTGTTCGGGCGCCAGCTGTTCAGCCTGCCACCCGTGCTGCTGCGCTGGGCGCTCGGCGCGCATCTTGCCCGCGCGCTCGGTACGACCGTGCTGACCGCCTTGCTGTGGCATCTGGCGCTTCCCGAGGTCGCGCTCAAATGGTGGGTGGTGTTCGCCGCGCTCAAGCTGGTGCTGTCGCGCCTGCCCAATGTGTCGAGCAAGGACGTGTTGCTCGCCGGTATCGCCGTGCTGCTGCTCGGCCGTCATGCCGATGTCGCCACGCTGCTGACCATGATCGCCACGATCACCGTCGCGACGCACATCGTTATCGGCCTCGCGCTGTCGGCCCACGAACTTCTCGGCGGCGTCGTCGCGCGGTTGCGCGGCACGGCGCGAAGCGCGCCTGTCCTGCTACGCGACCAGCGACTTGAGCGGCACCGCGGGATCGGCCAGCGCTTCGCGTGGCGGCGCAAGCCGGCCCGTCACCAGGGCCCGCCCCTGCGCGTAATCGCGTACCATGTTGACGCAATCCAGCGCGATCACCGTCCCGTGCTTGAGATAGACAATGGAGAAGCCCGCCTTGTCGATCGTTCCCCGGACGACGAGGTCGTCATAGCCGCGTGACAGCCCGACGGTCTGCAGCTTGAGATCATATTGGTTCGACCAGAACCACGGCACCGCCTCATAGGGTGCCGGGTTGCCGGTGATCGCCTGCACCGCCGTCTTGGCCTGGTCGTTGGCATTCTGCACCGATTCGAGCCGGATCCAATCGCCTTCCGCATAGACGCTCTGATGCTCCGCGCAGTCGCCGATCGCATAGATGTCGGGCAGGCTGGTCTTGCACTGCGCATCGACGCGCACGCCGTTGCCGAACGCCGCGCCGGCATCGACCAGCGGCCCGACCGCCGGCACGATGCCGATGCCGACGATCACCATCTGCGCCGGGATCACCTCGCCATCAGCCAGCGCGACTCCGGTGACGTGGCGGTCCTCGCCGGTCAGCGCCGCGACCGAGACACCCAGCCGGATATCGACGCCATGCGCGCGGTGTTCGGCCTCGTAGAAGCGCGACAGCGGCTCGCCGGCAACGCGCGCCAGCACCCGGTCGAGCGCCTCGACCACCGTCACCTTCTTGCCGAACTTGACCAGCGCCGACGCCGCCTCGAGCCCGATATACCCGCCGCCGATCACCACCGCCTCGCGCACCTGCGGCATCTCGGCGATCATCCGGTCGGCATCTTCCTTGTTGCGCACGGTATGCACGCCGGCGAGATCATGGCCCTCGCAGGCGATGCGGCGCGGGCTGCCGCCGGTCGCCCAGATCATTATGCCATAGCCGACCGCCGATCCATCGGCGCAGGTCACGCGGTGCGCCTCCGCATCGACCGTGGTGACATGCCGCCCGAGCAGCATCGTGATGCCGCGCTCGGCCCACAGGGCGGCGGGGCGTAGCAGCATGCGCTCGAACGGCTTTTCCCCGGCGAGATATTCCTTCGACAGCGGCGGGCGATCATAGGGCAATTCAACCTCGTCGCCGAGGATCGCGATGCGCCCTGCAAAACCCGCCTGGACCAGCGACAGCGCCGCCTGCGCGCCACCATGGCCACCGCCAACGATCAGCACGTCAAAATGTGGCTGGTCGTCCATCGTGCTGCCCCTCTTCATAGCGTCGGGGCGGTCGTTAGCGCGGCGAGCCGTGGCCGTGCAATCCGCATTGTCCCCGACACCGGGCACATCGCTCCGCGGGCGGCAGGTCGGACGGCTATCCCGCTGCGGCAACCACCGATCCGCCGAGCGCGCGTTCTAGCGCCGCCTCCAGGTCATCGAGCCGATAGGGCTTGCTCAATACCTCGACCCCCGCCGGCGCCGGATTGCCGGCGGGCAGGTCGCCATAACCCGTGGTCAGCGTGATCGGCAAACCCGGATAGTCGCGGTGCAGCACCTTGGCCAACGCGACGCCGTTCATTTCGCCCGGCATCACCACATCGCAAAACACCGCGTCCACCGTCGCGCCCGCTTCGAGCAGGGTGAGCGCGTCACGGGCATTGGCGGCGGACACGGTGTCATAGTCGAGTTGCCTGAAGAGCGCTGAGGTGATGTCGGCAAGAAGGAGATTGTCTTCGACCAGCAATATCGTCCTGCGCGGCACGGCGACCTCGGCAGGCGCGATTACCGCCCCATCACGTGTCGCGCGATCGTCACCCTGTTCGGCGAGACGACGTTCCTCCATCTCGCGCGTCAGCGCGACGGTATGCTGCTCGACGATCTTACCCAACATCGCCTCGTTGGCGACAAGTTTGCGGTTGGTGTCGGCAAGCTGCGCGATCGCCGCCTCGCGCGCCGCCAGTTCGGCCTCGACCGCCGCCGCTTTTGCACGCGCCTCGGCGAGCGCCGTCACATCCTCGAGCAACTCGCGCGACCGGCGCAACGTTTCGGCCTGCGCCGCATCGTCGAGGCGCCGGTTCGCCTCTTCCACCGTGTCCAACCGCATGTGCAGCGCGGCGATCTCTTCCAGATTCGATGCGGCAGCATCCCGCACCCGGCCCTCGTCGAAGGCGCTCATTGCGCGCACGATCTGCGCGGCGGTGAACGGCTTTTGCAGGATCAGGCTTTTCGGTACGCCGACCGCCGCCCATTCGCTACCGTCGCCGCCGGTCACGTAGATCACCACGACATCGGCGTTGCGCGTCCGCGCCGCGCGCGCCACGTCCCAGCCGTTCGGCCCGGGTCCGAGATCGAGGTCGGTGATCAGCGCAGTGAAGCCGCTGTCGGGTGCCGCGAGCAGCGCACATGCCTCGTTGCCGTCGCTGGCGACCGTGACGGCATAGCCACGCTCCTGCAGCGTCCGGCGTAGCGCCTCGGACAAGAGCCGCGCGTCCTCGACGAGGAGGATCGATGCCGTCGCATCCATTACTGCACGCCTCATTGGCAAGAAAGGGAGCCGCAGCGCGGTCTCTCGGCGCGGCGTGCCAGGGACGCCAACGGTAGATCCATCATAGCAGATCGGGTGCCGACCGCCCAGATCATCGCCCCGGCACCGATCGTGTTTTGCGCGCGGCTTGGCATAAAGGCTGCGCCGCGGGAGCCGCGCGCAGCGCGGCGCGTTGGCACCCGGCACAGTGTGGGAGGCGATCAATGACCATCGGCAAGACGCGCGGCGCGCACCGGACGAACCAACCGGCGATGATGCGGCCATGAGCGACGAGACAGACGCAGCGGCGTTGCGCACACGCATGGAAGCAGCCGCGGCCGCGATGGATTTCGAGGAGGCACGGCGGTTGCGCGATCTGCTCAGCCTGATGCGTGGCGGGGCGAGCCGCGCCGAGGCCGAGGCCAGCGACACGGCAGGCCTGGTGCGACAGCAGCCCGGCCGGATGGGGCTCGGCACCAGCCAGCAGCGCATGACCCCGCCGCCGGGCTGGACCCCGCCGCCCCGGCCCGATCCAATGACCCGACAACGCAGCAAGCCGCGACGCCCGCGCTGATCGGCCTGGGGTCGGGCTACGATCTTGCCGGCCACCACCGCCCGAAGGGTTCGGCGGCCCCTTTCCCCTGACGGACTCGGCGCTATGCTGCCGGCCCGTATCAACGACGGTCCGGCACCGGCCGGCTGCGGCGGGGGAACAGGGCATGCCGGCAACCGACGCCGCACCGATGACCGATCAGGGCGCGCTCGCGCGCCATTTCGCGTTCGCCGCGCGCGGCGCCGATCTGCGTACCGAGATGCTGGCCGGTGCCACCACTTTCCTGACCATGGCCTATATCATCCTGGTCAACCCGGCGATCCTCGGCCAGGCCGGCATGCCCGTCGCGGCGGTCGCCGCCGCGACCTGCTTCGCCGCCGGCATCGCCAGCATCATGATGGGCGTCAGCGCCAATGTCCCGCTCGCGCTCGCGCCGGGCATGGGTCTCAACGCCTATTTCGCCTTCACGGTGGTCGGCGCGATGGGCGTGCCGTGGCAGACCGCGCTCGGCTGCGTGTTCGTCTCGGGCGTCGCCTTTCTCGCGCTGACGCTGGCCGGCATTCGCCAGATGATCGTGGCCGCGATCCCGCCGCATCTGTTCGCCGCCGTCGCCGGGGGCATCGGGCTGTTCATCGGCTTCATCGGCCTGCGCAACGCCGGCATCGTCGTCAACGACCCGGCAACCGGCGTGGCGCTCGGCAACCTCCATGCCGCCGGCGCCCTGCTCGCGCTGTTCGGGCTGGTGCTGATCGCCGTGCTCGATGTGTGGCGGGTGCGCGGCGCGATGCTGATCGGCATCGTTGCCACCACATTGCTCGGCTGGCTGACCGGCATGGTATCCTTCACCCCGCAACCCTATTCGCTCGCCGCGCTCGGCCAGACCGCCTTCGCGCTCGATCTCTCCGGCGTGTTCGGCGGGGCCGGCAAGCACGGTCTCGGCGTGATCGAGATCCTGTTCGTGTTCCTGTTCGTCGACCTGTTCGACAATCTCGGCACGCTCGTCGCGGTAACCCGCCGCGCCGGGCTCATCGCGCCCGACGGCAGCATCCCGCGCCTCAACCGCATGCTGGTCGTCGATTCGCTGGCGCCAATGATCGGCGCGCTCGCCGGGACCAGCACCGTCACCGCCTATGTCGAGAGCGCGGCGGGCGTGCAGGCCGGCGGGCGCACCGGGGTCACCGCGATCGTCACCGGCCTGTTGTTTCTCGCAGCGATGTTCGTCGCGCCCTATGCCCAGCTCGTGCCGCTCGCCGCCGCCGCACCGGCGCTGATCCTCGTCGGCGCGCTGATGATGGCGCCGCTCGCCGATATCGCCTGGGGCGAACCCGAGGTCGCGATCCCCGCCTTCCTCACCGTGGCGATGATCCCGCTGACCTTCTCGATCGCCAATGGCCTCGCCTTTGGCCTCACCGCCCATGCGCTGCTCAAGCTGCTGCGCGGCAAGGTCGGGCGCGGCGACGCACTCCTGCTCATCCTCGCCGCGCTGTTCGTCATCCGCTTCGCCTGGCTGGCGGCGGCGGCTTGACGCTTCGCCGCGGGTCGCACGCCACGGGTTGATTCAACTCTTCGCTGCCTCGGGCATCGCAGTCCCATGCCGATCATCACGTTCGCCTTACTTTGTGCCCCGCACTGCGCCACCGACGCACGCCGTTGGAAGCCGATTTTTGTTCGCATTCCCTGCCAAATTCCCTGCCATGTTGGCGTTGGCAGGGAAAAGCGGCCGGCACGCCGCAGGGAAATCGTTGGACATGCGCGACGTCAGTCCGTGGCCTGGCGCCGGGTTTCGGCGCGCGCCCGAACGCGCTACGGCGACGCGCCCATGACGCTCACCGCCTTCCGTGCCGAACTGCTCAGCGTTCCCGACGACCCGCGCGCCGGGGCCGCGCCGCTGCATCATGAAGACGGATTGCTCGTCATCGAGGACCGCATCGTCGTCGCGTCCGGTGCGTATGCGGATCTCGCACCGCGCTATCCCGGCGTCGCGGTCGAGCGGCTGGCGGGGCTCGTCGTCCCCGGCTTCGTCGACACGCATATCCATTATCCGCAGACCGACCGCATCGCCGCGCACGGTGCGCAGCTGCTCGACTGGCTCGACCGCCACATCTACGCCGAGGAAGCGCGCTTCGCCGATCGCGCCCATGCCGACGCCGTCGCGGCCTTCTTCCTCGACGAGCTGCTGCGCAATGGCACCACGAGCGCGCTGGTGTTCGCGACCGTCCATGCTGCCTCGGTCGATGCGCTGTTTGACGCCGCGCTGGTCCGCGACATGCGCATCGTCTCTGGTAAGGTGTTGATGGACCAGGGACCCGCCAATCTCCGCGACAGCGTCGCCGATGGCCGCGCCGACAGCGAGGCGCTGATCACGCGCTGGCGTGGGCGCGGGCGGCTCGGCTACGCGATCACGCCGCGCTTCGCGCTGACCTCGTCCGACGCGCAGCTGGCCGATGCCGGCGCGCTGCTCGCCGCACATCCCGACGCCCTGCTCCACACCCATCTCGCCGAGAACACGACCGAAGTCGCCGCCGTCGCCGCACGCTTCCCCGATGCGGCCGATTATCTCGACGTCTATGATCGCTTCGGGCTGGTCGGCCCGCGTTCGGTTTTCGCGCACGGCATTCATCTCGGCGATCGCGCGCTGGCGCGGATGGGCGCGACGGGCAGCGCGATCGCCTTTTGCCCGACCAGCAACCTGTTCCTCGGCTCGGGCCTGTTCGACCTCGCCACCGCCGATCGCCACGGCGTGACGGTCGGCATCGGCAGCGATGTCGGGGCCGGCACCAGCTTCTCGCTGCTCGCCACGCTGGGCGAGGCGTACAAGGTCGGCCAGTTGCGCGGGACGAGCCTCGACCCGTTTCGCGCGCTGCATCTCGCCACCGCTGGCGGCGCGAAGGCGCTCGGGCTTGCCGACCGCATCGGCGGGCTCCAGCCGGGCCAGGAAGCCGACTTCATCGTGCTCGACGACCAAGCGACGCCGCTGCTCGCGCGCCGCACCGCCGGCGCCAGCCTGTTCGACCGGCTGTTCGCGCTGCAGATCCTCGGCGACGACCGCGCGATTGCCGCGACCTTCCTTGCCGGCCGACGGGCCCATGTCCGTGGGGGAACCCCGTGCTGAAGAGCTTCCTGACCGTCTTCGAACCCTTTGTGCTGACGCTGCTCTGCACGGTGCTGCTCGCCACCTTCCTGCCGCCGCGCGGCAGCTTCGTGCATATCTTCGACGTCGCGGCGGCGACCGGCATCGTGCTGCTGTTCTTCCTCCACGGCGCCAAGCTGTCGCGCCAGGCGATCTGGGACGGCATGCGCAACTGGAAGCTGCATCTGTCGGTGCTGGCGGTGACCTTCGGGCTGTTCCCGCTGCTCGGTCTCGGACTGAGCCAGCTGCCGTTCGTCGCGGCGCCGGTCGCGGCGGGGCTGCTGTTCCTCACCCTGCTGCCCTCGACCGTCCAGTCGTCGATCGCCTTCACCGCGGTCGCGCGCGGCAATGTCGCCGCGGCGGTGTGCAGCGCGTCCTTCTCCAACCTGCTCGGCATCGTGCTGACCCCGGCGCTGGTTGCGCTGCTGATGCATCTCGGCGCGGGGTCGAGCGGCGGCGAGCTGGCGGCGGTCGAGAAGATCGTCGTCCAGCTGCTCGTGCCGTTCGTCGCCGGGCATCTGCTGCGCCCGCTGATCGGCGGCTTCGTCGCGCGCCACAAGCCGCTGATGACGATCGTCGACCGCGGCTCGATCCTGCTCGTCGTCTATACCGCGTTCGGCGCGGCGGTGGTCGAGGGGCTGTGGCACCGCGTCTCGGGGCTCGACCTGACCGTCATCCTGATCCTCTGCTCGCTGCTGCTGGCACTGGTGCTGACGGCGACCTGGGCGCTCGGCCGGCTGTTCCACTGGCCACGTGCCGACGCGATCGTGCTGCTGTTCTGCGGCTCCAAGAAGAGCCTCGCCTCGGGCGTGCCGATGGCCGGCGTGCTGTTCCCCGCCGCCCAGGTCGGCGTGATCCTGCTGCCCTTGATGCTGTTCCACCAGATCCAGCTGATCGCTTGCGCGGTGATCGCGCGACGCTATGCCGAACACGACCCGACACTCACGAGGAACCCATGATGAAGCGCAAACTCGCCGGCCGCGACGTCGAGGCGATCGGCCTTGGCTGCATGGGCCTGAGCTGGGCCTATGGCACGCCGCCGTCGGACGAGGACGGCGCGCAGTTGCTGCACCGCGCGCTCGACCTCGGCTACACGCATCTCGATACCGCGCGGATCTACGGCGTCGGGCATAATGAGATGCTGATCGGCGAGGCGCTCGCCGGGCGTCGCAACGAGTTCTTCCTGGCATCGAAGACCGGGATCATCGTCGATGGCGACAAGCGCCGCATCGACTGCCGCCCCGAGACGATCCGCGCCGCGATCGAGGAGAGCCTGCGCCTCCTCAAGACCGATCATATCGACCTCTATTATCTCCACCGCCCCGACTTCGCGACGCCGATCGAAGATTCGGTCGGCGAGCTCGCCCGCGCGGTCGAGGCGGGCAAGATCGGCAGCATCGGGCTGAGCGAGATGTCGGCCGAGACGCTGCGCCGCGCCGCCGCGGTCCACACGATCGCAGCGCTGCAGACCGAATATTCCCCCTGGACGCGCAACCCCGAAATCGCCGTGCTCGCGGCCTGTGCCGAGCTCGGCACGACCTTCGTCGCCTTCTCGCCGGTCGCGCGCGGCGTGCTGGCCGGCGCGGTGCGCGACCCCGCGATGCTCATCGATCAGGACCTGCGGCGCGGCATGCCGCGCTTCAAGCCGGAGAACTGGCCGACCAACCTCGCGCTGGCCGACGCCTTCGCCGCGATCGCGACCGAGCAGGGCGTGACCCCGGCGCAGCTGTCGCTCGCCTGGGTGCTGTCGCGGGGCGAGCATGTCGTGGTCATCCCCGGCACCGCCGCGATCCCGCATCTCGAGGAGAATATCGCGCGCAAGGACTGGGTGATCCCGGCCGAGGTCGCGGCGCGGATCGACACGCTGTTCGACCCCGCAGCGGTAGCCGGGCCGCGCTACGCGCCCGCCGCGCAGGCCGGGGTGTCGACCGAGGAGTTCGCGTAACCGCTTCTTAGGGGCGGTCGGTGTAGGCGATGCGCGATGCGCGCGCTGCCCCTGATCGCCCCGAACCCGCCCCGCCTGAGCGACATGGGCGACGACCTGCGCCGGGTCGAAGCGTCGGGCATCTTTTCCAACAACGGCCCCGAGCTGCGCGCCTTCGAGGCCGAGGCGACCGCGCAGCTGTTCGACGGGCGCGGCGCGTGTCTCGCGGTGGCCAATGCGACGCTCGGCCTGATGATCGCGCTGAAGGACGCCGCCGGCTCCACCGCGCCCCCCGGCCGCTTCGCGCTGATGCCGGCGCTGACCTTCGCCGCGACGGCACAGGCCGCGCACTGGGCCGGCCTCACCCCGCTGGTGTGCGACGTCGACCCTGACGACTGGGGCATGGCGGCGCGCGAGGAGGAACGGCTGCTCGCGCGGCACGGCGCGCGCATCGCGGTGCTGCTGCCCTATGCGACCTTCGGCAACGCGATCGACCTCGACCGCTATGCCTGGCTCCAGCGGCGCCACGGCGTCGGCGTGGTGGTGGACGCGGCGGCCTCGCTGGGCACGCGCGACGACCAGGGCGGCGGCTTCGGTGCCGGCGCGCCCTTTCCTTGCGTCTTCTCGATGCACGCGACCAAGCCCTTCGCGGTGGCCGAGGGCGGGCTGATCCATTCCGGCGACACCGCGCTGATCGCGCGGTTGCGCGTTATGGCGGGCTTCGGCTTCGAGCAGGGCCGCAGCGCCACGCTGCCCGGCCTCAACGCCAAGCTGCCCGAGGTCATCGCGGTGATGGCGCGCGCCAAGCTCGCCGGGTTCGACACGCTCTGCGACCAGCGCGCGACGATCGAGCAGGCCTATCGCGAGACGCTGTCGGGCGTCGACCTGCAGCTCGTGTCGGGCACGCGCCGCGCCAACCAGTTCATGGCCGTGGCACTGCCGCCGCGCCTCGCGCCGCGCCGCGACGCCATCGCGGCGGCGCTGGCCGCGCAGGGCATCGGCAGCGGACGGTACTTCAGCCCGCATCTCGGCGAGCAACCCTGGGTGCAGTCGGTCGCGACGATCGAACCGACGCCGGTCGCCGATGGACTCGCCGCGCGGCTGCTGTCGCTGCCGGTGACCGATGCGATGACCGTCGCCGACGCCGTACACGTCGCGCGTACCCTCGCCGACATCTGCCGCGCCGAGCGGACCGCCACGCCGGCGACGGTAACGACGCCGGTCGCCGAGACGCTGCTCATCGGCGGCGGGCCGGCCGGGACCGCGCTGCTGACCGCGGCGAGCAAGCACGGGCTGCTGACCGAGCTGTCGCGCGGGCTGGTGCTGGTCGAGCGCGATGCCGCGCTCGGCGGCGGGCGGCTCGGCGGCTATGCCATCACCTCGGACAGCACGGCGCAGACTTTTCTCAGCGCGGTGACCGACAACCCGCATCCCGAACTCGCCGCGCTGGCGCAGCACCCGGTCGGCCGCACCGTCGCTGGCTATGCCGATGCGCTTGGCGTGCCGCTGTACAAGGCCGGGCCGCTGCTGCGCGAGACGGGCGAACGGCTGGGGCGGATCGTCACGGAACATGGCGGTACAGTGCTCTCGGGGCATGAGGCGCTGGGCACCAGGCGGACCGCAGCGGGGCTGTGGGCGACGACGCTGCGCCGCGCCGATGGCACGACGATCGAGCGACTGTCGCGCAATGTCGTGATCGCGACCGGCGGGCACCAGCCGTTCGACCGGCTCGGCGCGACGCAGGTCGCGGGCGCAGCGCTGAACGATCTCGCCGGCGACCGGCTGCACGCTTCCGACGACGTACTCGCGCTGGGCGGGGTCGAGCGGATCGCCGCGCTGCTGACCGACCGGCGCAACCCGCGCGTCGCGGTGGTCGGCGGATCGACCAGCGCCCTGGCGACGGTCGCGCTGCTGCTGCGCAGCCGGCCGGGAATCGCGTTCGGCGCGGGGGGCGTGACGCTGCTTCATCGCCACCCGCTTCGACCATTTTATCCGTCGGTTGAATCGGCGCGGGCCGAGGGCTTCAGCGATTTCGGCCCCGACGATGTGTGCCCCGTGTCGGGCTTCGTCTATCGCCTTGCCGGCTTCCGGCTCGAGGCGCGCGAGCTGGTGCTGCGGATGCTCGGCGTCGACGGCCGCGCGCCCGACCCGCGCGTGGCGCTGCACCGCATTTCCGGGGATGGCGACGAAGCGGCGCGCGACCTGATCGCGGGGGCCGACGTGGTGATCGGCGCGCTCGGTTATCGCCCGTTCGCGCTGCCGGTGAGCGACCGCGACGGCACGCCGATCGAACTCGCCGCCGATCGCGGCAAAGCGATGGTCGACCGGCATTGCCGCGTCACCGACGCGACCGGCGCGCCGCTGCCCGGGCTGTTCGGCATCGGCCTTGCCGCCGGCTTCGTGCCATGGGGCGCGATGGGTGGCGAGCCGAGCTTTCGCGGCCAGGCCAATGGCCTGTGGCAATGGCAGAACGATGTCGGGCTGACGATCGTGCAGCAGCTGCTCGGCGAACGCGCGGCGGTCGCGGCATGAGCGCGCCGATCGTCAGCGTGGTGATGGCGGCGTACAAGGGCGCCGCGCTGGTCGGCGAGACGCTCGCCTCGTTGCAGGCGCAGACGCTGACCGATTTCGAGCTGGTGGTGGTCGACGATTGTTCGCCCGACGACACGCTCGCGGTGCTGCGCGGGTGGGACGATCCGCGTTTCCGCGTGATCGCCGCCGAGCAGAACCAGGGCGTGGTGCTGTCGCGCAACCGCGCCTTCGCCGCGGCGCGCGGGCGCTATATCGCCGCGCTCGACCATGACGATCTGTGCCACCCCGAGCGCTTCGCCAAACAGGTCGCCTATCTCGAGGCGCATCCCGACACGGTGCTGCTCGGCACGGCTTCCAACAATTTGCAGGACGGGGTGATCTCGCCCTCGACGCTCGCCCCGCTGACCACGCCGCCGCTGATCGAATGGCTGCTGAGGATCGAGAATCCGCTGGTGTGGTCGTCGGTGATGATGCGGGCCGATGCGGCGCGGCAGATGGCGGTGTTCCAGCGCCCCGAAATGGTGTTCGCCGAGGATTACGACCTGTATCACCGCATCGCCGCGTTCGGCCGCATCGCGCGGCTCGACGATGTGCTGATGACCTATCGCAAGCATTCGGGCAGCGCCTCGCACACGCATATCAGCGCGATGACCGACCGCGCGACCGACGTGCTGGCGGCGGATTATGAAGGCGTGTTCGGCGCGGAGGCGCGGGCGATTGCCGCGCTGATCGTGCGGTATGTGATGGGGCGCATGGCAGTGCCCGACCGCGCGACCTTCCGCCAGGTCGGCGGGGCGATCGCGGCGTTGCAGGAGGATTTCCTCGCGCGCCACCGCCCCGATGCGGCGAGCCGCGCGCTGATCCGCTGGGAGACCGCGCGGCGCTGGGCGCGGATCGGCGAGATCGGGCTGCGCAGCGGGACGCTCGGGCTGGTCGATGCGGCCGCCGTCAGGCCCGACCATCTCGGGCTGGGTTATGCAGGCATCGACGAACTGATCCTGTCGCGGATCCTGGGCAGCGCACGGGCGGTGCGACGGCGGTTTCGGGCGCGGGCGGCGGGGTGAGGGTGACCACTCCCGCCGGGCAATGGCCGGTTCACGACGGAGTGGGCGATGGCGAGGTGAACCGGCAAAGCCGGCCGGTTATGGACTAGCAGCTACCGGGTCGATTGGCCCCGACAGCGGGCATCGTTTCGCTTGGCCAAATACCGGACTTTCTTACGGCAGCTCTCGAAGGGTCTGCTTTCAAGCGGCATTTGGAAAAAATCGAATATACTGCCAGTTCGACGTCGTATCATTTTAGGCCTTCGGGCAAGTTGAGGCCGACCGCTCGAAGGCGCATGTCCAGTTCGGCAAGATCGCCTAGTGGCTTTAAACGCGTTGCCAGGACCGCCGGTCAGGATTGGACTATGGCCTGATCGCACAGTCGGCCACCGCATGGCGGCGACGGGGGCGTGCCGCCCTTCCAGCTGAGCCCGATGTGCCCAAGCGCGGGACTGGCCGCCCTATGCGCGGTGTGGATGTCTCGGTCCGTTGCTGGCAGCACGTCATGCGGCCACCCGGCCGCGTCGTGCCTGGTCATCGTAATGGGAAGCGGATGCTTCCACTGGTTGTTTGCGCCGTAGGAATAGGCAACCCGTCCATGCATCGATCCGGCATCGCTGGGCATTGTAGCGCCCATCGCCGCCCCGTGATGCGGCGCCACGACGGACGTGTGCACTCCTTGACCGGTGGGGACGTTCCAGTAACTCGCGTCGCCGGGAAGGAGTATCGGCGGCTCGCCGTCCGGACCATCGACAGAAACAGCAAGGCCAGAATTATTACGGTCATTGCCTTTGCACTTCAGAATGGCGATCTGGCCGCTGTGAGCGGAGGGCAGGCAGCTTGGCCAGATCATCAGCCTCCCGTTCGCGACGACCAGTGCCGCGAAGACACCATGAACGATGCCGAAGGTTTGGTTCGGAGCGATCCAAGTCATTGTCTGAGCGGCCGGGAAACGGGCCGCCGACGACCAGTGATCCCAGTCCCAATGCGAGAGCACTATGGTCGGGGATCGCGTCAGACAAAGCCTTTTGAAGTCGGCCGGGAAGGTCGTCAGGTGGCCTACGACGCCGCCGCCAAGGTCCGCATACATCGAAGGAGCGCCATATTCGTCAAGCAAAGCACTCGCCGAGCCCTGACCTACGTCGTAGACCGCGACCCACTCGATACGCTGACTCTTTGATGGCAGGACGGCCTCGATTTCAGCCTGAGTGCTGACGTAGGGCGTCAAGTTCATCAGGCGAGAGAAGCCCTGCTGGGTCGCTTGGTCGGCTGTCATTGTTTTGTCGACGCGGATTGTCCGAGGGCCAGCGAAAAGGTTGAGATACTGTACGATCTCAACCCCGCGATCCTCGATCACCAGCTCCACCCATCGGCGCCAGCGAAGCCCCTGCTCCGGATCTTGATTGGTGCGATCGCAAAGCCTGAACCAATCGTCCAACCTCAGCTGAAGGATTGAAACGGGAGCTTCGGGACCAACTTCACGCCAGAGATCGGGACCAGCCCCTTCGCCGAGAAAACGATCCATCCAATCTGCATTCACTGCCTCGAGAAGCATCCACTGACCATCGCTGCGATCCACGCGAGCATAGAGTCGACGCGCGGGCGGCTCGTCTCTCTCGCCATCAAGCTCGAAGAAGGGGTTCGATCTCTTCACCATCGCAAAATTATAGTCCCCACGCTGCCATCGTCGTTTTGGCCAAAACATCCGGTGCGGACGCAAGCCGATCGAAAATACGGGACCACCAAGGACAACATTTAAAAAAGGTCAAGGTCGATAAAAGGCAATCGACCGACTTATACCCTGTCGTTCTGGTGATTCATTCATCTCTCTTCCAAAAAAACCGTATTCGGTTGATATATCGCTTTAGGGGGAATGACATGACGGATGACACGCGGTTGAAGCGATACACAACGCTCGCGAGTGCGGTGGACATGCTGGTCAACGAGCATCTGGCGCTGCTTGATCCCTCAAAGTGGAAAGACACCAACGACACGCATTTTCTCAATGCATTTATGGACTGTGTGAAAAAGAAAAGCATCTATGCCGCCTGCTTTACACAAGCGCCCGAAACCTATCATCACTGGCAGGTGTTCGCCGGAGAGAATGAGGGCGTCTGCGTTGAAGTCGACAAGGAGGCATTGCTCGGGTCTCTTGTCGCGGAGCGCGCCTATATGTGGGGCGATATGAAATACCGGACGCTACCGCAGTTGGCGCGCCGTAAACAGATAAACGCTTATGAGTTACCGTTCCTCAAGCGCAAAGGCTTTTCCGACGAGAAGGAGTTTCGGCTTCTCTACCATTCCAACAGGCCCCAGAAACCAGTTCACATCGTCCCGATCAAGCGTCGGTGGATCAAGCGCATTGTCCTCAATCCGTGGATCAACGACGCGCTATTCGAGTCGATGAGAACAGCCCTGAAATCAATTTCCGGATGCGGCAATGTGAGCGTCATCCACACGACCCTCATCAACAACAACCAATGGAAGGATGCGTGCGAGAAGGTGGCGGATTTGCAAACGATTAGGCGTCCGCTTTCTCGGTCAATACGCTAGCCCCATTCGCGTACCGGCGTGACCTCTAGCAGCATGTAGCGGGGTGACAGCGGCCCGTCCGACCATAGGAAGTCGTAGCTTTGCAGGAGCGTGATGGGCTCGCCGTAGGGCAGAGGTGGCTCGGTTCATTTGAACAGCTCGGCGCAATTGCTAAGTGGAGCGTCTGCCGGTTTCATGCCGCTGCGAGAAGCGGCCGGTTGAAGTAGACGTGATCGGGTGTCCTGCGGT
>NZ_JAXOJP010000023.1:0-79991 GCF_036663795.1 Parasphingomonas halimpatiens
TCATGTCGTCTCAAAATGTTGCGATGCCTGGAATTTCTTCGCCAACGACCTCGCCCGCGTTGCTTCTGTCACAACGCGAAGCTGGGCACAGGTCAATCTTTAAGGCCGTTGGTATAACAGGTGCGCCGAACAAGGGGTATCAAGAAAGAAACAAGGCCATAACAGGCCCCTGTTCCGGACGATCGACAATGAGAAGGAGGCCGCCGGCATCGCGACGGTCATGGGCGCGACGATGTCCTGATTCGTGCCGCGGTTGAATCACGGCAAGCCGGGTCATGCCAAATGCCATCGACGATAACTCTTCCAAGCCCCTCCATGAGAGGCGGTATCAGGTAGCGGGCCGATCCTTGGCGGCCAGCGCGTCGGCGCGCTTGCGATACGCGCGATACGCCAGCAGGCCGCCAAGGATCATCCCGCCCGGGGCAAGCACGACGAGCGCGGCAACGCCGGCCTTGTTGAGGGTCTTTCTGTCCACGCCTCGTGCTGTAGCGGCGAAAGCTGAACGGCAGCTTGATCGTCCGCGCCGCCCCGAAAGGAGCGGCGCGGATGGTTACGCCAGATCGGCGAGCACGAAATCGGCGCAGCGCTCGCCGATCATCATCGAGGGCGCATTGGTGTTGCCCGAGATGAGCTTGGGCATGATCGAGGCGTCGGCGACATACAGCCCCTCGACGCCGCGTACGCGTAGCCGCGGGTCGCACACCGCCTGCTCGTCCGAGCCCATCCGCGCGGTGCCGACCGGGTGATAGATCGTATCGGCGCGGGCGCGGATCAGCCGTTCGAGCGCGTCGTCATTGTCGAGGTCGATCGGGTAGCGATCCTTGCCCTTGTGATTGCTGAGCGGCGGCGTTTCGAGAATGCGGTACATTGCGCGCACGCCGAGCTTGAGCAGCGCGATGTCGCGCGGATCGGTCAGGAAGGCGGGATCGATCAGCGGCGCCACGCGGGCGTCGATCGAGGCGAGCCGCACGGTGCCGTGGCTTTCCGGTCGCAGCACGCAGACATGGCACGAAAAACCGTGCGACTTGAGCTTGGTGCGGCCATGATCCTCGAGCACCACGGGCACGAAGTGAATCTGGATGTCAGGCGCGGGCGCGTCGCGGTTGAGCGTCAGGAAGCCCCCTGACTCGGCAAAGGGCGAGGTCATCGTGCCGCGCCGCTTGCGCAGCCATTGCACCAGCGAGCCGGCAAAGCCGAGTGTGCCGAGCAGCGAACTGCCGAGGAAGTACCGCCCCCTGGTCTCGAATGCCGCGACGTAATCGAGATGGTCCTGCAGGTTGGTGCCGACCGCCGGGCGGTCGATATGCACGGCAATGCCCATGTCGCGCAGATGGCGCCCCGGGCCGATTCCCGACAGCATCAGCAGTTGCGGCGTGCCGAACACGCCGCCGGCGAGCACCACCGCGCGGCGCGCGCGGATCTCGCGCGATTCGCCGTCCTGCAGATAGGCGACACCCCAGGCGCGCCCCTCGTCGAACAGTACGCGCTCGGCGACTACCCCGGTCAGCACGGTGAGATTCTCCCGCCGCGCCGCGCCCTCGATATAGGCGCGCGACGAACTCCAGCGCTCGCCGCCCTTTTGCGTCACCTGGTAGAGACCGACGCCTTCCTGCCGTGCGCCGTTGAAATCGTCATTGGCCGGGATCTGCAACTGGCGCGCGGATTCGACGAACTCGACCGAGCCAGGATGCGGATCGCACTGGTCGGAAACGAACAGCGGGCCGTCGCCGCCATGAAAATCATCGGCGCCGCGCATGTTGCGCTCGGCGCGTTTGAACACCGGCAGCACCTCGTCATAGGACCAGCCGGGGCAGCCCATCGCCGCCCAATTGTCGTAATCCCATTTGTTGCCGCGCAGATAAAGCATGGCGTTGATCGCGCTCGACCCGCCAAGCCCGCGCCCACGCGGCTGGTACCCGCGCCGACCGTTGAGCCCGACCTGCGGCACGGTCTCGAAGCGATAATTGGTCGCGTCGTTCTGAAAGGCGAGGAAACCCGGGATGCGCGTGCGCAGCCCGGTGTTGCGCCCGCCCGCCTCGAGCAATGCGACGCTGTATTTGCCGCCCTCGCTCAGCCGACCGGCGGCCGCAGCCCCACCCGAGCCGCCGCCGACGACGACGATATCCGCTTCTTCCACCAGGCTATTCCCCCCGCTGTTGAGTCTCGGCCCAGCGCGCCTTGATCGTCTCGGATGTATCGCGGCTGCCGTCATGGCTCCACCCCGGCGGCATGACGAGATAGCCCAGTTTGGCACGCAAGCCGGGCGCCGCCCACATGTCGCGCGCAATGCCGACCCATTCGTGGAACGCCGCCCAAAGCAGGTTGAACGAGCCGAGATTCTTGACGATGCCATAACGGGGCCGTTCGTCGTCGCGTTCGGGCGTGAAGGTGCCGAACAGCCGATCCCAGACGATGAACACCCCGGCATAATTGGTGTCGAGATAGCGCGGGTTGGTGGCGTGGTGGACGCGGTGGTGCGACGGCGTGTTCATCACCGCCTCGAACCAGCGCGGCATCAGGCCGATCACCTCGGTATGGATCCAGAACTGGTAGATCAGGTTGATCCCGCCGACGAACAGCAGCATTTCCGGCGGAAAGCCGATCACCACGAGCGGCAGGCGGAACAGGAAGGAGAGCGAGAAGAAGCCGGTCCAAGTCTGCCGCAAGGCGGTCGACAGGTTATAATGCTGGCTTGAATGGTGGATGACGTGGCTGGCCCAGAACCAGCGCACGCGGTGCGCCATGCGGTGGAAGACATAATAGGCCAGGTCGTCGATGACGAAGGCGAGCACGAACCAGTACCAGGCATAACCGAGATCGAAGACCCGGAACTGCCAGAACCACAGCGCGAGCGCATAAGCGAAGCCGCCGGTCAGCACGCCGGCGACGGTGCTGCCCGTGCCGAGCGCGAGCGACACGAGCGTGTCCTTCGGCTCATAGCGTTTGCGGTCGCGCGCCCAGGCGACGAGCATCTCTGCCAGCACCAGCAGCACAAAGGCGGGTACGGCATAATCGACGGGATTCGGCAGCTTCATCGCGGCTTGCTTACATCAATGTCAGTGGCGCTTCCAGTACCTCAACGTCGATCGGGAGCACGCCGAGCAGCGTCACCGCGCCGAACAGCCGCTCGCCGGTTTCGACCGTGACGCCTTCGACCGCCTCGCGGATGCGCAGCGGCGGCAACAGCCGGCGCACCGCTACCTGCGCACCGTGGCGTTTGAGTACCGCGATCGCGCCATTGCCGGCGACCAAGGCGGCATTGCCATCCTGCCCGACGAGCGCGTGACGCGCCTCGAAGCCGACCAGCGCCTCCTCGGCGAAGCGGCGCGCATCGGCGGCGGTGGCGATCTTGCTCTCACCGAGCCGCAGCATCCGCGCCACGCCGGCGAGCAGCAGGATGGCGACGATCGATCCGCCGAGCTGCATCCAGTTCATGACTGGCCCGACAGCTGGTCGAGCAGCGGCCTGATCCCCGACAGGTCGTAGCCCGCGCCAGCGCCCTTGGCGACGAGCTCGGCCGGATCGCCGCCGGCGGTGGCCGAGGCCAAAGCCCAGAGATTGCACGAGCGCGTGCCCGAGCGGCAATAAGCCAGCACCGGGCCGCCGGCCGCGCCGAGCGCCGCGACCATCGCTGCGACCTGCGGGTGCGAGAAGCCGGCATGGGTGATCGGGATTTCGGTGTAAGCCAGCCCCGCCGCCTCGGCCGCCGCGCGGATCTCGGCGCCATCGGGCTGGCCGGGTTCCTCATCGTCGGGGCGGTTGTTGACGATCGCGACGAAGCCGGCCCGCGCGATCTCGCTCACGTCCCAGGGGGTGATTTGCGGCGCGACCGAGATGCGGTCGTCGATCTTCCTGATGTTTGCCATAAACTCGCCTTGCATCGCTCCGCCGGAATCGGGCGGATCAGTGCTCGCGTATCACCGCAAGGAACGCGTCGCCATAGGCCTCGAGCTTGCGCGAGCCGACGCCGGTGATGCGCGACAGCGCGTCGCGGTTGGTGGGCCGCAGCAGCGCCATCTCGCGCAGCACCGAATCGTGGAAGATGACATAAGGCGGCACCTGCGCCTCTTTGGCCAGCTCGCGGCGGCAGCTGCGCAGCGCCTCGAACAGCGGATCGCCGATCGGATTGGGCGCGGCGGCGCTGCCCTTGCCGCGCCGCCGCGCCTCGCGCGCCGGCGGGACGATCAGCGTGACGACCTCGCCGTCCTTGAGGATCGGGCGCGCGCCGGGACCGAATTCGAGCCCGCCATGCGCGTTGGCGCGCAACGCATCGCGCAGCATCAGCGCACGCCCGACCAGCTTGAGCAACGCGACTTCCGCGCCGTCGACGATACCGAACACCGACAGCGCCTCATGCCCGTTCATCAGGCTGCGCTCGCTCGACTGGCCGGTGAGGATGCTCTCGACATAACCCGCGCCGAACATCTGCCCGGTGCGGAACACCGCCGAGAGATATTTCTTCGCCGTCTCGGTCGCGTCGACGCCCTTCGGGGGATTGAGGCAATTGTCGCAATTGCCGCAGCTCTCGGCCGGGCTCTCGCCGAAATGCTTGAGCAGGATACGCCGCCGGCACCCCGCCGTCTCGACCAGCGCGCCGAGCGCGTTGAGCCGCGTGCGTTCGCCCGGCTGGCGCGCCGGCTCGACCTCGCCGATGCGCTGGCGCGCCTTGGCGAAATCCTCCGCGCCCCAGAAAAGATGTGCCACCGACGGGTCGCCGTCGCGCCCGGCGCGGCCGGTTTCCTGGTAGAAGGACTCGATCGACTTGGGCAGGCCGGCGTGTGCGACGAAGCGCACGTCGGGCTTGTCGATGCCCATGCCGAAGGCGACCGTGGCGCAGATCACCATATCTTCCGAAGCGACGAAATCGGTCTGGTTGCGCGCGCGCACCGCGGGGTCGAGCCCGGCATGATAGGCGCGTGTCGGGCGGCCGGTGCGCCCGAGCTGTTCGGCGAGCTTCTCGGTCGCGGCGCGCGTCTGGGCATAGACGATGCCCGGGCCGGGCTGTTCGGCGATGAGGTCGGCGATCTGCCGCGCGACATTGTCCTTCGGGCTGATCAAATAGCGGATATTGGGCCGGTCGAAGCCGGCGACGATCAACCCTTCATGCGGGATGCCGAGCTGATCGAGAATGTCGGCGCGGGTATGCGCGTCTGCAGTGGCGGTGAGCGCAAGCCGGGGCACATCGCCAAAGGCATCGAGCAGCGGGCGCAACAGACGATAATCGGGGCGGAAATCATGCCCCCATTCTGACACGCAATGCGCCTCGTCGATCGCGAACAGGCTGAGCCGGGCCTGGCCGAGCATGTCGCGGAAACCCCCGCCCGAGGCGCGCTCCGGCGCGACATAGAGCAGGTCGAGCTCACCAGCGCGGAAGCGCGCTATCGTCTCGGCCTGGTTGGTATCGACCGAGGTCAGCGTCGCGGCGCGAATGCCGATCGCCTCGGCGGCGCGCAGCTGGTCATGCATCAGCGCGATCAGCGGGCTGACCACGACGCAGGTGCCGTCGAGTACGACCGAGGGCAATTGATAGCAGAGCGACTTGCCCGCGCCGGTCGGCATCACCGCCAGCGTGTTGGTGCCGGCCAGCACGCGATCGACCACTTGGCGCTGGACGCCGCGGAAATCGGGAAAGCCGAAGGTCGATTGCAGGGTGGGAAGCGGATCACGCGGCATCGCGCGCTCTTGCACGTGCCGCCCGGTCCGGTGCAAGCGTGGCGGATGCAAATCGTACGCGACAACAAGGCCGAGCAGGAATTCGAACTGGTGGTCGACGGCCACCGTGCGCTCGCCGCCTATCAGCTCGAGGGCGACACGATCGTCTTCACCCACACCGTCGTGCCCAAGGCGATCGAGGGACGGGGCGTCGCCAGCACGCTGATCCGCGCCGCGCTCGACAGCGCGCGCGACCAGGGGCTGAAGGTCGTGCCGCAATGCCCGTTCGTCGCGGCCTATATGAAGCGGCACCCCGAGACGCGGGATTTGCTGGCGTAGGGCCGCAATGTCGGGCCGGGCTGGCTGGGATAACGGGCTGAAAGTTGCCGGCGGCGGGCGTTGCGACACCTGCGATCACCACCGCCATGCCGGACTTGTTCCTGCATCCACCGTTCCGCAAATCCATCGGCCTTTGGCCAGGCGGCTTAGTGGACCCCGGAACAAGTCCGGGGTGACGGATAGAGGCGTGGCGAGCGGCGGTGCGAAAGAAGTCGCCCGGCCACCGCGCGCCTACTCCGCCGCGAGCGCCTGTTCGCGTTCCTGTGCCTGGCGCGACCACATCTCCGCGTAGAGCCCCTTCTTGCGCAGCAGCACGGCGTGACTGCCGCGCTCGACCACGCGGCCGGCCTCGAGCACGACGATCTCGTCGGCATGGACGACGGTCGACAGGCGGTGGGCGATGACGATCGTGGTGCGGCCGCGCTCGATCGCCTGCAGCGTGTCGAGGATCTCGCTTTCGGTGCGGCTGTCGAGCGCCGAGGTCGCCTCGTCGAGGATCAGGATCGGCGGGTTCTTTAGCAGGGTGCGCGCGATCGCCACGCGTTGTTTCTCGCCGCCCGACAGCTTCAGCCCGCGCTCGCCGACGCGCGTTTCATAGCCGTGCGTCTGGCCCTCGATGAAACCGGCGATCGAGGCGCCCTTGGCCGCGCGCTCGATCTCGTCCTGGCCGGCGCCTTCGCGGCCATAGGCGATATTGTAGCCGATCGTGTCGTTGAACAGCACGGTATCCTGCGGCACGATGCCGATCGCGCCGCGCAGGCTCGCCTGCGTCACCTCGGATATGTCCTGCCCGTCGATCGTGATGCGCCCGCCGGTCAGGTCGTAGAAACGGTACATCAGCCGCGCGAGCGTCGACTTGCCGGCGCCCGACGGCCCGACCACCGCCAGCGTGTTGCCGGCGGGAATGTCGAGATCGATGCCGTGCAGGATCTCGCGATCGGCATCATAGCCGAAATGCACGCCCTCGAAGCGGACATGGCCATGCCCAACCTTGAGCGACGGGGCGTCGGGGATATCGACGATCTCGCTCGGCGTATCGACCAGATCGAACATCGCGCCCATGTCGAGAATGCCCTGGCGGATGGTGCGATAGACCATGCCGAGCAGATCGAGCGGGCGGAACATCTGCGACAACAAGGTCGAGACGAAGATGACGTCGCCGGGTGAGAAACGCCCCTGGCCCCAGCCCCAGGCGATCAGCCCCATGCCGAAGCCCATCATGACGTTGGTGATCAGCGCCTGGCCGATATTGAGCCACGCCAGCGAATTCTCGCTGTGCGTCGCGGCGTTGGCATAGGCAACCATCGCCGCCTCGTAGCGCCGGCCCTCGCGCTCCTCGGCGCCGAAATATTTGACCGTCTCGAAGTTGAGCAGCGAATCCACGGCATGCGCCACCGCACCGGTGTCGAGATCGTTCATCTGCGCGCGCAGCGCCGCGCGCCAGTCGGTCACCCAGCGCGTGAAAGCGATATAGGCGACGACCATCGCGACCGTCGCGGCGACCAGCCAGGCGCCGTAATTCTGGCGAAACAGGTTGAGCACCAGTGCCAGCTCGAGCACCGTCGGCGCGATGTTGAACAGCATGAAATAGAGCATCGTGTCGATGCTCTTGGTGCCGCGCTCGACCACCTTGGTGACCGCGCCGGTGCGCCGCTCGAGATGAAAGCGCAGCGACAATTGGTGGAGGTGGCGGAACACCTTCGATGCCAGCCGCCGTGTCGCCTCCTGCCCGACGCGCTCGAAGATCGCGTTGCGCAGATTGTCGAACAGCGTGGTCGAGAAGCGTGCAGCGGCGTAACCGACGACCAGCGCAACCACCAGCCATGCCGTGCTGCGATCGCCAAGCGACATCCGGTCGACGGCGTATTTGAGCGAATAGCCGATGACATAGACCTGCATGACCTTCGACGCGACGACGAAGAACATCGCACCGACGATCCGTGCCTTGAGCGCGGGTTCGCCGGCCGGCCAGAGATAGGGGAGGAAGCGGCGCAGCGTCGGTAGCATGGGACGGTCGACGCTGGGGGTTTCGGTCAATGGGGGCATCGCTACGCCATGTAGGCGCGGTCAAGCCCATCCGAAAGCGTTCCGTGGAACCTTGCGGGCATCTCATCGCTTTTATCTCCAGGAAATAGGAGACAGGGCATGGAACCGCTCTTCTACGTCATGGCGATCATGGGCTGCGGGGATGGATCGGACCAGTGCGCGCAGGCGCGCGTCGAGCCGGTGCATTACCAGTCGATCCGGGCGTGCCAGGTGGCGATGCCGGCCGCGCTCGCCCGCAACAGCGACCTGTCCTTTCCGGTGATCAGCGCCGCCTGCCGCGCCAGCGGCCAGTTGCTGGCGCAGCAGCGCGGCGACCAGCACGGGCGCGGCTAGTGGATTGATTTTTGACATTCGCGCCCCCCTAACCGGATAGGGCGTGAGCGAATGTCAAAATCTTAAAATCCACTAGCATCATACAGTTGCTAGTGGTCCGGAAGATTCTGACATTTGCCCGCAACCTAGCCGAAAGCGGTAGCAAATGTCAGAATCGGACCACTAGGCTGGCGGGCATTCTGCCGCTAAGAGCCCGGCGTTGATGTTACCGGGGGCGCGATGATCCGCAAAATTCTGGCTATCGTAGCAGGCCTGGTTGCAGCCTTCCTCATCATCCTGCTGGTCGAAGGCGTGGACGAGCGGCTCTATCCCGTCCCGGCCGATCTCGACACGACCGATGCGGCGGCACTCGGCGCCTATGTCTTCGCCATGCCGATGGCCGCCAAGTTGCTCGTCGTGGGCGGCTGGCTGCTCGGCGCGCTTGGCGGGGTGTGGCTGTGCCTGCGGATCAGCGACCGGCGCTGGACAGGCTGGATCATCGTCCTGCTGCTGATAGCGGGCGGCGTCGCCAACATGATCCAGTTCGGCCATCCGTTGTGGATGCAGGCCGGCGCGGTCATCGCCCCGCTGCTCGGCGGCTGGATCGGTGCGCGATTGCACCCGCGGCCCTATCCGGGCGAGCCTTTACTCGGGTAGCGTCGACTCGGTCTCGATCATCGGCAGTGCCCAGCGAATCTGGTCGCGCAGCAAGGCCTCGAGATCCTCGGCGCCGACATTGTGCGCCGTGGCGCGCTTGCGCAGCAAGGTGGCAAGCAGGCTCGCCCGCGTCGAGGGTGGCGGCGGCGTACGGCGCCCGCCCGACAGGGCGCGCGACAGTCTGACGGACAATGCGGTCATCGACCCGTCCCTTTGATCAAATGCGTCAACAAGCGTGCCTTATCGCGCGGCGCGGTAACCCGCATATGACCGGCAATGGTTAGCGCGGCCTTCACGCCACCGGGCGGCGCCACAGATCGGGGTCGCGCGGCCGCAACGGATAAAGGCTGTGCCGCCGCGCGGCATCGCCCGCCGCCCTGGCGATAAAGCCGAGCTTGGCCGCGGCGCTCGTCGTCACGCGGTGATCCCAGGCATGTTCGCCGCGCGCCGCCACGGCGCGGCCGATCGCGCCATAGATTCCCGCCGCCGACAACACCGCCCAGGCCGAGCGGAACGGCAGCGCGGGCGTGCCGTAGCGCGCGCTCTGCTCGAACGCCGCCGCGCGTGCCGCCAGCCGCCCGGCGAGTATCGCGAGGCGCGGGCGGAAGTGCGGCTTCATATGCTCGCCCGGCGGGATATCCATTTCGACCAGCCAGGCGACCGGCAGGTAACAGCGCCCGACACGATCGTCCTCGGCAATGTCGCGCGCGATATTGGCGAGCTGGAAGGCCATGCCGAGATCGCAGGCGCGGTCGAGCGTCGCCTCGTCGTCGGGCGCCACGCCCATCGCCACCGCCATCATGCAACCGACCGCGCCGGCGACATGGTAGCAATATTGGTAGAGATCCGCCTCGCTGTGCGGCCGCCATTCCTCAGCATCGAGCGCGAAGCCGGCGATGAGATCGCGCGCGAAACGCGGCGGCATGGCGGTTTCGGCGGCGACGATGCGCAGCGCGTCGAACGCCGGATCGCCGACGACCTGACCGGCGAGCGCCGCCTCGGTCATCGCGGTGAGGCGCACGAGCCGTGCTGGCGCATCGTCGACGCGCGTCATGCCGTGCCCATGGTCCTGCCCGTCGGCGATGTCGTCGCACGCACGGCACCAGGCGTAGAGCAGCCATGCGCGTTCACGCGTCGTGCGATCGAACAACAGGCTAGCGGCGGCGAAGCTCTTCGATCCCCGCGCGATCGACTCGCGGGCGGTCGCCACGATCGCGTCGCGGGTGGGGAGTGCCGTCATTGCCCCTCGCTCCGTTCGCCCAGCCCGAACGGGGAGAGTGATGTGGCAGACCGTGCCCTCAAAGGTCACTGGCCTTCATCTTGGTGATCGTCTCGATCGGCACATAGCCCGCCATCTTCGCGAGCAGCCCGTCGAGTGCCGCATCGACCAGCAGCACGCCCTGATGCTGCGGGCGCAGGAAACCGACCTCGCCCATCTTCGCATAGAAGGCGATCAGATGGTCATAATAGCCGGCGGTGTTGAGCAGCCCGACCGGCTTGGCGTGATAACCGATCTGCGCCCAGCTCAGCGCTTCCCACAATTCGTCCATCGTGCCGGTCCCGCCGGGCAGGTTGACGAAGCCGTCGCTGAGATCGGTAAAGGCCTGTTTGCGCTGGTGCATCGTCTCGACGACGTGGAGCTCGGTCAGCCCGCGATGCGCGACCTCGGCATTGACCAGCGCTTGCGGAATGATGCCGATCACCTCGCCGCCCGCCGCCAGCGCGCTGTCCGCCACCGCGCCCATCAGCCCGAGCCGGCCGCCGCCATAAACGACGCCGATGCCGCGCTCGGCCAGCGTCCGCCCGACCGCGCGCGCGGTCTCGATATAGACCGGGTCGCTCGGCGTGGCCGAACCGCAATAGACCGCCAGACGCTTCACTGACCTTCCTCCCCGTGGCACATGGGGAGGGGGACCGCCGAAGGCGGTGGAGGGGCAAAGCCCCAAACGCATCGCTCGCGGCGTTCCCCTCCACCAGCTTCGCTGGTCCCCCTCCCCAGCGAGCTGGGGAGGAACAACAATGAAATCATCGCGGTCCCTCCAGCATCAGCGCGGCGGTCGCCTTGGCGCTGCCGACGACACCGGGGATCCCCGCCCCCGGATGCGTGCCCGCGCCGACGAAATAGAGGTTGGAGATCTGGTCGTCGCGATTGTGGACGCGGAACCAAGCGCTCTGCGTCAGCACCGGCTCGAGGCTGAAGGCGCTGCCGAGATGCGCCTTGAGGTCGTGCGCGAAATCGTTCGGCGCATAATGGAACTTGGTCACGATGCGCTCATGGATGTCGGGGATCAGCCGCCGCCCGATCTCGTCGAGGATGCGCTTTTCGAGGATCGGCCCGATCTCGTCCCAGTCGACCGGGAACTTGCCCATGTGCGGCACCGGGGCGAGCGCGTAGAAGGACGAATGCCCCTCCGGCGCCATGCTCGGGTCGGTGACGGTCGGGTGGTGGAGGTAGAGCGAGAAATCCTCCGACAGCACGCCGTGATCGTAAATGTCGGACAGCAGCCCTTTGTAGCGCGGGCCGAACAGGATCATGTGGTGCGGGATGCCGGGCCAGGTGCCCTTGATGCCGAAATGCACCACGAACAGCGACGGCGAGTAGCGCTTCTTCTCGAGCTTCGCGCGGGTGCGCTGCGCCGAGCGCGAGTCCGACAACAGGTCGCGATAGGCATGCATGATGTCGCCATTGACCGCGACCATGTCGGCGTCGGCCGACCAGCCGCTCGCCGTCGTCACGCCGGTCGCGCGGTCGCCGAGCGTGGCGATGTGTGTGACCGCGTCGTTCAGCCGCATCACGCCGCCGAGCCGCTCGAAATGCGTCACCATGCCGGCGATCAGCTTGTTGGTGCCGCCCATCGCGAACCATACGCCGCCATCGCGCTCGAGCTTGTGGATCAGCGCATAGATCGCGCTGGTGGTGAACGGGTTGCCGCCGACCAGCAGCGTGTGGAAGGACAAGGCCTGGCGCAGATATTCGCTCTTCACGAAGCTCGACACCATCGAATAGACCGAGCGCCACGCCTGATATTTGGCCAGCGCCGGCGCCGCCTTGATCATCGAGGCGAAGTCGAGAAACGCGACATGGCCGAGCTTCTCATAGCCCTCATGATAGACCCCGGCCGAATATTCGAGGAACTTGCGATAGCCGGCGACATCCTCCGGATCGAGCTTGGCGATCTCGGCCATCAGCACATTGTCGTCGTTGGTATAGTCGAAATTGGTCCCGTCGGGCCAGTTGAGCCGGTAGAAGGGCAGCACCGGGGCGAGCGTCACGTCCTCCGCCATGTCGTGGCCCGACAATGCCCATAATTCCTGCAGGCACGGCGGATCGGTGATCACGGTCGGGCCGGCGTCGAAGGTGAAGCCGTCCTTCTCCCAATAATAGGCCCGCCCGCCCGGCTTGTCGCGTGCCTCGACCACCGTGGTTTCGACGCCGGCCGACTGCAGGCGGATGGCGAGCGCAAGGCCGCCGAACCCCGCCCCGATGACGATTGCGCGGCGGCTCATGATTGCCCCCGGATCGCGCGGATCGCCCGGCCGATCGGCACCGGCGGCTTGCCGGTCAGCACTCTTAGCTTGTCGAACATCGTCGATTGTCCCGCATAGAACCGGCCGATCAGCCGGGGGTTGAGGCGATAGAAGCGTTCCAGTACCCGATAGCGCTCCTCGGGTTCAGCAGCACGAAAAAGCATCTTGTCGAGCATCCGGTAGAAGCCGCGCCCGCGCCAGGTCCGCGATGCGACGCGCCAGGTCAGGTCGTGCAGCGCGGCGCCCGACAGGTCGGACGTGTCGGCGATCAGCGCCGCCATGCGCACGGCGTCGGGCAGCGAATAGCCGGTGGTCGGGTGGAACAGCCCGGCGCGCATCCCCGCCTTGGCCACCTTGTTGCCACCGCTCTGCCAATAGGCCGCGAAATCGCCGCCCAGCGCGACCGGCAGGACGCCGGTTTCCTCGCGTGCCGCCTGCTCGACCTGCCAGCCGCGCGCGGCGACATAATCATGGACGCGGCCGCGCAGCAGCTCGGCATCGATGTCCGGCGTGTCGCTGTAATAGGTGTCCTCGACGAACATCCGCGTCGCCGCCAGCGGCAGGCAGTAGACAAAGCGATAGCCATCATGTTGCGGCACGGTCGCATCCATCACCATCGGGCGCGGATCGTCATGCGATTCGTCGAGGCGGAACTCGACGCCGAGAAATTTCTGCCAGCCAAGCTCGAGGCAGCCAAGATCGCCCGGCCCGCGCGCATCGATCACGCCCTTGGCCTCGATCCGGTCGCCATCGGCCAGCACCACCGCGCGCGGCCCCGCCGCGAGCACCTTGCGCCCGAGCAACAGCGCGCGCTCGGGCAGTGCGCCGCGTACCACCGTGTCGAGCCGCTCCGACTCGATCGAATAATAACCCATGCGAAAGGTGCGGGCGTGCGCGGGAAAGGCGATGTCGTAGGCCGTCCAGCCATAGCTGATCAGCGGCGCGACGATCCAGCGATCCTCCGCCGCGACGTCGGCGGCGAAGAACGACCAGATGTGATTGCCACCCAGCGCGCGCGCCGACTCGACGATGCGCACGTCGAGATCGGGCCGCTTCTTCGCCAACGCCAGCGCGATCAGCGAGCCGGCGAGGCCGCCGCCGACGATCGCGAGGTCGCAGTTGATGGTGGACGGCATGCCACAGCCCTAACCGAAATAGCGGTCGCTGCAAGCGCCTCTAAGGGCTTGTGGCGCGCGCGATGGCGGTTAGGATGGCGCCGGGGAGATCGCGACATGCGCAGCGTGGCACTGGCATCTTTGCTGATGATCGTCGCCAGCCCGGCCGCCGCGCAGCGCACCATCCCGAGCGCCGATCTCGCTACGGTCAGCGCGCGCGGCCAGGCGATCTACGACTATGACCAAGCGGCGTGGCACACCACCGACGCGATGACGGAGAAGCATCTGCCCGATGCCGCGCTGCGCGCCATTCGTGGCTGGGTGGTCGAGCCGCAGGGCGACGCGCTGCGGGTGAGCTATTTCGGACTTACGGACGGCAGGCCCTATACCATCTATCTCGCCGACTACGTCCATGGCGCGGTGTCGAACGAGCGCGTCCCGGCTGCCGACAGCGATCGCGCGCTGTCGCCGCTCGCGCTGCGCCTTGCCGCAGCGCGCGTTGCGGCGGTGGCCGCCGGCGAGACGTTGCTCAAATGCAACGACCGCGCCTTCAACACCGTCGTCCTGCCGCCCGGACCGGATGGAATCATCCCGGTCTACCTGCTCTCGGCGCAGCTGGTGAACGACCAATATCCGATGGGTGGTCATCACGAGATCGACATCGCCGCCGATGGCCGCATCGTCGCGCAACGCGATTTCACCCGCTCCTGTCTGACAGTCGGCGACGCCGCAGCGCCGGCTGGTGGCAAGCCGGTGAGCATTTTCGTGACCCATCTGCTCGATCCGCACCCGACCGAGATACACGTCTTCACCTCGCTGACCGCCCATCAGCCCATCTTCGTCGGCACCCCGGACGGCGCGTTGTGGACCGTCGCCGGGGCGCGCATAGACCGGGAAGACCCACCCAAGCCTGCCCGCCGCTGACGAATTCTCACGCCGCGTTGCGCAGCGGCATCTCCTCACGCATCGCCTGGGCGACCGAGGGGCGGGTGCGCGTCTTTGCCCGCCATGCCGCGAGCACCGGCCATTCGCCGATCGCGATCCCGGCATGCTCACACCAGTTGAGGACGGCGAGCAGATAGGCATCCGCGACACTGAACGATCCGGTCAGATAATTCTGCCCGGCGAGATGATCCGACAACAGCGCGAAGCGCCGGTCGAGCAGCGAGCGCGCCCAGTCACGTGCGCCGTCGCTCGACCGCGTCGTCATCAGCGGCGCGAACACGCCCTTGTGAAGCTCGGTCGAGACGAAATTGAGCCAGCGCATCATCTGGTAGCGTTCGTCGCTATAGGGCGGCGGCGCCAGCACGCCCTCGGCGGCGAGATCGGCAATATAGGTCAGCACCGCCGATCCTTCCGACAGCGCCAACCCGCCGCGCGTCTCGATTGCGGGGACATAACCCATCGGGCTGACCGCCGCGAACGGGCGACCATCGGGCAGATTGCCGCCCGGTGTCACCATGACGAAGTCACAATCGAGCTCGGCCTCGATCAACGCGATCCGCGCGGCGAGCGAGCAGGCGAAGGGAATGAAATACAGCTTCATGACGACTCCTCCTTGATTTTCATACTATCTCGCACATAATTGAGTGGATCAAGATTTATTTTTTGCGAAGTGGTATAAAATTGAGCGACGGCACCATCGGTCACCAGGATTCGGCAAAGGCGCGACGTGGGCGCGGGCGGCCGCGCGGCTTCGATCCGGAACAGGCATTGAAGGCGGCAGGCGAGCGCTTCCGCACCCAGGGCTTCGCCGCGACGACGCTCGACGATCTGGTCGATGCGACCGGTCTTGCCCGGCCAAGCCTCTATGCCGCGTTCGGCGACAAGCGCGCGCTATACCTTGCCGCGCTGGCCGTGGTGTCGGCGCGGCTCGAGCTCACCTTCGACCGGCTGGAGGCAGCGCAACTGCCCAAGGGCGCGCTGCTCGAGGCGATCTTCGCCAACACCATCCATGGCTATCTGACCGGCGAGCGCGCGCCATCGGGCTGCGTCATGGTCAGCACGGCGACCGCCGAGGCGGTCAACGATCCCGAGATCCGCGCCGCGCTGCGCACCTTCCTGACGATGCAGGACGACCGCATGACCGCGCTGTTCGACAAGGCGTGGATCGCGCGGCCGCGCGCCGCCGCGCGGCTGGTGATGTCGGTGCTCCATTCACTGAGCGTGCGCGCACGCGCCGGCACGCCGCCGGCCGAACTCGAGGCGATCGCCGCCGACTGCATCGCATTGATCGGCTGACGCGGGCAACGTCGAACGACAACAACGTTGCCCAGCCCCCCTCATTGAGGCATCGTCTGTTCGCTTCATTCGAAGATGACTGCCCAGGGGAGGACTCGAAAACACCCTCAGCAGGAGTTTTCGAACATGAAGAAGATGCAAACAGTGTTTGTCATCGACCGCGCCACTCACCGCGCAACCAACGAGGTGCTGGCGCAATGGGTTGTCGACGGGGAAGGACACGCCACCATCAAGCATGATGGCACAGCCTGCCTTGTCGAGGACGGCATGCTCTTCAAGCGTTACGACGCAAAAATGGGCAGGTCGCTTCCCACGGGCTTCAAGGCGTGCGAGCCGCAACCCGATCCCGTGACGGGCCATTGGCCCGGATGGGTGCCGGTCGCGGCGGACGATCCGGCCAGCAAGTGGCATATCGAGGCGTTTTCTCGCGATCTCGACAATGGCACGTACGAACTGGTCGGGCCGAAAGTCCAGGGCAATCGCTACGGCCTCGATCGCCACCAGCTTTGGCGACATGGCCGGGACGAGGTCGAGATCGACCGGACGCGCGACGCCATTTTCGAATGGCTGGCGACGCATGGGGAAGAAGGGCTGGTGTTCCACCACCCAGATGGCCGCATGGCGAAAATCCGGCGCAAGGATTTCGATCTCAAATGGTGAAGCGGGAGGGGCGGCGAAAGCCGCCTCTCCTTGCCCCGATGCCACGCGACTAGGCGCAGCCCCACGGTCCGGCTAAGAGCTGGGCATGTCCCCGGCCCTCGCCATCGCCCTGTCCGCCCTGACCATGACGTTGATTGTCGGCGTGCGGTATCTCGCCGCATCGGGCGGCTTCGCGCTGGCGACGCGCATTCGCCACCCTGGCCTCTATCGCGGGCTCGACGCGCAGATGCGGCGCGAGATCGGCTGGAGCCTCGCCTCGGCAGCGATCTACGGCGCGCCCGCCGGTATCGTCGCCTGGGGCTGGCAGCAGCATGGCTGGACGCTGATCTACCGCGACGTCCACAGCATGCCCTTTTGGTATCTGCCGCTGTCGGTGCTGCTCTATCTCGCCGCGCATGACACCTGGTTCTACTGGACGCATCGCTGGATGCATCGGCCGCGCCCCTTCCGCCTCGCGCACGCCGTCCATCATGCCAGCCGCCCACCGACCGCCTGGGCGGCGATGGCGTTCCACCCGATCGAGGCGTTGACCGGCGCGGTGGTCATTCCGCTGCTCGTCTTCGTCATTCCCATCCATGTCGGCGCTTTGGGGTTGGTACTGACGATAATGACCGTTATGGGAGTCACCAATCATATGGGTTGGGAAATTTTCCCGGCGTTCATGTGGCGGGGGCGACTGGGGGGTTGGCTCATCACCGCAAGCCATCACCAGCGACATCATGAGCGGTACGGGTGCAACTATGGCCTATATTTCCGGTTCTGGGATCGCCTGTGCGGCACCGATGGCGGCATCGGCGGCTTCGCCGACGCGCATCGGCGCGCGGCTCGCGCAGCGGGTGACGCTGGGCGCGGCGGCGATGGGGCTGCTGGTCGGGGCAACGCCGACGTCTGAGCTGACGATCGACGTCGCCAAGCTGCGCTCGTCCAAGGGCATGGTCCGCATCTGCCTGACCGCCGCGCCCGACAATTTCCCGTCCTGTGTCGACGATAGCCAGGCGGTATCGCGTTCGGTCCCGGCGGGCACCCACGATCTGCGCATCGGCGGCCTGCCCTATGGCGGCTACGCCATTGCCGTGATCCATGACGAGAACAACAACAAGAAGCTCGATACCTTTATGGGCATCCCGCGCGAGGGGTTCGGCTTTTCGCGCAATCCGCCGATCGGCTTCGGTGCGCCGCGCTTCGCCGCCGCGCGCTTCGCGATCGCCGGTGATGCCGAAACGCAACAGGTCGTGATGCGCTATCTTTTGTAGCGGAGCCAAATGCACCACATGGCGTTGTCCGCGTAACAATCCCGTGGAGTGATGTTGGTGAAATTTCTGCTGCCGCTGCTTGCCGTTCCGGTCGTCCTCGTCGCTTCGCCCGTCGCCGCGCAGGACCGCCCCACTCCCACTCCTGCCCCCAATATCGCCATCGAGCCGTCGGATACCAATGACGACACGCTCACGATCGGCGCCGGCGCCGTCTATCTGCCGAGCTATCAGGGCTCGAACGACTATGTCGTGACGCCGATCGTCGCCGCGCGCGGGCAATATCACGGCCGCTCCTTCTTCACGCGCGGCGCGCAACTGTTCGTCGATCTCGTGCCGACCCCGCCGGGGCCGCGCTGGAGCTTCTCCGCCGGCCCGGTGCTGAGCGCCGACCTCAATCGCACTGGTCGCGTCGTCGACACGCAGATCAAGGCGCTGGGCAGGCGCAAGATCGCGCTCGAGGCGGGGGGCTATGTCGGCATCGGCAAGACCGGGGTGATCACCAGCGACTATGATTCGCTGTCGCTGCGCGTCTCCTATGTCCATGACGTCGGCACCGTGCACCGCAGCTACATCGTCACGCCCGCGCTCGATTATTCGACACCGCTGAGCAAGTCGGTGCTGGTCGGGCTGACGGTATCGGCCGACTATGCCGGCACGGGCTATGCCCAGACCTATTACGATGTCGATGCGCCGGGCGCGCTGCGCAGCGGCCTGCCGGTCTTTGCCGCGCGCAAGGGGTGGCAGGACATCACGGTCGGCGCGCTCGCCGGCTTCTCGCTCAGCGGCGACCTGCGCCACGGCGCGGTGCTGGTCGTCGGCGGCGGCTACAGCCGCGTGCAGGGCGATTTCGCGGCCAGCCCCGTGACACGGATCGCCGGAAGCCCAAATCAATTCTACGGCGCGCTCGGTCTCGGCTACACTTTCTAGCGGCTTCCCGAAGGGTCGGGCGGCATTCGGCTGTCGTCGCTGCGCAATATCCGCACATTCCCGCGCGCCGCCCGAAAGGTGCGCGGCGATGACACACTCCGGCGGCGCCAGACGACAGAAAGACTGTTGCCATCGCGCGCATGACGCCACATCACGTTAACCATGAATCAACCGCGTTGGGGGGCGCCGGTGAAATTCCAGCTGCTGTTCGCCATCGCCATGCCGGCCATCGCCATACCGGTTGTCGTTGCGTCGCCTGCCGCAGCGCAGGTCCGCGCGGTACCGCGAATCGTCATCGCCAAGGCGGACAATGATCGCGACATGCTCAGCGGTGGCGTCGGCTGGGGCTTTGGCCCGCGCTATCGCAGCCCACGCTCCCCGCTCATCGCCCCGATCATCGGCGTGCATGACAATTTTCACGGCATCGCGTTCTTCACCCGCGGTTCGCAGGTCTATGTCGATCTGATGCGCGACACCGGGGGTGCCGGCTGGCATTTCTCCGCCGGGCCGGTGCTGGGTGCCGGCCTCGCGGATGACGGCTATATCGACGACCGGCGCACCACCGCGGCGCGCACCACCGGCATTGCACTGGGCGCGGGCGGCTATCTCGGCGTTACCCGGACGGGCGTCGTGACCGGCGACGATGCGCTGACCTTCCGCCTTTCCTACATCCGCGGCATCGGCAATGTCACCGGCGAAGCCTTCACCCCGGCGATCGACTATGCGACCCCGCTCAACCGCAAGTTGCTGCTCGGCGTGTCGGTGTCGGCGGACTATGCCCGGCCGCGCCGCGGCTGGCGGACGGTGAATGTCACCGGCTTCACCGATATCGCGCTGGCCGGCGATCTGCGCCATGGTCTGCTGCTGCTCCTCGCGGTCGGTCGTGGCCGGATGGAAGGCGAATTCGTGGCGAGTCCCGTCACGCCGATCGCCGGCAATCCCGATCAGGTCTTTGGCGCGGTCGGGCTGGGTTACGCTTTCTAGCGCGCATACGGCGTGCAATGACCTGATTCATCGCAATTTTGCCGCGGATCGCGGTTCGGTGCACGACGGCGGTTGATGTTTGCCTGCCAGTTCGGCTACCTCGCCACTCGACGTGTCGTCCGGTGCCCGCTTCTTTGCCCGATCTCCGGCAAAATGGTGAACCCGGTGGACGCGAACAACAGCGCTTCCGCCCGATGGCGGGCGACAATGCATCCAAGGGAAGGTCCGCCCCGCATGACCGACGACCAGCTGCCGATCGACCCTCTCATGGCGGAGCGGGCGAGCGAGCGCCGCCAGTTCTTCCGCACCGCGCTCGGTGCGGCCGCGGTCACCGTCGCCGGTGCCGCCGCGCTGACGGTCGGGCCGCGCGCCTTTGCCGACACGTCGAACGACGTGGATTTCCTCAACTTCGCGTTGCAGCTGAAATATCTCGAGGCGCAATTCTATAATTTCGCCGCCTTCGGCACCGGCCTGTCCGCCGGGCAGATCACCGCCGGCAGCACGACCCTTACCGGCACCAATGTCGCGGGTGCCGCGACCGGCGCGCGCCAGGTCAGCTTCACCGATCCGGTCGTCGCGCAGATCGCCGGCGAGATCGCGCAGGATTCGGCCGCGCACGTCGCATGGCTGCGCACCGAACTCGGCACACAGACCTCGGCCCAGCCGGCGATCGACCTCAGCACCACCGCAACCGGCGCGTTCAGCACGGCGATGCGCGCCGCCACGGTCATCTCGGGCGCCAGCGCGACCTTCGATCCCTATGCCAGCGACGGCAATTTCCTGCTCGCGGCCTTCCTCCTCGCGGATATCGGCGTGACGGCGCTGCGCAACGCGTCGCCGCTGCTCGCCGATACCGGCCATGTCGAGGTCCTTAACGGTGCGATGATCACCGACGCCTATCATTCGGCGGCGATCCGCACCCTGCTCTATGCCAAGGGCGCGACGACCGCGTCGCTGCGCAGCAATGCCGACCTGATCTCCAACCTGCGCGATGCGCTCGACGGCACGACCGACGACGACCAGGGCATCTCGCCGACGACGGGCACGAACCCGGTGTCGAACGTCGTACCGACCTATGCCGACGGCACGGTCTATGCGCGCGGCGCCGGCAACGTGCTCAACATCCTGTTCCTCAATTCCGCCCAGGTCACCAAGGGTGGCTTCTTCCCGAGCGGGGTGAACGGCACCGTCACCACCAGCACGGCCAATTGATCGCGGCGACCCGCGCAGGAGAAACTTCCGTGACCGATACTCCCACTTCCGAGCAGCTCGTCGCCGCGATCGCGCAGAACCGCGCCGCGCGTCGCAAATTCCTTGTCGGCGCCAGCCGCACCGGCCTCGCGCTCGGCACCGTCGCACTGCTTGACGCCTGTGGCGGCGGCAGCAGCGGCTCGGGCACCGCGACCCCGACGCCGACCGGCAGCACCTCCCCGACCGCGACGTCGACCTCGGTCACGATCGATCAGAACGCGTTCAACTTTCTGATCAATCTCGAATATCTCACCGCGCAATTCTACGCGCTGGCGAGCAGCGGCACCGGCCTTGCCGCCTCGCTGCTGAGCGGCGCCGGCACCGCGGGCAGCGTCACCGGCGGCCGCAAGGTCACCTTCACCGACGCGACCGTGGCAGAATATGCCCGCGAGCTTGCCGCCGACGATCTCGCGCATGTCGGCCTGCTGCGCTCGATCCTCGGCAGCGCCGTCGTCGCGCAGCCGGCGATCAACATCGATGGCGGCGTGGGCGGTGCCTTCACCACCGCGATGCTCAACGCCGGGGTGATCGGCAGCGGGACCTTCGATCCCTATGCCAGCGACGAGAATTTTCTGCTCGCCGCCTATTTCCTCAGCGACGTGCTGGTCACCGCCTATAAGGGCGCTGGGCTCCTCGTCACCGGTGCGGCGACGCTGCCGCCGCTGGTCGGCATCATGGCGGCCGAAGCCTATCATGCCGGGCTGATCCGCACGACGCTCTACGCCAAGGGCGTGGCGACGCCGTCGCTGCGCACCAATGCCGACCTGATCAGCAATTATCGCGACTCGCTCGACGGCGCGTCCGACGACGACCAGGGCATCACCGGTACGGCCACCGCAGCGAACATCGTGCCGGCCGATGCGAACGGTTTCGCCTTCACGCGTACGGCGGGCCAGGTGCTCAACATCCTCTATCTCACCAAGACCGCGGTGGTCGGCGGCGGCTTCTTCCCGGCCGGCCTCAACGGCGTGACGAAGACCAGCGCCGCCAACTGAACCCTTCATCCTTTCCCGAGACGCCGACGCGGGGCGGCGGGGCCGGTGCGCTTATTCCCTTGGGCGCATCGGCCCTTCCCTTGTCCGGCGCGGGAGATGACGGCAAAACGGCACCAGATCGCCCCTTTCAGGCTCTTGTCCGCCACCACGAAACGTCGCAACGGGATCGCATGCCGCCGATCGCCCTGTTCTACGAACACCCCGCCTGGTTCACGCCGCTGTTCGACGCGCTCGACCGTCGCGGCATCGCGCATCTCGACCTGAAACCCGAGGGCGGTTGGGACCCCGCGGCCATCGCCCCCCCAGCCCGCCTGGTGTTCAACCGCATCGCCATGTCGAGCTTCCTGCGCGCTACCGAGCATCCGATCTTCGACGCGATGGCGCGGCTCGATCACTGGCGCCGCGCCGGCGCGCGCGTCATCAACGGCGCCGAGGTGATGGCGGTCGACGCCTCCAAGGCGCGCCAGCTCTCGCTCATCGCCAGCCTCGGCCTCGCCATCCCCGCGACGCGCGTCGTCCACCGCGCCGCCGATGTCGCGGAAGCCGCCACGGCGATCGGCTTCCCGCTGGTCGTGAAGGCCAATATCGGCGGCGCCGGCGCGGGCATCGTCCGCTTCGATTCAATCGACGAGCTGCGCGCCGCGATCGCCGACGCGACGCTCCCGACCAGCGTCGACGGCGTGCTGCTGGTGCAGGATTATGTCCCCGCGCGCGGCGGCACCATCACGCGCATCGAGACGCTCGACCGCGCCTTTCTCTACGCGCTCGATATCGCCGGCGCCGGCGCCTTCGATCTCTGCCCGGCCGATGCGTGCGTCGTCCCCGGCACGGCCATCACCATGGCCGCGACGACCCCACCGCCCGCTTTGGTCGACGCCGCCGAGCGCATCGCTACCGCCGCCGGGCTCGATGTCGGCGGGGTCGAGGTGATGATCGATGATCGCGACGGCACGCCGCGTTTCTACGACATCAACGCGCTGTCCAACTTCGTCGCCCGCCCGCTCGACGTCCTTGGCTGGGACCCGCACGAGCGGCTGGTCGATTATCTCGAAACCGTGATCGAAGAGGTGAGCCGCTGATGCGTTACGGTTACTGGATGCCGGTGTTCGGCGGCTGGCTGCGCAACGTTCCCGACGAGGGGATGGAAGCCAGCTGGGATTACGCGAAACGCCTGACGCTCGACGCCGAGCGCTGGGGTTACGACCTCACGCTGATCGCCGAGCTGAACCTCAACGACATCAAGGGCGTCGACCAGCCCGCGCTCGATGCCTGGTCGACCGCCGCCGCGCTCGCCGCCGTGACCGAAAAGCTCGAGCTGATGGTCGCGGTGCGCCCCAATTTCCACCACCCCGCCTTGTTCGCCAAGGCCGCCGCCAATATCGATCGCATCTCGGGCGGGCGCCTCTCGCTCAACGTCGTCTCCTCCTGGTGGGCCGACGAGGCGCGGCAATATGGCCTGCAGTTCGACCAGCATGACGATCGCTACGCGCGCACCGCCGAATGGCTCAGCGTCGTCGACGGGCTGTGGACGCAGGAGCGCTTCAGCTTCGCGGGGCAGTTCTACACCACCGACCAGGCGATCTGTTCGCCCAAGCCGGCGCGCAAGCCGATCGTCTATGCCGGCGGCGAGAGCGACAAGGCCAAGGCGATGATCGCCGCGCAGTGCGACGCCTATGTCATGCACGGCGATCCCGTCGAGGCGATCGCCCCCAAGATCGCCGACATGGCCGCGCGCCGCGCCGCCGCCGCGGGCAAGCCGATGACCTATGGCATGGCCGCCTATGCCATCGTCCGCGACAGCGAGGCCGAGGCGCAGCGCGAACTGGCGCGGATCACCGCAGTCGGCGAGCTGCCCGCCGGCTATGCCAATTTCGACCAGTGGCTGTCGGGCACGCAGCTCGAGCGCGAGCTCAGGATCCAGGAATATGCCGTCTCCAACCGCGGCCTGCGCCCGGGCCTCGTCGGCACGCCCGAGCAGCTGCGCCAGCGCATCGCCGACTTCGAAGGCGCCGGGCTCGACCTGCTGCTGCTCCAGATGAGCCCGCAGGCCGAGGAAATGCACCGCTTCGCCGTGCAGGTGATGGGTACCGCCTGAGTTTTTTTCATTACGGTGCCGTAATTTATGACCGCGCGTTCAGACCCTCGTGCGATAAACCGGCTGATTCCTTCAACGATTGGGCCTAGGCGCTCCTTTGTAAGGAATGAGACGAAAATGATTCGGTTCAATCGCTGGAAACTGATGTCGGATGCGCTCGACCTGCTCGGACGCGCCGATTCGGTCGACGACGCGCTCGAGATCCTGCGCTGCCATGCCCGCGCGATCGGCGGCGCCGACGGCGTCACGCTCAGCCGCCGCGATGGCGACACGGTGCTGTTCGTCGGCGAGGACGCGGTCGCCCCGCTCTGGACCGGGCAGCGCTTCCCGATCGGCGACAGCATGTCGGGCCTGGCGATGCTCGAGCGCCGCCCGATCTATGTGCCCGACGTCCATGCCGATACGCGCGTCTCGGTCATGCCCTATCACGCGACCTTCGTCGCCAGCCTCGCGGTCTTCCCGCTCGGGCGCGGCGTGTCGGTCGCCGCGCTCGGCGCCTATTGGGCGAAGGACAATCCCGTCCAGCCCGATGCGCTCGCGCTGCTCGATACGCTCGCCCGCTCGGCCAACGCCACCTTCGAGCGCCTCGCCGTCGCCAGCGAGATCGCCGACAGCCGCCGCAGCGGCAGCGAACGCGCCTGAACACCACGCCGCGACATTGACGCCTCCGCCGCGCTGCCCCAGTCCGGCAGGCGAAAGGAACCGCACATGGCCGGCCTGTATTTCGAGCAATTCACGATCGGGCAGCGCTTCGCGCACGAGATCCGCCGCACCGTCACCGACATGGACAACATGCTGTTCTCGTCGCTGACCTTCAACCCGGCCGCGCTGCACATCGACCATGCCTATGCCGCCACCACCGAATTCGGCCGCCCGCTGATGAACTCGCTCTTCACCCTCGGCCTCGTCATCGGCTTGAGCATCCAGGACACCACCTTCGGCACCACCGTCGCCAATCTCGGCATGACCGAGACGCTGTTCCCCAAGCCCGTCTTCGCCGGCGACACCATCCATGTCGAAACCGAGGTCAAGGCCTTACGCCCCTCCGCCTCGCGCCCCGGCCAGGGCATCGTGACGTTCGAACATGTCGGCCTCAACCAGCGCGACGAGGTGGTGTGCCGCACGACGCGCCAGGCGCTGATGCTGGCCAGGCCGGCGGGGTGACACGGGCCCGTGCTCCTGCGCACGCAGGAGCCCAGGTTTGTCACGCGCTGCGGACGCCAAAACCCCTATCCGTCACCCCGGACTTGTTCCGGGGTCCACCGTGCCGCGTGAGCAGAGGCTGGTTGGTTTGCGGCCCGGTGGATGCCGGAACGAGTCCGGCATGACGAAGAAGGTTGAGCCCTTCTTAAGCCCCACACCCCCCCTCAATAACGCCGCGGCAACCCCAGCACCTTCCCCACCCCCAACCACAGCCGTGATGCTGAACTCGCGCGCATGACCCATCGCGCTGAAAAGTGGGAACCGGTTTTCAGCAAAAGCGATGCGACCACCCATTCAGCCCGCGACCTGCGCGGTCGAGGTCCACACCTTCTGCCCGCTGACCAGATAGCCGCCATCGACCTTCTCGGCAAAGGTCGTGATCCGCGTCGTGTCGAGCCCGGCATCGGGCTCGGTAAAGCCGAACGCGACCTGGTCCGCCCCCGCCACCAGCCGCGGGATCCAGCGCGCCTTCTGCGCGGCCGTCCCCGCCACGATGATAGGGTGCGGCCCGAACAGGTTGATATGGACAGACGACGCCGCCGTCATCCCGCCGCCATGCGAGGCGACCTCGTGCATCATCACCGCCGCCTCGGTCACCCCCAGCCCGGCGCCGCCCTGCGCCACCGGCATGGTGATGCCCAGCCACCCGCCCTCGGCCATCGCGCGGTGGAATTCGGTGGGAAAGGCCCCGTCCGCATCGCGCGCCAGCCAATAGGCATCGTCGAACCGCGTCACCACCGCGCGCACGCCCGCGCGGATCGCGGCCAGATCATCGCGCTCGGGGTAGGGGGTCATGGCGGGCTCCTGTGGCGGGTGGCGGTATCTGGCGGGTTTTGGGGGAGGCCGTCACCCCCTAATGCGTCGCTGATCCGGCGTTGGTCCGTCGTTAGTCCGTCATGTCGGACTCGCTCCGGCGTCCACGGTGCCGGGAGAGCGCAGGCTGGACACCGTCGAAGCCCAGCGGCCGCGACTGCACCTGCAGTGTTCAGTCGCCAAACGCCGCGTCAGCCTCTGCCAACGTTCGGACCGGATTGAGGCGATTGTCCCAAACGTCCTGTCGCACGAACAGCGGGCGATAGCGGTTAGGTGCGTCTTGCGTGCTGGCGTCCTCGCACCACAGCTTCAGCCGCTCCCACTTGCGAGGGTCTTCGAGATCCTCCCGCCCTTTGGTCTCGATGACCCAGATCGTGCCGTCAGTGTCGCGCGCTATGAAGTCCGGCCGATAGTCGCGAACGATGCCACCACCCGCCGACTGATATTCGATGGTGAAGTTCGTGGCCTCTGAGTTTTTGTAAAAGGCCTGCACGTCGCCCGCAGCTTCAAGGAACGAGGCGAAGCCAAGCTCAAAGGGGTTGTCGCCCGTCACCTTGTTCATGAGCGACTTGGTAGCGTCAATCGTCGCGCACCGACGCACGACTTGCGGGCGCGTTTCGGACAGCTTGATCCGATCGATGACGTGCGTGGCGCCGCTGTCGTGAATAGTCAGCCGGTTGATCGCGCCTTTGATCGTATCGAACAGGGCGCGGGTGACGGCGACCTCGGAAAGGTTGCGGAGCACGTTCGGATCGTCGAGCGATACCGGAGCGGCGAACAGTCCATCCTCAATGAAATGCTTCAGTTTGCCAAACAGCACATCATAGCCGCCCACCAGCCGCAGATCGTCCTTGATCGACTTGGCGAACCAGCCGACGACGTTGCGCCAATCCGCGACCGCGCCGGCGTCGAGCTGCGTCACATGGCTGATTTCATCGGTGTGAATATCGCGGAACACGATTTCACGTTGTTCGGCCTCGGTGAACATCCGCAATGTAAGGCGCGGCGCGGGCAATTCTGCGTGGTCGATTTCCTCGAAGCGATAGAATTGGCGTTCGATGCGCGGCTTGAGCTTGGGCAATTCGATATCGAGCGCCGCAACATCCTTGTCAGGGTTGCTACGGTCTATTTCGATCACCATCGGCCCCACAGGCTCGGTGCCCGGCCCCATCGGCCGGCGCTCTAATTCCACGCCTTCGTTCTTGATCGTCTCGACAAATTCGAGAAATCCCTCGGTGCCAAGCACACTGACTTGCTCTTTGACGTCCTGCCCGAAGAACATGCGCCGCAACCCGCGCCCGATGGTCTGTTCGGGAAGGATGTTCGACGCCGCCTTGAACGGGCGCAGCCCGACGATCGTCGTCACGTTACGCACGTCCCACCCTTCGCGCAGCACCATAACGGAGACGACTACGGTATAGGGGCTTTCCCACGAATCGATTTCGCGGCTTTGCTTTCGCAAATCGTCCAGCGCCGCCTTGTCGGCCTTGCTCGAAGCACCTTCGGCAATGTCACCCGACTTGTTGGTGTGAATGACCAACACCTTGCCCTTGAGGTCCGGGTACCGCTCTTGCAGCCAGTCCGCCACCCTGTCGCAATTGGCGGTATCGGTCGTCATCACGAACAAGACGGACTTCTTGTCCGCTTTCTTCAACTCCTCGAAGCTGCGCCGCCATTCGAGCACGCCGAGATCGAGATGGTCCTGATACTGTTCGACGAAATCGTCGCTTTGCCGCACGGTCAGGCGCGCACGGCTGGCGGCGTCGGGCAGCACCGGGGTCTTGACGACGCCTTGGGCGATCGCCTCAACCAGCGGATAGTCCGAAATGGTCTGCGGGAATATCGCGCCATTCGTGTGCCTGGGCGTCGCGGTCAGATCGAATTGCGCCGATAGGCCGCTGCCCCGCCGCCGCAACCCTGCGTCCAGCCCCTCAATCTGCTTGAACCAGTCGGTTTCCACGCGGACATGGTGCGCCTCGTCATTGATGACGATCAGGTCGGGCACGGAACGGACGAGCGCGCCAAGATCGACCTTGCTGTCGGTGGTTTTGGCAACGGGCTTCGGCCCCAGGAATTGGTCGCGTAAATCCCATGCCGGTGTCGCGCGACCGCCTTCGTCCACCCGGTGGATGTTCGTCAGGAACAGATTGCCCGTCGGCGCGACATGGCCGATTTCATCCTGCACATGCACGGTCAACTGGAAGTCGCCCGTCCAGTCTTTGCCCTCATAGCCGTTCGGCGGCAAAATCGGATCGCTGTAAAAAATGCGCCCGCCGTCAAAATCGACGCGAAGCCGGTCCAGCACGATGATGTTCGGCGCAATCAACAGCGTGTTTGTCGAAAGGCCGGAACTTTCCTCATAAAACTTGTGGAAATAGCTCCAAGCGATCAGCAGGCTGGCGACCTTGGTCTTGCCCGCGCCTGTCGCAAGCTTAAGAACATAGCGGGTCCAGACTTCATCGAACATTTGTTCGGTGACACCCCCCGAGCTGAAGCGCAGCAAGCTGTAGGGGTCGCGCGCCGCCGCCACTTCATATAGCCAGATCGCGCTTTCCACGGCCTCACGTTGCGCGAAATACCAGCGAAATAAGGTTGGCCCGTCTGCGCCGTAAACGAAATGGTCGCGGTCGAACCACCATCGCAACAACGCACGCGTCGTGTCGCTCGCCCCTGCATAGCCTGCCACCCGCCATTCGCAGACGCCGCGCCGCACCTTGTCCACCAGCGGCGGGATAAGTTTCTCGCGGACGATATCGCCCAACATGGCATCGCCCGGATACCAGCGCACATCGGGAGACAGGATCGCAAAGGGGTCGGCGGGGAAGGCGGGGTTGAGTGGCATCAGACTTCGACCCCGATAATCTTGGTCGTGTCATTACCGAAAATGTCGATCACCTTGACCGCAATCTGTTTGCGTCCCGGTGTGGCGTAGCAGTGTGTCGCGCTGGTGAGTTCCAGCCCACGACTCTTGCGGGTGCGAAAGCTCTGCCATTCATTTTCAAAGATATAGCGGCCCGTCCATTGCGGCACATGCTTGGTGCTGCCATCGGGCTGCGTCACCGTTACGAGGATTGTTTCGGGGCGGCTGGCATAGTCGAAATCAACCGCCCAATAATCGATCCAGTCGGTCCACTCTTTGGTCAGCACGTCCCGGGTAACGCTGCCATCCTTGGCCTTCACAATCTTGACGATCTGCCCGCCTTCGACCGTTACCCGCGTTCCGGCCTTCATCCCCTCGATCATGCTGTCCAGCCCGTCTTGGCGATAGCTGACGCCAAAGTCGGTCAGGCTCACCGTGATCGACCGGTCCTTTTTGGACAGCACGGCGGCGCTTGCTTCGACATAGGCCAAGTCGTGGAAACTAACCTGTCCGTTGTCCACCGCGCGCCGGTCAAACACGTCCTTGGGAATATAACGCAATGCCACCGCCACGCCTTTGGCCCGCGCCTCATCGACCAGTCGCGGGGCGAGGCCCATTTCGAATTCGAAGCCAAGTATGTCGATCCGCGCAATCGCCATCCGCCGCGCCGCTTCGACGGCATCGTGAACCACGGCTTCCGTGACGGGCGAATCGAGAGCACCGATTACCACGAACGCCCCCGCCTTGTGCCCGTGGAACGGTGGTGATTGCTCGACCCTTTCCGCTTTGTAGGCTTCGAGGATAAGTGTGACATAAGCCTCTTCCGCCCGTGCCGCAGCTGCTAGCCGCATTGGTTCGGGCAGGGTCGGATCGATCCCGGCGAACCACTGGCGCTCGTATTTGCCCAGATTAAGAATTTCGAAGGAGCGCCACGGCTGCCCCGCCGCCTTCAATTCGCGCTGCACCCCGATCAATCGCTTGCGGCTGGTATGAATTGCAAAGCGGCCAAGGTCTGCTCCGATCCATTTGCGGCCCAGCTTTTCGGCGACGGCAAGCGTGGTACCGGAGCCGCAGAAGAAGTCGGCTACAAGGTCGCCTGGATTGGTTGATGCGCAAATTATACGATCTAAGAGTGCTTCAGGCTTTTGAGTATCATAGCCCGTATCCTCAATAGCCTGAGAGTTTAAGGGGCTAATTTCAGACCAAACGGTGCCGACCGGCGAACCTTCCATTTCGTCTAGATACCTTCGAAGCTGAGGTCTCCCGCCATCTTTCCTCGGCATCTCGATGCGCCCTTCACCATATAAGCGCTCCATTGTTTCCAGCTCATAGCGCCAACCCAATCTCGGCGGCTTATTTCCGCGCCACTCGTACATCATGTTCGGTCTTGGGTTTGGGCTGGTTATATTATCAAGGCGATATCTGCGGCCCGACTCATCGATGTTTGTATATTTTCCAGAAACATACTTTTCAGTATAGGCTTCAAATTGTGGATTCCAAACAAACGATGCACTCTTAGTTCGCCAGTAAATATTGTCGTGCGTTACGCCCCATCGTTTACTGTCACCATGTGCGGTCACTCGTTTCCAAACAATGTCCGCAGCAACGCCCGATGACCCAAAAATTTCGTCAATAACCTGTCGCACAGCGGCCCCAATTCTAGGTCCGACATGAACGTAGATGCTGGCGTCACTCGCCATTAGGCTGCTGATGAGTCGCAGGCGTTCGGCGATCATGTGCAAATATGAATCGAGTCCGCGGCCCCACGTGTCTCGATATGCAATTTCCTCGATAGTATTTGACGATCGCGTCAAACGATCGTCACCAATATCCAATTCGATGCTGAAGTCGGCGCCAATATCAAACGGTGGATCGATATAGACTAGCTTCAATCCTCCCGCCGCCTCGATTTCGCGACGCAGCGGCCCGCCTTTCAGGCTTGCCAGCACCAGCTTGTTATCGCCCCAGATCAGCTTGTTGGACCATCCGCCACCCTGCCGCCCGCCCGCGCCAATTTGGAATAGATCGCCTACTTGCGCGCCGCTTTCCGCGCGCGGTTCGTCAATCTGCTCGATGGACTGAAACGGCAACACGACATTGGTGACGTCGCTGGTCTTCCCCGGCCAAATCAGCTCGGCCTCGCGCGGTTCGCGGAAGAGTGTCCACCGGAATCTGTCGGGGAGCGGTTCCCCACGATCCAGATAATCGCGGATCAATGCCTTGTCGTCTTCCGTCAGGTCCACCGTCTGCTCCAGTTTATCGTCACGCATCGAAGGCGCGAGGTTCCCGATCACGTTTACGCGGCGCTTATTCCCGCCTGTGATCGCCAGTGGTCAGCGAGCACCCAGCCTTCGCGTGCCCGTAGCTCCCAGTCGTTCCAGCCGTTTCGACTCGTTTTCGTTACCGCCCACGAGGCTCCTGAAAAGGAGCTGTGCGCGCCGTCGATACCCTTGACTTCGATTTTCCTGTTCTTGACGAGTCCGACGAACGTCTCTCCCGCATACTCGAAACGGCATGTCGTTCCCTCGGCTGGGAAATTTCCATTTTCGCCTAGCCGCCCCAGCTCAGGAAAGTCGCTCTTGAGTTCCAAAGGTGGCATCCAGATTTGGCGTGCGATTTCAAATAGCGCTGCTCCTCGCGTTGTCACGCTATCTTCGTCCCAGTGGTCGAAATCGTTCAGCTGGCGATTGAGAGCAAGGCTTGCATGGGCGCGTAGCGCCGGAAGCTTCGCCGAGAACGGCCCATTCGACATCGTTGAGTTCAGAGGGGACGTGACCAGCGTCAAGTTGCCTAGTTTGTTGATGCACCCATCTCGCATCATTTCCGCCGCCATCTGGTCTACATCGATTTCTCCATCTTCGAGATGGTCGAAGCCAGCGACCGGCCAATTATCCCGCCATTTCTGGGGCATGACATGCTCTACAGTGAGAGCGGATTTGATCTCAATTTCTTCACTCAGTGTGGTCCGCTTGGCCTGTTCGATGTGCTCAAAAACATAGCGGAGCCTTGGCTGTCGGGCGGATTTATATTGATCACGCCCCATCCACCCCTGCCGAAATTCGATGTCGTTGGGCCAACGGTCAGTTTCGTTCGGCCGCGTTGAGAGCCACCGAGCCAATGCGTCTACCTTGCAACCCTCACTCTCGCGTAGGCGATCAATTGTCCCGACAAAGAAGCGGTTGTAGCTCTTGGTAGAGAGCCCCGCGATGTCACGCCGCAAGATGTAACTCTCCAGCATCGCCAAGGCGTTCGATAGCTTCCCGCCTATGTCTGCTTCAGTGGCTAAATAAACCACCAGTGGAAAGGCCGTGCTGACATCGAAGGCTTCCGCGAGAAGACCGAACTTGCCAACCGGGTCGCGCTTGTCCTGTTCGAAGATTTTTCGTTCGATGCCTGCCGATGCAGTTATCGCCTCCAGCTCTAAATCTACCCCTGAAAATGGCCGCTCGTCGATGATCCAGCGACGATACCCTTCGAAAAGGTTCTCCTTGGAGACAATGTCGGCTTTCTCCATCGAAAGATGGTCAGTGAGCATCCAATCTAGCCGAGTAGCCCCTTGTCTGCCCCGATACGCAAAGGTACCCCAGAAGGGGCCGTCGAGCGGCAACCAATGCTCTTCGTAGAGGTCATCGACCTTTAGCGAACCTTCTTCCTGCCCCATGCCCTTTGCGCGCTGGAAAATGAAATTGCGCATTAGATCCCCGGGCGTCAGATCGACGCCACGACTGTTGAGCGTTTCGAAAATGGTCTGTGGATCATCTCCCCCTTCAAGCTCAATTGAGACGACCGCTAAGCCTTCTTTCATGGCCTCGAACAGCTTCTCCAGCTTGGCTTCATCGTATTTATCGCCGTCGCCAACATGACCATTAATTTGATCACGGAACCACTCATAAGCCTGTGCCGCTTTGCGGACGAAGCCGTCTTCCTCGATTGGCTTCTTGGCTATCGTGTCAAGGTTAGCTTTGGGATCGACGACTTGAGCAAATGACCGACGATCCATGAGCGACGGCCAAACCTTGAAACGCTCGACGTGAGGCGTCTCCATGATCCCCTCATTGAGGAGGTATTTCTGGATTTCATCGGCATAGGATGAACCATTCGCCGCCGCCACGTCGCGTAGCGCCGCGAGCAGAAGCTGAAAGGTGGTCAACCTCTGCTGGCCGTCAATGACCTCGAACGCCTGCACCTCTTTCCCGAACGTCTTGATCTGTGCGATGACCATTGCGCCCATGAAATGGGGCACGACGGACGTGCGATCAGCCAACAGGCGTTGGTATGCGCGAGTAATGTCTTCCCACAATAGCCTGAGCTGTGGTTCAACCTTCCACGCGTATTGCCTTTGGTAGAGAGGAATCAGATAGCGCTTCTTGCCATCAAACAGCTCGATGATCGATCGCGTGTATGGCTTCATAATCCCCCCAAATCGAATTAGGGGGTCTTACCAATTCAGCGGCTCGCTGTGAAATGTTCTTTCAAGATGTGATATTGATCAACCAGGCAGCTTGCAGATATGCCGCATCGCTGCGGCATCGCCGTGTTTTCGGTTCTTGTCGCGACCTCGTACCACTGCCCCCCCAGTAAAACCCCCAATACCCACACCCCCACCCACCCCGCATCCTCCCCCGGCGCCAACCCGGGGAGCCACCACATGCAGAAACTCGGCTACACCGCTGCCCTCGCCGCCGCCGTGGCGAGCATCGCCTATGATGTGCCGCAGCTGCTGCAGGTTGCCGGGCTGCTGCCCACCCCGCTCGATCGCTGGCTCATCTTCGCGCCCTCGCTCGCGCTCGCGCCGTGCTTCGTCGTCGCGGTCGCCGCCCTGCATGAGCCCGCCACGCCGGCGCAGCGCCCGTGGCGGCTCGCCGCGCTGGCCTTTGCCGTGCTGTATGCCGCCTGCGCCGGGCTGGTCTATGTCAACCAGCTCGGCGTCGTCCTCCCGCGCGAGGCGGCCGGCGCGGCGCGCGGTTATGAAATCCTCGCCTGTTGCGGCTTCCGTAACCCGCTCACCGTGGTCGATCTGCTCGGTTACACCTGGATGAGCCTCGCCACCCTGTTGCTCGCGCCCACCTGTCGCGGCGCGCTGCGCTGGGCGCTCGCGCTCAACGGTGTGCTCGCGCTGCCGATCTTCCTGCAACTCGCCTGGCCCGCGCTCATCTGGGTGGCGGCGCCGTGGATCGTCACCTTCCCCGTCGCCATGCTGCTGCTCGCGCGCGATTTTCGCCGCGCGCCCGGCTGATCGTTACGCGGCGCGGAGGCGGGGCGTCCCCTCGATCATCGAGCGATAAACCTCAACCGTTCGTGCTGAGCCTGTCGAAGCACCGTTCTTTCTTTCACCGGTTGAGAAGAAGAACAGCCCTTCGACAAGCTCAGGGCGAACGGGGGTAATAAGGTGATCGAGGCTTAATGCCCCCCTCACCCCGCCTTCCGGCACCGATAACTCGCCAGCGCCCGCGGGTCGCCGCCCTCATACCCGGCAAAGGCCGGATAGGGGCATAGCGGCCGCTCGCCGCCGGCCGGCGCGCGGCGCCGCGCGGGGATCGCGTCGGGCGCCTTGCCCTGTTCCACCCAGTCGACCAGCGGGGTCAGCAGGTCGAACTGGTCGAAGGCGTCGCCGCCCTGGCAGTGCATCATGCCCGGCACCATGTAGAAACGGCTGGCATCGGTGAAGGCCGCGCCGTTCGTCGCCGCCGCGCGCTGGTAATAATCCCATGTCGCGAGCGGCGAAAACCAGAAGTCCGATACGCCGTGATAGAACAGCATCTTGCCGCCATGGCCGAGAAAGCTGTTGAGATTGGTCCAGTAATTGGTGTCGGTCAGCCGCCCGGCCGCGTCGTCGCGAATGGCGTGGATCCGCGCGTCGAGGTCGATCGCCATGTCGCTGTTGGCCGGGCCGAACGGCCCCGGCGCCCCGCTCGGCAGATAGCCGCCCTGCATCGCGACGATCCCCGTGTCGTACGGCACCGGCGCGTAGATCGCATATCCCGCCTTGTCGAACGGCCCGGCAAAGGCCTTGTCCAGCGCTTCGGCCAGCGCCGGGCTGATGCACCCGTCCTTCGCCGCGCCATCGCGGCACGCGATCGATTTCGGCGTGAAGCGGCACCCCGCGACATTCTCGATCATCCCGTCGGCCCGCCCGTCAAGCGCGTCGCACTGCGCCAGCAATCCGTTCAGCAACGTGCGCCGCACATCCGGGGTCAGCAGCGCGGCGATGTCGGGCTTGCCGTCCGCGCGCTTCGGCGCGACCTGGTTGAGCAGCACCTGCGTATAGGCGATCGCCAGGTTGGAATCGCCCGCGCGCATCGCCGGCGCGCCAACGATGATCCCGTCGAACAGCTCGGGGTAACGCTGCGACGCCAGCATGCTCTCGCGCCCGCCGGTCGAACATCCCGCCATATAGCTGTGCGCAATCGCCTTGCCATAATATCTCTGCGTGATCGCCTTGCCGAGCAGCGCGACCGTCCGCACCGAGCTCTCCGCGAAATCGAGCGCGGCGCGCTGGTCGGCCATGAAGCTCGGGTCGAACACCGCGCCCTTGTGGCCGCTGTCGTGCGAGATCACCGCAAAGCCCCGCGCCAGCGCCGGCCGCCCGCCGCTCGCCACCGGCCCGGTCGGCGGCCGCACCGATCCGTTGAGGCCCCCGCCGCCCTGCATCAAAAAGCGCCCGCCCCACGCATCGGGCAGCGCGATCGCGAAGTGGATGCCATAGGTCTTGCCGCCCGCGCCGACGCGCTCGTTGATCACCCCGTCGATCCGGCAATGCGCCGGCAACGGCCCGTCGCCCGCCTCGGCGCCGGGCTTCGCGGCCGCCGCATCGGGCGCTGCGGGGGTGGTGGCGTCGAGATGCACCGCCGACAGGATTTTGACATCCGCCCCCAGCGCTGCCCGCACCATCGCCGTACACTTCGCCGCGCTGGCGGAGGCAGTGGCGCCGACGCGAGCCCGCCCAGCCACACCCGCCGCCCCAGTCCCCGACGCCGCCCCGCTTATCGCCAGCGCACCCCCCGCCAGCAACACTGCCCGAACCACCCCACCAAACCGCCGCATGACGCTCTCCTTCTTTTGGGGTGACGTTAGAACGGGCTGCGTGAAAGCTGAACCGCGAAGCGCATGGCAGCACGATCTACCCGCCCTTCTGCCTTTCCGATTTCGCGGCTTTCTACCTTCCTGCCTTCCCCGGCGAAGGCCGGGGCCCAGTTGGTATGGAGGATATGATGAGCGGCAACGCCCTTCGCAGCGTCCCCCAACTGGGCCCCGGCCTTCGCCGGGGAAGTGATGAGAGACGCGACGATAGAGACCGGATTTTCAGCCGGATGCTCTGGCCGGGCCGTCGCTCATCAACGCAGCGCATCATGCCGGACGCGTCCCGCCCCCGTTCGTTTCGAGCGAAGTCGAGAAACGGCCACCGGCGCCATCCCATGTTTCTCGACGACGCTCGAAACGAACGGTTCAAGGGAACGATCAGCTCAAGATATGGTCATCCCGCTTCTGGGCCATCGCATGGCCATCCCCCAGCTACGCAGCGGCCGCCCTCAGGCGGCGCGGCGGATTCGGTCGGATTGCTCCACGCGCAGTTCGCCGACGCCCTCATGTCGATCGGTGGCAACGGTGATGATCACGTCATGCCCAAGCTGCTGGAGACAATCCTCGAGCCGTTCGCGCGAAATGTCCTTCAGCTTTCCGCGGCAGATCTCCGAGATCCGGGCTTGCGGGATACCGGTACGTTGTTGAACCTGGCGCTGGGTAAGCCCGAGCTCCGCGATCGTCTTGGCGATGATCACCGCAAGCTTCGCCTTGGCGGCGAAGGAGCGGCTGCGGCCGAGATGGTCGAGCACGCTTTCGCCGGCCGGAACAATGTATCCGCTGTCGGTCGTCATCTTGCCTTGTCCTTCCTCAATTGCTCGATCCTGCTCCGCGCTGTCGCCAGCCTCGCATCGATCGTCGCCTTGTCGGCCGCCGGAATCGCCCCGCCCTTGGTCGACTTCTTCTTGAAACAATGCAGGACGAACACGACGTCTTCGTGCCGCAGAAAATAGACGGCCCGATAGGCATCGCCATCGTGGCTGTCCCGTAATTCCCACACACCGTTTTCAAACGTCTTGGTGAGCGGTTTGGCACCTTCCGGGGTCATGTCATTCTGGACGAGGCCGAGTTCGAAACCGAACTGATCGATCACCTCCTCCGGCATATCGAGCAAATCCCGATACGAGGATCCAAGAAACTCGACCCGCTTATTGTCCACCGCCGCGCCCCATTTGACGGTGTTTGATATCATTAATGATATCAGCGTGTCAACTGCCCGTGGCAATGCCGCACGCCCCCGCCCTGCGTTCCACCCACCACCGCCTCACACCACGCGCGACATCCCTCGTCGAAAGACCCCGCCCCGGCATGATTCACCACCGCCGCCCCCGCGCCTATCCTCCCGCTCGCCCCGCGCCCACCCCGGCGCCCGAAGGAGACAGGCCATGTTGGATTCCCCGCCACCCCGCCGCCAACGCCCGCAAGCAGCGCGGCGAAATACCCTATGCGGCTCCAAAACGCGTCAAGTCCTCGTGCTGAATTCCGGCGCATGATTCACCGTAAAACCCTGTTGGAAATCGCGCCCTCTTCGCTGCCCGTCTCGGCGCAGCCAAATAAAAGCGCGCGCTTTCCAACAGTGGAGCTACACCCCCGTCGGTCTCCAAAAATACCCCGTTACTTGGCCCCCGCAAGTCACGCCTCGGCACGAATACTATCCCCCGCCCCACGCCGCCCCCGTAACGAAATCGCTGGTCGCATCGCCTCGGCGAGGTTACCCTCGCGGTCCCACGCAGGGGAGACAAACGATGACCTTTGGCCTTTCGTTACCGGCGTTTACCGAGCTTCATGTGATCATCAGCCTGGTCGGCATCGCCGCCGGCCTGGTCTTTTTCGCCGCGCTGATCGCGGGGCGCTGGCTGGCCCTGTGGTGCGCGCTGTTCCTCGCCTTCACCATCCTGACCAGCGTCACCGGCTTCCTCTTCCCGCCCAAGCCGATCGGCCCGCCCTTCATCTTCGGCGTCGTCTCGCTGATCCTGCTCGCCGCGTCGCTGCTCGCGCTTTATGGCCGGCGGCTCACCGGCTGGTGGCGCGTGGTGTTCCTCGTCACCGCGCTGCTGGCGCAGTGGCTCAACATGGTCGTGCTGGTGGTGCAGAGCTATCAGAAGCTCCCCGCGCTCCACGCGCTCGCGCCGACCGGCGGCGAGCCCGCCGTCCTCGCCAGCCAGGCGGTGGTGCTGCTGCTCGTCCTGTTCGCCGGCTGGAAGACGTTGCGCCGCCGCGCCTGATCGCTAGGCGCGGGGCATGCCGCACATCGCCCACCTCGCGCTCGTCGTCCGTGATTATGACGAGGCGCTCGCTTTCTATGTCGGCAAGCTCGGCTTCACTTTGGTCGAGGACAGCTGGCAGCCCGAACAGGACAAGCGCTGGGTGGTCATCGCCCCGCCCGGCGCGCCACCGGGTGCGACCACCCTCCTGCTCGCCCGCGCCGCCACGCCCGAACAGGCACGCTTCATCGGCGATCAGGCCGGCGGCCGCGTCTTCCTGTTCCTCGCCACCGACGATTTCGCGCGCGACCACGCCGCCTTCACCGCCGCCGGGGTCGAGTGGGTGCGCCCGCCGACGGTGCATGATTACGGCACCGTCGCGGTGTTCGCCGATCTCTATGGCAATCGCTGGGATCTGGTGCAGTTCAGCGACGGGCGCTGATCGATCAACGCTTGCGCACGAACTCCGCGCGCAGCACCAGGCCCTTGATGCCCTCGAACTTGCAGTCGATCTCCTGCGCGTCGCCGGTCAGGCGGATCGACTTGATCAGCGTGCCGCGCTTCAGCGTCTGCCCCGCGCCCTTGACCGTCAGGTCCTTGATCAGCGTCACCTGGTCGCCATCGGCGAGCAGATTGCCGACCGAATCGCGCACCTCGACCGCACCCTCGGTCGCGCCGCCGGCCTTGGCCGCGGCATCGGCCGCGCTGATCCATTCGCCGCTCGCCTCGTCATAGACGAACGCGTCTTCCTCTTCCGCCATTGTCGCGACCTTCAGCTCTTGATGTTGACCATCGCGACCGGGTTGCCCTTGGTCGTCGGGTTGGAGGCGTTCTGCTTCGGCGCCTTCTCGGCCTTGGGCTTGCGCACTTCCTTGTTCGTTTTCTTCTGGCTCTTGGCCATGATCATTCCTCGGCGAGCGGAGCGCTCGCCTCGCCCTACACGCTTGGAGCGTGCTGCGAATAGGTGGAATCCGGCTATTCGCTACCAAGCACGCGACCACAAAGACTCTGGAGCGAGCTGCGTTTCCATCGAAATGCAGTTCGCTCTAGCCGCGCGCTGGCCCCTATTATCTCGCCGGGGCGACCGCGAAGGTCCCGGCCGGCGCGGGCGCGAGCAGATCGTCGACCGAAGCCGCCGGATCGAGCCAGCGCGCCCAGGCGTCGCGCGGCGGGACGATCACCTGGCGGTGGTGATAGGGCAACACATCCGGCCCGGCATCGGTCGTCAACATGGTATAGGCCTCGCCCACCGCCGGATCGTCGCGCCAGATGCCGGCGATGCAGAACCATGCGCCATCGGTCAGCGTGAAGGCCCATTTGTCCTTGCGCTTCGCCTTGGGCTGGCCCGGCACGGCTTCGGGCGTGGTGAATTCGTAAAAGGCGTCGGCGACGATCAGGCAGCGGTTCGCGCCGAAATGCCGCCCCTCGCTGCGAAAGTTGTAGACCGGCTTGCCGTGCGCGCCCGGCCAGCTCCAGCGCCGCACCACCAGCTCGGCGCCGCCCTCGGGCGCGGCGCGGAGGATGGCGTTGCGGTCGGTGATGCGGATGCTCGGCGTCGGTTCGAGATTGGGCACGCCCTCGGGAAAGCGCAGCGGGATGCGCAGCTGCTGGATGTCGTCGCGCAACTGCCCGGCGGCAACGCGCCGCGCCTGTTCATTGCACATGCGCCGGCCTCCGCCTCATCCGCCGATAGAGCCGGCGCAGCAGCACCAGCATCGCGACCGCCCCCGTCGCGAGCAGGATCGCGATCGCCACCGCCGCGACGGGGCTGGCGATCGCCGCGGCGAGCAGCCCGGTCGTCACGACATCCTCGCCGGTCGAGACGATGACGTTGCTGAACGGTTCGGGGCTGACATTGACCACGGCGCGCGTGCTCGCCTTGGCGCCGTGGCTGAGCAGCGCCGCGCTGCCGCCGAGCAGCAGGCTGGCGACCTGCCAGCGCATGTCGTGCGGATCGATGATCGCGAGCGCGAGCAGCGCGCCGCCGACCGGGCGGACCAAAGTGTGGATCGCATCCCAGAGCGAGTCGAGCCACGCCACCTTGTCGGCGAAGAATTCGGCGACCATGCCCAAGCCGGCAATGGCCAGCACCCAGGGACTGGCGAGCGCGTCGAGCCCGGTGAGGTGCGCCGGGGCGACGATCCAGCCGAAGCGCATCGCCAGCCCGGTCGCGAAGACGCACAGATATAGCCGCCAGCCCGACAACAGGCTGATGCTGCTGGCCAGCCCGAGGAGCGCGACGACGCCCATTCAGGCGGCCGGCAAGGAAAAGGCGCGGATCATCGCCCCCGTCCTACCGCATCCGCCCGGCGCCGGTCACCAAAAAGCCGCCACCGCGCTTGGCGTCGCGCCCGCTTTGGCGCTAGCGCTGCACGGCAGCGGAGGAACGCACGGTGAGCGATCGGGAAAATTTCGACGATATCCGCGCCGCGGTGCGGCGGCTTTGCGCCGACTTTCCGGGGTCCTATTGGCAGGCGCTTGACCGCGACCGCATCTATCCGACCGAGTTCGTCCAGACGCTGACCCGCGAAGGCTGGCTGTCGGTGCTGATCCCCGAGGAGTTCGGCGGCGCCGGCCTCGGGCTCGGCGCGGCGACCGCGATCCTCGAGGAGATCCACCGTTCGGGCTGCAATGGCGGCGCGTGCCATGCGCAGATGTATGTCATGGGCACTTTGCTCAAGCACGGCTCGGCGGCACAAAAACAGGCTTATCTGCCGCGCATCGCCAGCGGCGAATTGCGGCTGCAGGCCTTTGGCGTGACCGAGCCGACCTCCGGCACCGACACGACGCGCATCCGCACCTTCGCGCGGCGCGACGGCGGCGATTATGTCGTGTCGGGGCAGAAGATCTGGATCAGCCGCGCCGAGCATAGCGACCTGATGGTGCTGCTGGTGCGCACCACCGCGCGCGAGGACGCCGCGCGCCCGGCCGACGGCATGAGCGTGCTGCTGGTCGACATGCGCGAGGCGGTCGGCAACGGCCTGACGATCCGCCCGATCCGCACCATGCTCAACCATGCCACGACCGAATTGTTCTTCGACGATCTCCGCGTCCCCGCCGCCAATCTGATCGGCGAGGAGGGCAAGGGCTTTCGCTACATCCTCGACGGGATGAACGCCGAGCGCATCCTGATCGCCAGCGAATGCATCGGGGACGGGCGCTTCTTCATCGACCGCGCCGCCGCCTATGCGAAGGACCGCAGCGTTTTCGGCCGTGCGATCGGCGAGAATCAGGGTGTGCAATTCCCGATCGCCCGCGCTTATGTCCAGCTCTCGGCGGCGGCCGAAATGGTCGACAAGGCGGCGCGGTTGTTCGATTCAGGTGTGGCCTGCGGCACCGAGGCCAACATGGCCAAGATGCTGGCATCCGAGGCGAGCTGGTATGCCGCCGACATGTGCGTCCAGACGCATGGCGGCTTCGGCTTTGCCGAGGAATATGACGTGGAGCGCAAGTTCCGCGAGACGCGGCTCTACCAGGTCGCGCCGATCTCGACCAATTTGATCCTCAGCCATGTCGCGACGCACGTGCTGGGGCTGCCCAAGAGCTTCTGACCGCGCCGCTCAGGCCACTGCCGGTGCCGTCGTCGCGTCGGTCTGCCGCCGCCGGCTGAACAGCAGCACCAGCGTCGGCAGCATCGCCAGCACCAGCGGCGCGCCGGCCGCGAGGCCGAAGATGATCGCGGTGGCGAGCGGCCGTTGCAGCCCCGATCCGCGCGAGATGCCGAGCGCGAGCGGCGCCAGCGTCAGGATCGCGATCAGTGCCGACATCACGATCGGCCTGATCCGCGCCTTGCCGGCCTGAAGCATCGCCGCCGCATCGACGGCCGCCCCGGGCACCAGTTCGGCAAGGAAGAAGATCGCCAGCTCGGTGACCATGCCGACGACCATCGTCAGCCCCATCAGCGCCGAAATGTCGAGCTCGGTCCCGGTCAACCACAGCCCGAAGAACACCGCCGTCGTCGCGAGCAGCACGGTCGATATCACCGCCGCGGTGAACGCCCAGGTCTCGAACAACAGCGTGAGCAGCAGCGCGGAGAGCAGCAACGCGGCGACGAACACCGTGGTCAGGTCGGTGAAGGATTGCTGCTGCTGGCGGTAGAGGCCGCCATAGTCGACCCGTACCGATGGCGGCAGATGCAGCGCGGCGACGGCGGCCCTGACCTGCGTCATCGCCGTGCCGAGATCGATGCCCTCGAGCCGCGCGGTCACCGGAATGAACGGCGCGAGATCCTCGCGCGTGATCTGGCGCTGCCCGGCGGCGATGCTGATCGTGGCGATCGAGCGCAGCGCGACCGAGCGGCCATCGGCCGCGCGCAACGTCAGCGCGCCGAGCGCGTCGGTGCGCTGACGCAGATTCTGCGGCAGGCGGACGCGCACGCCGATGACCTGCTCGCCCGCGAGGATCTGCGTCGCGACCGTGCCGTCGATCTGCGTCTCGACCTGTTTGGCGACGAGGTCCGGGTCCAGCCCGGCCATCAGCGCGGCGGCGCGATCGACCTTGATCATCACCGCGTCGCCGGCAACGCGCAGCCCGCTCGCCACCTCGACCACGCCATCGATGCGGCGCGCCGCTGCGGCCACCTTGCCCGCCGCATCGGCGAGCTGCGCGGGGTCGTCGCCGAACAATTTCACCTCGATCGGCTGCGGCACGGCGGTGAGATCGCCGATCAGATCCTCCATCAGCTGCGCGGTTTCGATCTGCAGCCCCGGTACCTGGGTCTCGATCTTCTGCCGCACCTCGGCCATCACCTCCTCGATCTCGCGGCGCGATCCGCCCTTGAGGCGGATGAACATGTCGCCCTCGTCCGCCTCGGTCAGCCCGCCGCCGAGCTGGATGCCGGTGCGGCGCGAATAGCTCGACACCTCGGGGGTCGCCTGGATGATCTTCTCGACCTGACGCAGCAGCCGGTCGGTGTCGGTCAGCGAGGCGCCCGCCTTGGCCTTGTAGTCGAGGATGAAACCGCCCTCATCCATCTCGGGCATGAAGCCGGAGGGGAGATGCGTCCAGGCGAAGCCGCCCGCGGCGATCATCAACGCGGCGCCGAGCGCGGCGACGAGCCCGGGCCGCGCCAGCGCGCGGCTGACGATCCGGCCATAATGCTCGGCCATCGGCCCGGTGAACCGCTCCGCGCGGTCGGCGGCATCGGCATCCTTCACCGTCAGCCAGCGCTCGGCGATGATCGGCAGCACGACCCGGGCAAAGAACAGCGAGGCGGCGAGCGCGGCGACCATCGTCACCGCCAGCGCCTTGAAGAAACCGCCGGGCACGCCGGTGATGAAGGCGAGCGGCACGAACACGACGATCGTCGCCATGGTCGATCCGAACAGCGGCCGCGCCATCTCGCGCGCGGCGGCGAGCATCGACGGCCGCGCGCGCCCGGCATGATGCGCTTCCTGCAGGCGGCGCATGAGATGTTCGAGCATCACCACCGCATCGTCGACCACCAGCCCGACCGCCGCCGCCATGCCGCCGAGCGTCATCATGTTGAAGCTCATGTGCAGCGCGTAGAGCGCGAGGCAGGTCGCCGCGAGCACCGCCGGCAGCAACGCCGCGGTGATCACCATCAGCCGCCAGCTGCGCAGGAACAGGAACAGCACCAGCCCGGCGAGCACCGCGCCGAGCAGGATCGCGTCGCGCACCGCGTCGGCGGCGCCCGTCACCAGTTCGGACTGGTCGTAGAACGGGCTGACCTTGACGTCGGCGGGCAGCGCGACGTCCTTCAGCCGCGCCTGCACCTGCCTGACCAGCGCGACCGCATCGGCGCTGGGCGTCTGGCGGATGTTGACCAGCACCGCATTGGCGCCGTTCGCGGTGACCTTGGTCCATACCGGCGCGGGCGCGCGGCGGATCGTGGCGATCTGGCCGAGCGTCGCGACCCCCGCGCCCGCCGCCGCGCCGGCCTTGATCGGGATGGCGGCGATATCGGCCTCGCTGCCGAGCCGGTCCTCGACCAGCGCGAGGTACAGGCGGTGACGGTCCTCGATCCGGCCGACCGCCGCGACGGTGTTGGCGCTGCCCAGCGCCGCCGTCACCTCGCTCATCGTCATGCCCAGCGCCTGGAGCCGCCCGGGATCGACCGCGACCTCGATCTCCTGGCTGGCGCCGCCGAGCACGTCGACCCCCGCCACGCCCGGCACGCTCGACAGCACCGGCCGCAACTTCAGCTCGGCGAGCTGCGCCAGCGCGACGCCGTCGCGCTTGTCCGAGGTGAGCGAGATGCCCAGCACGGGGAAGATCGTCGGATCGCTGCGATGCACGCTGAAGCGCGTGCCGGCCGGCAGATCGGGCAGGATCGTCGCCAGCGCACCCTGCGTCGCGTTGGTCGCCGCGACCATGTCGTCGCCCCAGGCGAAGGTCAGCGCGACCTCGGCCGAACCGCGACTGGTGGTCGAGCGGATCTGCGTCACGCCGGGAATCGCGCGCAACGCGATTTCCGACGGGCGGGTGATGTCGGCCGCCATCTGCTCGGCATCGCGCTCGCCGGCATCGATCGACACGACGACGCGAGGATAGTCGATATGCGGGAACAAAGTGACCGGCAGGCGCGTCGCGGCGACCAGCCCGGCCAGCGTGACGAGAAAGACACTCAGCCAGATCGAGCGCGCATGGCGCTGCATCGCGGCCATCATTTCGTCGGACCCGCCGCGCTTTCGCGCACCTTCATGCCATCCTCGAGCGCGGTGCCGCCTTCGGTGACGACGCGGTCGCCGGGGTTGAGCCCGCTTAGGATCTGCAGGCTGTCGCCCGACGAATTGCCCGGCGCGACCGCGACGCGCGTGGCGACGCCATGCCGCACGACGAAGACATAGGAGCGGCCGCCATCATCGAGCAGCGCGGCATAGGGGATGCTGACCCCGGCCGCGTTGGTCGCGACCGACAGTGCAGCGCGCAACGGCTCGCCGGCGCCGAGCCCTGCGCCCGGCACGCGGGCATAGACCGAGGCGAGCCGCGTCGCCGGATCGATCTGCGGATCGACGCCGACGATCGCGACGGTCGCTTCATGGCTGCCATCGACCGCCATGATGCGGATCGTCTGGCCGATGCGGATGCGCCGCGCCACCGCCGGATCGACGCCGAAGCGCGCGCGCACATCGCCCGTCGTGCCGATCGTCGCAATGGTCGCACCGGCGGCGAGCTGATCGCCGACCCGCGTCGCCAGGCCCTGCACGGTGCCCGCGACCGGCGCGCGCAGCACCGCATGCCCGCCGCGCAGGCCGAGATTGTCGCGCGTCGCGGTCGCGGCGGTCAGCGCGGCGCGCGCGGTTTCGACTTCGGCATCGCTGACCAGCCCGTCGCCGCGCAGCCGCTGCGCGCGGCGATAGGCGGCGGCGGCGGTCGTCGCGTCGCTCGCCGCCTTGGCCATTTCGGTGCGCGTTGCCGGGCTCGGGCGCAGCGTGACGATCGCCTGGCCGGCGCGGACGGCAGTGCCGGTCGGCGCATCGATCGCCGCGACGATTGCCTCGGCCGGCGCGACGATCCCGCGCGCGGCCCCCGGTCCGGCTTCGGTCGCGCCATACAGCGTCAGGCCATCACCCGGCGCACCGGGCGTCGCGGGCGCGGTCCGGACCAGAGCGACCGCCTCAGGCTTCTTCTCCTCTTCGGCCGCGCCGCCGCAGCCGGCGAGCAGGGCAAGGAGGAGGAGCGGGAGGCACGGCTTCATCGGGTCCATCCTTCATACGGGCCGCCCGACAGCAATTCGAGCGCGATGGTCTGTTCGGCGATCTGCTGGCCGAGCTGGAGCAGGCTCAGCCGGCGATCGCGCAGCGCCTGGAGCGCGGTGTCGGCGGTGGCGCGCGACAGGTCGCCGCGCGTCGCCGCGCGCTCGGTCGCCGTCGCATAGCGGTCGAGCGCCGGCAGTTGCGCGGCGAGCTCGCCTTGCTGCCGGCGCAGCGCGGCGAGGCCGGTGACGGCGGCGGCGATGTCGGCGCGCGTCTCGAACAGGCGCGCCTCATATTCGGCGCGGAGTTGCTCGCGCGTCGCCCGCGCAATGGCGATGCCGCCGCGATTGCGGTTCCACAGCGGCAAAGTGAAGCCGATCTGCGGCCCGAGCGTGCGGTTGTCGGCGGTGTCGCGGGCATAGGCCGCAGTCAGCGACAGATTGGGGAACTGGTCGAGCACCGCCTTGTGCAGTTCGGCTTCGGACACGCCATAGCCGGCGCGCAAGGCCTGCAGATCGAGCCGCCGCGATATCGCCTGCGCGACCAGCGTCGCGGCCGATGGGGGGACCGGCGCGGCGTCGGGCGGGGCGAGCCGCAGCACCGTCTCGGGCGGCAAGCCGAGCTGTTTGGCGAGATCGGCGCGCGCGGTGGCGAGGTCGCTGTCGATCGTGCGTGCCCGGCTGCTCGCATCGAGCAGCGCCTGGCGCCGCGTGTCGAGTTCGCCCGCCGCGATATCGCCGCGCCCGGCGGCGCGCTGGCTGGCGTCGAACAGTTGTTGCGCCGTCGCGGCACTGGCGCGGATCAGCGCGCGCTGTTCCTCCAGCGCCAGCACGCGCACGCCCTGCAACCGCGCCTGCCCGGCGACCTGCCACTCCGCCCAGGCGAGATCGAGCCGCACCTGGCGGCGCGATGCCTCGCCCGCCGCGCGCGTCACGCGCGCGGTGCGCAGCTGGTTGAGATCGAGCCCGATCTGGCCGGCAAAGCCGTTGAACTCGTCGGCCCCGCTGAGCAATTTGTCGACGCTCGCCTGCACGGCCGGATCGGGCAGGAGCCGCGCGGCAAAGACCTGCGCATCGGTGACGCCGGCCTTGACGCGTTGCGCCTTGAGGGCGGGATTCTCCAGCACCGCGATCACCGCGAGCGCGTTGGGCGTGAGCGGTGCCGACAGGTCGATCGGCTGCGGCGTCAGATACGGCCGGTCGATCGCCGCCGCATCGGCCGACAGGATCGCCGCGTCGGGCGCGGCGAGCAGGGCGGCGGGCGCCGCCAGCGGCCGTGGCGCATAGCGCGCACAGCCGGCGAGCAGGCTCGTCGCGAGTAAGGTGAGGAGAACGCCGCGCGTCATCGCGGCAGGGTGGCCGGCATGTCGATGGCGAACGATAGCATGAGCACCGGCATTCCCCTCGCGGCCGGCTTGTGCCTGACCGGATGGAGTGCGGTTAGCGGGGAACGCGGCTTTCGGCCATATCGGGGCACGAGGATTCTTTGGGACGGTGTGGTGCTATCGCGCGGCATGTCCGACGAACGGCAGACACGTCGGCCGAACGGTCAGCGCACGCCGTGATCACCCGCTCGCAGCCAATGGCGATTCGCGCACTGCCGCGCCCGTTAGTGAGCGACCGTGACCGATGTTGCGTGGGGGTATGACTGGATGCCCCGTGAATTTCTAAACCTCGTCCGGCGGCATCCGCTGCTGTCCAAAACTCGTGTAAAATAAACTAGATAAGTTCAAGCCGATCCGCTACAATTCGCCATAATCCAGGCTAAGCCGCGACAAACTGTGGGAACAGCGTGGGAACGAAAAAGTATGGATCTCGTATGGGCATTCTGACCTCTCTGGCGGTCCAATCTGCCAAGCCCGGACGGCATGGAGACGGGGAGGGATTGTACCTCCTGGTGAAGCCGTCCGGCGGTCGTTCGTGGGTGCTCCGTATCCAGGTTAACAAGCGTCGACGCGATATCGGCCTCGGCTCCGCCAAGATGGTTACGTTGCGCGAAGCCAGGTCGAAAGCGGCGATGCTGCGCTTGTCCGCTTTCAGCGGAAAGGATCCTGTCCATCAGCGCGACCGGGACCGGCGGATTATTCCCACCTTCCGACAGGCGGCGCTTGCGACCCATGATGAACTCAGGCGAGGATGGTCCGAAAAACACGCAGCGGCTTTCCTTTCATCGCTGCAAGATCACGCCTTTGGATGGCTCGGCGATCACCGCGTCGACACTCTGGAATTGTCTCACATTCGCGACATGCTGGCGCCGATCTGGACCACGAGGCCGGCCATGGCGCGAAAAGTCCGTCAGTGGGTCGCGACCGTGCTCTATTTTGCTCAGTCTAAAGGCTGGCGGACCAGCGAAATTCCGACAAAGACGATTACCATGGGCCTGCCTCGTCAGGCGGCGGGTCGAAACTTCGCGGCCATGCCTTTCTCTGAAGCGCCGGCCTTCTTCAAGGAAACGCGCTACAAGCCCGGCACGCCGGGAAGAAGCGCACTGCTGTTCCTCATCCTGACCGCAGCGCGCTCAGGCGAAGTCCGCTCGGCGCGGTGGAAGGATATCGATTTCAACCGCAAGGAATGGAACCGGCCGGCCGATCTCATGAAGAACCGCCTGGCGCACACAGTGACGTTGAGCGATCCTGCCATTGAGTTGCTCAAAGCCGTGAAAGGAACCTCCGAGCCGAATGGGGAGAGCGTGATATTCGCTGGCGCATCCGGGAAGGCGCTGTCCGACATGACGCTGACCAAAGTACTCAAGACCGCGAAGTGCGCCTTCACGGTTCACGGATTTCGCAGCGCTTTTCGGGATTGGGCCGCCGAGCGCATGCCGGAGGTTCCGGACTCGGTGGCCGAGGCTGCGCTTGCCCATGTGGTACCCGATCAAGTCGTTCGAGCCTACAAACGCACGACGTTTATCGAGATGCGGCGTACCTTGCTTGAGGCATGGGGGCACTACCTTCTTGGCTCAGCGCGCGACGCTCCTTCTGCCGCCCTCGACAGCTAGTAGCGAAACCGCTGGAGCTGGTCGTCGACTCGCGCGGGGTCAGAAACTGCGCCTCGAAATTGCCGAAGATCTGGATCCGGAATCGGGTGACGGCGACCTGGATTTGTAGTCATAGCCTGAATCGGCTCGATATCGGGCTGGCTGATAACGACTGCTCCTGCCGGCAAACATCTCGGGCTGGCTGTCTATGACGCTACCTGCCGGCGCTGGAAGTGGGGCTTCTTTGCGCCGACAGTTCGCGGACCATGCAGGTCACTTACGACCGGTTTTCGGTATCGTCCTTCTTGCGCTGTCGCTTCCAGCGCCTTAATTCAGCCAGCAGCGGTGCGGCAGCAGCGACCACGGCGGCGCCAGCGGTTACGTAGTTCGGGTCCATCGTTTTTCTCCTGGTCTATGATGAGGAGAGCGCGGCAGCGGCGCATTCTTCGCCGAACTTTCTTTTTTATCCGCCGGGGTGAAATCCGGGGCGTTGGCGCGCTATGTCTGTAGGAATGCTTCTGCGGAGAATACCGCATGCCGAGTATGCGCCGTTTCTGGGTCGAGGTAGACAGTCGCGTCCGCTCGGCTGCGCGCCTGGTCGTCGCCGGCACGAACGCGGTCCCTCGCGCGGAATATGAAGACCTAGCGCAACTCACCATGCTCGATCTCCACCGATTCGTCGCAGGCAAGCTCTCAGAGGAGCCCGACATCGGGCTGGGAGAATTGCAGCGGCAGGTGTTTGCCTTTGGCGCGACCTGTCTCAATCACAATTTTCTCGACCTAGTGCGCAAGTCGCGGCGCCGACAGATCCGCGACATCGAGCTTGCCGGCAATTCGAACGAGATCGAAGGCTTTGCGGATTTCTCGCGTCGGCGTGGCAGCACGCCGGAGGAGCGCCAAATCGCGCTCGACTGGATCAGGCGCCTCCGCGAGCGCTCGAAGTCGGTCCGGTTCCAGGCTATTCTCGATGCACTCGAAGAGGTTACCGTCGAGGAACTCGAAGGCGTGACGCCCAAGGACATCACACTTCTCGCAAAGGTCAGTTCGAACGATATCCACAAATTCAGACAGCTCGTCAGCGAGTTTGATCGCGTGACCGAAACGGGCGGGAAGTGACCATGCGCAGCGCCAAGAAACTGAAGCCGCAGGGCAAGCTCTCCATCAAGCTCTCCATCAAGGAGGCAACCATGCCGGACCCCGGCGCGGCGATCGAGCCGGGCTTTGTTCAGAGTGTATGGGATGCGGTATGGGCGGCGACGCCCGAGGAACTGGCCGCGCTCGACGAGGCGCTCGATCAGGCCGACCGGCCAGTCAAGCAAGGCAACCGCTATTTCGGCATGCTGAAGGGGATCGACAAGCACGGCGACCGGCTCCGTGTCGATACGTCCAAGGTCAAATTCAACGGCGAGCCCAAGATCGATTATAAGGATGTACGGCTGCTACAGGGCTTTGTGTCGGAGCGCGGCAGGATCGTTCCGTCGCGTATCACATCCGCATCGGGTAAGAAGCAGCGCGAACTGAACCAGGCGATCAAGCGCGCCCGGTTTTTGGGATTGTTGCCCTATATCATCAAATAACCGTCTCGGCGGACCGCCAGCCGCTTCTATTTTTAACCAGTCCTGCGCTGGCTACAGTCGCTTGTTGCAGCGGCGACTTTTCCGCCCCTTCTAACGATCCCTTGGCCGGATCGCCTTTTCGGCGATCCGACCAAGGGATTCAGTTCATATCGGGATTAGCGGTCAGGCGGGAGGCGACAGCGCGCGGTGCGCGCATGCTGCACACCGCGCTCGGCCCTGCCGTTGCCGAGTGGCTTGACGATCCGGAGATCGCCGAGTCATGCTCAATCCCAATGGTCGGTTTTGGATCGACCGGCTTGCCGGCGGCCTCGCCGAAACCGGCGCGTCTCTCGCCAGCTGATGGCGAGCGCATCATTCGCCTGAACTCGACCTACGATTTCAGCGCTGATCAACCACGATAATTGGCCGTTTGCCGACCGCCGGTTTCTGAGCGAATTTATCAGAAAAGCTGACATTTATTTTGGTGCGCCGATGAGTTGATTCCGAGGCTTGACCTTCAGGAAGGCGGCGCGAGACGGCTAATGAGCTAGTGGAAGCGCTATGACAGGTCGGTACGCGCGCGACTGACAGTGAGTTTCTGAATTATTACCAGTCCGTGGTGGTGTTAGACAAACCAATCCCGCTACAGATGCCTTTCAGGGAGGCGATATTCAAGGTGACGCAAGCGTTGGGAGAACGGCCGATGGTGCCAGTCGCTCGACATTTCCGCGACATCGAATCGTCGGAACTGAGCGATCCGCAACAGGTCTCCATTCTCAGTGCCTGGGACCTTCCGACCGGTGCGGATTGGGAAGAGTTGCTCAAAAGTTCACGCATCGTCATTCTTGCAGAGGCAGGCTCGGGCAAAACCCGTGAACTGCAGGAACGCGCCCGGCGCATGTCCGGCGACGACAAGGTCGCCTTCTTCATCCCGCTCGAAATGCTTCAGGACGACGATGTGCCGGGCATCCTCGCGATGGAACCGGGGCTGCTTGAACGGTTCGAGGCGTGGAAGAATGACGACGCACGCCATGCCTGGTTCTTCCTCGATGCCGTGGATGAACTGAAGCTGCGAAGCGGCTCGTTGAAAACGACCTTGGGGCGGGTCTCGCGCGCGTTGGGAGAGGCAAGGCGGCGGACTTCGGTGATCCTGGCGTCCAGGCCTTCCGACTGGCGACCAGTGGCCGATCTCGAATGTTTCCGGAAATATCTGCCGGCGCCGGAAGGTGCGGCCGAAATTCCCCCCGACCCGCAAACGGCGTTCATCGCCGCCTTTGTCGACGATACGCCCGAAGAAAGACCGGCAAGCGTTGCGGCAGGCGAAAGGGTCGTCGCGCTGCTGCCGCTCGACAAGAAGCAGATCAGGGCGTTCTGCGAAGTCGAGGATGTCCGGGATCCCGAAGCCTTTCTGCGGGCCATCGACAGCCAGGATGCATGGTCGTTCGCCGCCCGACCGCTCGATCTTTTGGGCCTGATCGATGGATGGAAGATCGAGGGCGTTCTGCCGACCCGCCGGGTCCAGCATCAGCGCGATGCCGAGCGGTCGCTCAGGGACGACCCGGACCGGATGGACGCCAATCTGCTGACGGGCGAGGACGCACTGGAGGGCGCCGAGAGGATCGCGCTTGCGCTCGCGCTGACGGGATGCCGAACGATCGCCGTGCCGGAAGGAGCTGCGTTCAGCGAACAGGCGGTTCTCGACGCGGCCCAGATCCTCCCCGACTGGACGCCCGCCAAACTGGCGGCCCTTTTGCGGCGGCCGATCTTCGATCCGGCAACATACGGCAGGGTAAGGTTCCATCACCGGTCGATCCAGGAGTATCTGGCGGCGTCTCGCCTCGCGAACCTGCGGGCGTCGGGGCTGACGGCGCGCTCATTGCTGCGTCTGTGCTATTCCGATCTTTACGGCGAGCGGGTCGTCATCCCGTCGATGCGCCCGATCGTCGGCTGGCTGGCGCTGCTCGACGATGACGTTCGCAACGAGGCGCTTGAACGCGAGCCCGAGGTTCTCATCCTCGAGGGCGACCCGACGTCGCTCTCGGTCGATGCGCGGCGCGTCCTGCTCGATCTGTACGGCGCGCTCTATGGCAAAGGCGGCTGGCGGCGGCTCGCCATGCCGATCCATGAATTGCGCCGCCTCGCAAATCCCGACCTTGCCCCGGACATCCGGGCGCTGTGGGAGCAGGATATCGAGAATGAGGAAATCCGCGAGTTTCTGCTGAAGCTCATCTGGCTCGGCCCTATCGCCGAATGCGCCGACATCGCCGAACAGGCTGCCCGGTCGCGCGCACTCGGCTCCTATGGACGAACACTCGGCATCCGCGCTGTCGGCGCGACCGAGCGGGCCGATCTGGCGCGCAAAATTGCCGACGACATGCTCAAGGACCGGGCCGGATGGCCGGCGCGCACCGTTTATGGAGCCATCGACGACCTCTACCCCGGCGCTCTCACGCTCGATGAACTCGGAAGGCTGATCAGACGGACCCCGGAGCCGGCCGACACCGTCAACGGGTTTCGCTGGGCGCTCTATTCCCTGGTGGAAGACCTCGATCCGCGCGGCGCCGATGCTATCGCCCTGCGCAGCCGGCTCGCCAATATGATCGCCCGCGGCCACGACAAGGCATCGCAGCGACATCAGCCGGTCAGCCGCTTCTCCTATCTCGCGCCGGCCCTGGCGCGCCTTTGCGCCGCCCAGCTCGAAGCAGATCTCGATGACGATGATCTCGTACAGGCATGCATCATCGTGTCGCGCTATCACGGCCGTCAGACGCTCGGACGCGAAGACCTGGACGGCCTGACCCAGGCGCTTCGTGGATCGACGATGCGGCAGCGCGTCTTCGAAGCCGAGCTGGCGACGAACGATCGCCTGCTGCCGACCGAAGACCCGCAAAGGCGCCTGTTCTACACCCTTTATCACGGGTTGCTCCGCCAACTGGTCCCGGGCGATACCGACTGGTTGAACGCTGCGTTCGAGGGCGCGAAGCGCAAGAAGGACCGCGCACTATATCTCCACGCGATCCTGGAGCGCTGGGCCGCGGACGGCAGCAATATCGATACGCGAACGGCTCTCCGGAAACTTCTGCGGAACCCTGCTGAACGAAAGATCTTCGACAATCAGGCGAAACCCGGGCCACGCTCGTTGCCGCCCGACGAGATCGCCCATCTTGCGGAGCGCGCGCGGCAAGAGGCGCAGGAAGCCGCGTCGGAAGAGGCGGAGCTGTCCAAATGGCGCGCCTGGTACGAGAAAGCGGTCAGCTATCCCGCCGGTCTGTTCGAGGGTGACGAGGCGGCAAAGACCGTCAACAATCTGGTCTTTTGGCTGCAGCAACTGGGCGGGCAGGATAGTGTCATCGCGCTGGTGCGCTGGCGGCTCGTTCGCCAGACCCTGGGCGACGCGGTTGCCGATCGGTTCGAAGCGGCTCTTCGCAGCTTCTGGCGCGATGAACCGCCTCCGCTGCTTTCAGGGCCCGACAGCGAAGGTTCGATGATCAGTGGCCGGCGCAAAAAGGCGCTGACCGGCATGCTCATCGAGGCTGCCACCGGTGACGGGTGGGCGCGTGCCCTGACTACTGACGACGCGCTCCGCGCCGCGGAATGGGGCACGCTCGAGCTCAACGGCTTTCCGGAATGGTTCGCGGACCTCGCCTCGACGCGGCCCAACATCGTGCAACCGGTGCTTGAACAGGAGATCCGCGCGGAACTCGGTCCTGCGAGCGCCGCCCCGCATGCCCATGTCCTGAGCGCCGTCCACCGCGGGCCTGCTCACATCCAGGGCCTGCTGGCGCCGTTCTTCCGCGAATTGCTGCACGCATGGCCCGAACCGTCCGACGAGGAGACGCATCTCTTCAATCAGTTGCACAACCTCGACGTCGTGCTGACCATGCTGGTGAGGCTGGAACTGGGCGATTCGGATATTGCCGACCTTTGCGAGCAGCGGTTTCAGAATGATCCGTCGGGCGGGACTGCCAGCCTGTGGCTTCAGGGACTTTGCGCCTGCGATTTCGAGCGCGGTGTCGCCGTCATGGCACGGATACTCGGTCAGCTCTCCGCGTCCGACCGGGCGACCCATGGCGTGCGGTGGCTTCGCGATCTGTTCGGCGACAGGGATTATTACCGCGTCCCGATCGTGCTGGATGCGCCCGCTGCGGTGTTGGAGGGTCTGGCGAAAACCGCTTATGCGATCGTTCGGCGCAACGACGATCACCCGTTACGCGAAGGAACATATTCTCCCGACGCGCGCGACGATGCACAGGGCGCCCGCAATCGGATCATCGATCGCCTGGTCGGTACGTCGGGGCCTGACGCGCACCGGGCGCTCCGCGCGCTGGCGTCGGATCCCCTTTTTGCCCATATGCCGGATCGACTGAGGCTGCTCGCTCGCGAACGGGCCGCGCTCGACAGCGAACCCGCCCCACTCAGCCCGAGTGCGTTTCGCGAATGGGAGCGACGTTTCGCATCGCCGGCAATGGATGCAGACGAGCTGTTTCGCGTTGTGGTCGATCGGCTGGAGGATATCGAATTCGACATCCGCCACCGCGATTTCGGGGCGCGGCAATGGCTGCAGCCGATTTCGGATGAGAAGCAGATGCAGCCGGTGCTCGCATCGCATCTGCAGAACCGCCAGCGCGAGGATTTCCAGGTCATTCGCGAGGACGAAGTGGCCGACAACAAGAAGCCCGACATCCGTCTCGTTGCTCGGGGTTTTGCCGGAAAGGCCGTGATCGAAATCAAGATAGCCGATAGCTGGTCGATGAAGCAGCTCGAGGAAACGGTACGCGATCAGCTTATAGCGCAATATCTGCGGGCGCCGGATTGTGCGGTCGGCTGTCTCTGGCTCGTTTATGCCGGTCGAAAGAAGCGCTTTCGCGATCCGGTCAGCGGAAAACTCATCCGCTTCGAGGACGTCGTCACGCACCTGCGGGCGTTCGCCGATCGGCTTGTGGCGGGCGAGCCCAGGCCGGTGCGCATCGCGATCGCGCCGCTGGATCTCCGACCGCCGCTCGACCGACAAGCATCGACGACCATGGTGCGGGCATGACCAAGTACAATATCGACGTTCAGAACCGCCGTGTCGGCGGTCGATCGAGCGGAGCGGCCTGATATGCCCGTCGCGCCAGGCGAAGGCGAACGCCGTGCCCAACGCGGCTATGTCAGCCAATATGGCAAGGCCGGTGCGGCGATCTATGCCGCGCTCGACTGCGACAATCTGATCTGGGTCGGGCTCGCCGATCGCGCCGCCGGCAATGCCGACGATGTCGTGCTGGGCCTGTCCGACCGCGTCGTCGGACATCAGTTCAAGTTCGAAAAACATCCCGACAAGTTCAAGCTGCCGACCTTGCTGCTCGGGGCACAGAACCAGCTCGCGCTTCTCGCCGATGCCTGGACCAGGCTGAGAAAGGCCTCCCCCGGAGTCGCTGTCGAAATCCGGTTCGTGACCAATAACTATCCGGCAGCCGATGATCATCTGGTCGACGGGACCGGCGCCAGCAGCGCGGCGTTCCTGGAACAGTTAGCCGGCCATGGCGGCCGGAGTCTCTCCGACTGGCGCTCGACCAGATGGGCTCCCTTCATCGAGACCCTGATCCCTCCATCCGGCCTGGCCGAGGATCAGTTCGAACAATTCCTCCAGTCCTTGCGCATCCTGACCGGCCCGGAATCGGATTTTGCGCAGCTCCACCGATTGTCGCCGGACGGGGCGCGTCTCGCCGCCAAGATCGCTCTTGTCCTGCCGACATTGATAGCTGACCGGCGCGACCTCGATCGGTGGCCGCGCAAGCTGTTGCTGGACGAACTTGGCTGGCGTGACGGGTTCGCGTTGCGCCGCTCACACGAGTTTCCGGTCGGCACCTATGTCCAGCGCAATATTGCGACGGAGGAAGCCCTGCAGGCCGCGATCAGGAACGCGGGCAGCGGCTATGTGGCGCTGGTCGGGCCGCCGGGATCGGGCAAGTCGACACTGCTTCAGACCTGCATCCTGCCGGACCCGAAGGTCGTGCTCGCACGCTACCTCGCTTTCGTGCCCGGCGAAGGTCAGGGCGTCGGCCGGGCGGAGGCCGCCGATTTTCTCGACGATATCAACGCGCAGTTGAAGCGCGGCGGCCTCACCCCGGTGAGATTTCGCGACGAGACGCTCAATGAGAGTCGCGAGCAGTTCGGCACGCTCATCAAACGCGCCGGCGTGCGGTTCGCGCGTGAGGGCATTCGTACCATCATCATCGTCGATGGCCTCGACCATATACCGCGCGAGGAGACCCCCGAGCGGTCGCTGCTGACGGAATTCCCGGCGCCCGCAGCGGTGCCGGCCGGCGTGTTGTTCGTCCTTGGAACCCAGCGGCTCGATCTGACCGGATTGAAGGTCGCGGTGCGGGAGCAGGCGGCGCTTCCCCCGCGCAGCATCACGGTCGCGCCGCTGACCCGGGAATCGGTGTTCAGGATGGCGAACGCCCTGAGTCTCGACCCGGACATTTCGCGCGATACGATTTTCGACATCTGCCACGGCCACCCGCTCGTCTCGCATTATTTCATCGAGGCACTGCGCGGCGGCGACGCAGCAAGGCGGGAAGCGCTGTTGCAGGGGGAGTTTAGCTTCGACGGCGATATCGAGGCGGTCTATAATTCGGCGTGGCGCGAGATCGGGACCGGTTCCGATGCCGACAAGGTGCTAGGCTATATCGCCCATGCCGAGGGGCCGATGCCACCCGAGCTCCTTGCCGAGGCGGTCTCCGAGCATGCGGTCGAGCAAGCGCTGCGATCGGCCCATCACCTGCTCAGCCTGGGACCCCATGGCTGGACCGTCTTCCACAACAGCTTTCGCCTCTTCATCCTCGCCAGGCCGCGATTGCGGTTCGGAAAAGCGGACCCAGCCTATTCGGCGGGCATGTACCGCACGCTAGCGACACTTGCCGTGCGTTCGCCGGCGGATAGCCCGCAGCGATGGCTGGAACTGCGCTACCGTGCCCGGGCGCAGGACCAGCACGAGGTTCTCGCGCTCGCGAGCGCCCAGCGCTTTCGCGCACAGCTGGCCGACGGCCGGACGGCGCGCGAGATTCAGGCCGACATTCGCCTCGCCTTTGCCGCGCTGAGGTCGCTTGGTTCGGCGACGGACATCTTTCGGCTGTTGCTGACGCGTGACGAGATCGATCGGCGCGCGATGGCGCTGGGTTATGCGCAAGGCGTCGTCTCCGCGATGCTCGCGGTCGGCGACATCGACGGCGCGCAGGCATTTGCCGAGTCGCACGGCAAGGACGGCTATGAGGTCGTCGATGCCCTTCTTCAGGCAGGGCATGTCGAACGCGCCCGCGAGCTGTTCGACCGGATCGAGCCGCTCGTGCAGCTGCTTGGCGGCAAGGCTGAAGACGACGTCCGGGAACTGTTGAACGAACTGCATGAATGGGCCGGCCGGGTCTCCTATTTCCGTGACGGGGCGCAGATCGGCGAAGCGGTCGACCGGCTGGCGCTGCTCAAACCGGACTGGCCGGAGGAACGCCATGAGGGATCCTATGCCCAGGATTTGAGGCTGATGATCGCACAGGCCGTCATGACCCGGCGCCCGACCAGCGAGCTTTCCGCGGTCGCGACACTGCTGAAAGTCGATTCCGGCGATATCCCGACCCTGATGGTCGCGGCCTGCCTCAGTGACGCGGCGGATCGGGACCCTGCGCTGCAGCGCCGCCTGATCGGGGAGCTCGTCTCTCATCCGGGATTTTTGACGATCGCCAACGGCCAGCGCCGGACGATCGCGCTTCGCGTGGCGGACCTCGGAGATCTGGAGACGGCGCGAGCGATCTTCGCGACCCTCGAGGCGCCCGCGGTCGCGCTGCTCGATGGCGAGATCGGGGATGGCATGCCCAGATTTGTCACCAGGGCGGTGCTCGAACATGCTGAACTCGGCGCGTGGCTCGGAGAACAACCTGGCGAGGTCGGCGCATCGCGCAGCGACGTGCTGCGCCCGCTCCAGGTTCATGCGAACAGCATCGGCATGCTGCTCGGGCAGCTCAAGGCGGGGCGCATTGTGGCCCCAGGCGAGGTCGAACGCGCGGCACGCTCGGCAATCCTTTATCTCGAACATGCCCGGCCGCAGGGCGGTGGCGGCCAATATTATGCGATGATCCAGCTTTCCCATGCCGCGCCCATTCTTGTCTGTGCGGTGGTGCGCGCTGCCGAGCTGCACAGCCCAACCGAATTCGCCAATGTCGTCAGCGCCCTCGACGAGGGTTTCACCGTCACCGACAGCCAGAACCGGCGCCGCATCGATGTCCGCCGAACGGTGGCGCTGGAAATCTACCGGTCGACCGGAGACAGCGAACAGGCGTCAGCACGGCTTGAACCGCTAGTGTCTGAGCTGCACGACGGGACGCCGGAGGAACAGATCGGCGAGCTCGCCTCGCTTGCGGAAACCTTCGTCGATGTCGGGAATGAAGCGCGCGCCCGGGAGATTCTACGCCAATTGCACGACGAAACGCTCGGCTATGCGGTCGCGCCCAAGAAGGACCCGCAATATCAGATGTGGAACGCGCTGCTCGTCAGCGCCAATGCCGCCGATCCGGAACGACGATCGGAGCGGGTCCGGACTATGGTGCGGCATCTATGCGGCTTGATGGAGACGGCGGGAAGTGGCGCCGCTTACCGGATTGCCGCCGACACGTTGACGGAAGCCGCGCTGTCCGATGGCGGTATCGGCTTTACCACGGCACGGGTGATGTCGGACAAGGGGCTGCTCGACTGGGGCGGCCTGTTGAATGCATTGCTGCTCGGCATCGCGCGCCGCCGTCCGGATCTGTCGGGCGTCTGCGCGGTGACTTGGGCCTCGCTCGCGATGCCCTTTTACAGCGAGCCATTCTATCGCTCCGGGCGGCTCGGCGAAATCATTCCGCAGGTGATCGGGGGTGCGTCGGTGGCGGATCTTGCGCATCTCGTCGCGCTGATCAGCCGGTCGCTCGAAGCGGACAGCCAGGTGACGACACGCGCCCCGTTGCTTACCCTGCTCGCGGAGGGCGCTACCGCGCGCGAAGCGCAGACCGACAAACTTGATCGGGCACTGGCGCGGTCGCGGGCTGAGGCGCCGCCCGAGCGCGACCGGGGCACGCCGCAGAAATTCGACGATGCCGTATCGCTGGACGATTTGCAGGCGGAACTCGACACATTGCCGCCCGGCTCCGACCCGTGGGAGACGCCGTATGCCTTTGCACGCCTGGCACGCACAGGGGATTTGTCGACGGCGCGGGAGATGTTCGAACGCATCCCGGCGATCCAGGCGGACCCGAACGCGCGGTTCGCGCTGTTCAAGCGCGCGATCGCGGTGGGGAACCGGGATCTCGCACGCGCCCTAATCGAAAGTTATGATCCGAATGCCGACGAGCGGTCGACCTGGAGCTATTGGTCCGGCGCGCGGCGCCTTAAATATTTCAAGGCGCGGGTGACGCTGGACGGCGCGGCGGTGCATGCCGAGGCCTATGCCGATCTCGTGAATCAGCTGATCGCGGGACAGGAAAGCGCGACATCCCTTCTTGCCGATCTGGATGACGTCTTTCCCGCGATTACCGCGGTCCCCGACTGGCCGGCGATGTGGGACGCCGTCGCCGAGAATCTGGGCGCGACGCGAGAGTTCAAGGTCGCGGAGGGTTTCGCCATCGACGGGGAAACGCACTCCGACGACCAGGCGATCGTCGCGCTGTATCGCTGGGCCTGGTCATTGTCGCTCGAAGAGCTGACCCGGCATTGCCGGGACGCCGCCCTCCATCTCCTATCGGTCGAGAATGGCGGCGCGGTCTTTGTGGCGCTGGTGAATGCGCTCCTGTCCGGCGATGGCGACGAGCCGGCAGAGGCGATGCAGCTTCTTGCCACGGGCGCGGCCGACAGCGTGGCTGCGGATCTCCTGGACGTGGTAACGACCGCGGTCGAGCATCCGGACTATGCGGTTGCGGTGGCAGCGATGCATGTCGCCAGACGCTGGGGCCGGGACGTCTCGCCCAAAGGAGCGCGGCTGCCGGCCTTTTACGACCTCGTTCTTGATGGCGGCGGCGATGAATTCAGGGTGCCGACCATGGTCGACGCGTCATCGGGGGCGATGCGCGTGGAGGATCCGCTCGGCTGGACCGCGCAGCTGGAGATGGCCATCACCCTGCTCGCGACGAACACCGTAACGGTCGAGCAGATCCGGTGGCGCGCCAGAATGTTCATCGAGCAATGGGGCGGTGTCGAAGCGTTCGGCCAGCCCGCCACGGACCGGCGCCAGGCGGAGCTGGCCCGGCTCGACATGCGGATCCTTTTCATGAAACCGCATATGCTGGTGGCGATGCGGGCGCTGCGGTATGTCGCCGGAGAAATGCTCAGGGCCGGCCTTCTGGGTCGCCGCGACGAAGCGCTGCTCCTCTATGAATTTGGCTATCCCGTGCAGCGCCAGCCGATCGGCAAGCCGGTGCCGCGCCCCATCTTCCTGCCGCGCCCCGAGGTCGACCGGACGGCCTGGAGCGAAGAAGCCGAGCGATGGCTCGCGGGTGTGGAGCGGGAATTGAGCCCGATCGAGAGCGATGGGGAGATCATCGTCGCGGAGATCACGCGCTTCGAGTTTCGCGACATTCGGCGCCGTTTCACCGCGCTTCGCCAGCGTGGCATCGCCCTCGGCACCGAAACCCGGCCGGGCGGCGATGATGGAATCCCCCGCTTTCCGCGGGCGATCTGGGCTGGCGGGATCATTCCGCTATCAGATGGTCCGGCACCGACATTGGTGCGAACGGTCGAAGAGTCCGTGCGGCCGGAACTTCCAAGGGACATGATCCTGATCTGCCCACGCTGGCTGAGTCGGCTCCACTGGCGCCACAAGACCGACGACTGGCTGACCTATCTCGACGGTACCGGACGCGATGTAGCCAAGATCGTCTGGTGGCGAGATGGCGGCCAGATCGATACGCGCGAAGAGGTCATATGGGGGGAAGGCGTCTATCTCAGCGTGACAGCCGAAGGTTATGCCCAGCTCGGATCGACGTTCGCGGGCCAGACTATCCAGGTCCATGCCCGCAGACGGACGTTTGATTCCGACAATTCCGGTCAGCCCGGACAGAGACAGCGCCATGCCGGTTATACGATCGCGGCGGCGTCCGCGAAGCGGTGAACCGTTTCGGAAAAAAAGGCTCCGGCGTCAGCGAGGCGCAGTCAATCAAGGATTATTGAAATGAACAGCCGCAACCGATGGCGCGCGGGACATCGCCAACGGACGCGTAGGTTGAACGCAAGACGCTCCATCAAAGTATCCTGCGGCGGTTCGGTGGTCGGGTCGTTCGTTCGGGTTGCGTTCGGGGACACGGCAAGTCGCACAAGCCATAGCCATTGCATCCTCTGACCGGACAACGAAGATGACTCCTGTGAAACGCGACCCCGCCGTTCTGGCATATCAACTGAGGCTCTTGCGCCGCTTTCGAGGCCTGACCCAGGACAATCTGGCAAGCGAAGCCGGTCTCTCGACCCGGACAATCGAGAAGCTGGAGAGCGGTCGCCACCGCCCCGATGAGCAAACACTTCGAAGCATCGCGCGTGCGTTCAGCCTCAGTGTTTCCGTCTTCGATGAGCCCAAACCGCATGAGCTCGAGTCCATAATGGCGCAGATGGATCGGTATTTGCGCAAGGCCGTCTTTGTCACCGTCCGGCCGGTAAGAACCCCGAACGCCTTTCTCGGAGACTTTGCCGTCAGGGATGCTCTCGAAACAGACATAGCGGGGATCGCCGATGATGCCGCGCTCGAAGCAGCGGCGCGCCTAGCGGATTGGCTTTCGGATCTACATGGGGCGTGGAGCGATTGCTCGACGACGCAGCGGCTTAATCACGCCGGCACCTTTGTCGGGATGTCTCATGGCATCGAAACCCGGGGCTATTTGGTTTACCTCGGTCACTACCGGCGACAGCAGGCGGGCGATCCTCCGACGCCGCTTATTTCCCATGTCACCCGGATGACGGTGCTGCCGAAGGGAGATACACCAGGTACACGACATGTCTATGTCAGGCTTGACGAGCATTGGGATGCCTTGCCCGAGGAGCGCGGCAAGCGCTTTTGACGAAGCAGGCCGCAGGCGAGTGTCCTGCAACGAAAATAACACGGTGCGGATGGCGCCGGCTTCGCCGACGCGATCAGCGCCGCCTCCGGCCCTCCCCGAGGTTCAATCCCGCGGCTGCGCGCCGAAGCAGCTGAGGCCGGGCTTTCGCTTCGTCCTTCTCGATGCGCTTCGCGACGGCGTGAAGTTGGAGCGCGATGTCCGTGGGCGGGAGCTTGATGGCCGGCCTGGAGAGACGCCACAGAACGAAAGAAGCTGCGCGAATTTCTCAAAATGAAATCCGACCGGCTCTTCAAGCAGATGACGCCGATTCGGTCATCAGGCACTCAAACTGCTCGATCGTCCGTCCGCTGAGCCAATCTCGTCCGATATCACCTCCCCGCTCAAAGCGCGGCGATCAGCCCGCAGATGGCGTCGCCCATAAGGCGGCCTTCAGACTTCGCGTGCCGCGCTTTTCGTCCACAAATTTTGTCAGACTGGCGACGAGCACCAGCCGGCTGGCGCCGATCTTGATCGTCTCGATGTCGCCCGACGTGATCAGTTCGTAGAGCTTCGAGCGACCAATCCCGATCATGCGGCACGCTTCCGGAATTCGAACCGCGATGGGTTCGACCAGCCGCCCTTGCACATCGTTGCTCAATGAAATTTCCTCAGCTTGTCGATGGCCGGATCGTCCGATGGTTCTGCATCCTTGCCTGCGAGGCGCTCAGCCATCTCGTCGATAAAATTCTGGAAGTGCCGGGCCGCCGCGGCCTTCTGCGCCTGGTCGGGCGCTGGCAGCGCCGCTGACATCATCAGGTGATGTCGCAACAGCCTCGCAAAGGCTTCCCAAAAGAGGCTCTGTTTGCGCAACAGCACTTCATTCTTTCGATCGAGCGAAGTGAGCCGAACCGAGATCGCCTCGAGGTTCTCACCACCATCACGCTTGTTGAAGAAGGCCTCGAGCGCTTCGACGAGGATATCAGACTTCGGCTTGCCGGAGTTCTTCGACCGCTGCTCCAGCCGCCGGCTGATGTCCTCGGCCAGGAACAGTTGGTGGCGCTTCTTGAAGGTCTTCATGGACAATACCGGCAAGATGGTCGCGGCGAACAGCCCGCTCGGGGGCTTGAGGGTGAGGCTGTCCGCCGCTTGCCGCCATTGTCGCTGCTCAGCGCAAATTCCGGAACGGACCGTGGTTACGCCACGACTTGTCTTTCTACGACAGCGCGGATCTCACATGCCGATCGAGGGTCCGGCGCGGCCGCGACCAAGCTCCCAGCTCATTGCGTCGCCGTGCGCGATGCCCGTCATCTGCCGGCCGATGTAGCGCTCCATCTCCGGCCGCCACGGCACGAGGACGAACTCACGGGATTTCTCGATCAGCGCGAACCGCTTCGAGCCCGCTTCGACGGAGCGACGATAGACGCCGTCCACGCGCTCGTACTCAACCGCCTCGCGGCCCTCCATCCCCATGTTCCGGCTGAGCTGCCCGACGAGGTTGCTGATCGCGCGTTGGCTCAGCGCTTCGCTCATGCCGGGGCGGATCGTCAGGCGGTCGCCATCGATGTCGGCGAGTTCGCGATCGACCAACCATTGCTGACGCTGGTACAGCGCGCGGGCCATGTCCTTGCCGAACCCGTGACCGGCAAGCGCGAGCGGCTCGCTTGCCGCCAGTTCCTTGTCGAGCCAGGTCGGCGCTTCGAGCGTTGTCTGCCGCCCGACCGACATGGTCGACAGCGTGGTGATCGCTATAGGCGATCGGCCCGCGCGGGCTCGCTCATAGTCGGCCACGCGGTCGAGATGGTCGGGCGCGATCGTCCAGCTGCCATCGGCATTGCGCTCGACCGCGCCGGTCGCGCGTCGAATCGCCTCGAGCCGACGGACGTGCGCTCGCGCGAAGTCCTCGCTGGCGCCGGGATCGTCGGCCAGGTGAATGGCGACGCTGTATTGCCCGTCATGCCGGCCTGCGATCTCAGCGATCGTCCGGTCCGACTGCCGGGGCTCGACCGGGCGGGGATCCAGCCGGACGAGGCTGCCGCGCGAAGGAAGCTGATCGTCGCTGCCGACATCGACATAATGGGTCCGACCATCGATGCCGTCGACGATCAGCCAGGACCGGTCGTGATACTCGCCGGCGGTGCCTCGCGCGACAACCTGCCCGATCACGGCCGCGCTATCGCGCGCGGGATCGTGGATCGCATACAGCTCGGGCCGCCGACCTTGCGGCCCGCGCTCCATTGCCTTGTGCATGGTGCGGATGATGTCGCCGCGCCGGCCAAGGTCGCTGAGGCTCTTCTCCAGATCGGGCGCGATCGACCAGGTGAGATTGCCGTGCGGCTCGGCCAGGTCCATCCGCTCGAGTTGCCGCGCGCGGCTGACAAGCAGTTGCTGAAACCCGTTGTTATCGATCGCAGCGCCACGATCCTGGCGCAGGTCGATGACGTTGTTCTCAGCACGCTCAAGGATGGCGCGATCGAGCCGCGTCAGCCGCTCGGCATCGACCTCGTGCGCGAGCTGTTCGCGCAGCTCAAGCTCGCTCTGCGGTCCCAGCGCTCGGGTCATGATTTCCGCCGCGCGGTGCCGCACGCCGTGGGCGATATAGTCACCGGCGATGTTGAGGGTCTTGCCGTCCTCGGTCACCCCTCGAACAATGACATGGGTGTGCGGGTGACCGGTGTCGAAATGATCGACCGCCACCCAGTCGAGGTTCGTGCCGAGGTCCTTTTCCATCTGCGCCATCAGATCGCGCGTGACCGTCTTCAGCGTGTCGAATTTGGCACCGTCTTCCGGCGCGACAATGAAGCGGAACTGGTGGCGATCATCGAGACCGCGCTCGGCGAATCCCTTACCGTCGGCCGTGTCGGCGAAGGTCGAGTAAAATCGCCCCGGCTCGCCATCGCGACTGACGCCGTCGCGCTCGAGATAGCGCAGGTGCGCAGCGACCGCGCCGGCCTTGCCGGCAAGCTTCACGACCCGCGCCTTCACCGCCACCCGGCGCGGCCGCACGCGCGTGCCGCTGCGGCTGTCGAACGACCAGCCGTTCCCGCGCGGAAACGCAGCTGCGAACTTCGCGCCACGCCCCCGCGCATTGAAGCGTCCGGTGCGCGGCGTACCACCGCCGCCGGGCGATGGGGCGCCGACGCGGCGCGGGTTGCCACCGAGGCGCGCAGTGCGCGCGAGGATCTGCGCCCGAAGGCTCGCATCGCGCCCGCCTTTCGAGCGGATGCGTCCGGGGCGGGCCTCGAAATGGTCGTCGTCCTGTGCCATCATAAGGATATGAGGAACGGCCGTCGGTACCGGCAAGTATCTCGCGAAAAAGGCCAGCTTTTCTGCGGGTTTGCGGTCGCGATATCGCCAAACAGTCTCGCGAGGCACAACCCGTGAGGCAAACGGTCTCTCTAAAAAACGATGTGCAGACAATAGCTTGGCGGGAAGAATACGGTGAGCCGTTTCCCGCTTTATCTTGCTTATACCCTCCCCCTGCACTTCCCCGCCACCCAACCCGATCACCCCGCCGAAAGTCCACTGAGCCGCCAACGGCGGCGACCATCATTCGAGGGACAGCTGGCGCGCCATAGCGGGTCAAATATGGCAACGGAACGTTCGCAACTGGCGCCAAAATGAATCGGCCCGACGTGCGATCGCTGAACGCGTCGTGCACAACCTAACCGTCGATCGCGACCAAGAAAGCAGTTCGGAATTGTGTTCGGGTGAGCCGCCTTTTCAGCGATCAGCCAGCACGATCATTGCGGTGGGGACAGACAGAAACCGGCCCTGGAGGAGCAGGAAAATCGACTTCAGGCTGCCGCGCGAACCGCCTTCTCAAGCTCGGCAATTCGCTCCAAACTGACCGCCTGAACGACGCGACCGAGTTCCTCAACGCGTGAACCAAGCCACGCCAGCTCCTCGTCGCTGATGCGATAATGTTTCGAGTAGCGGGCCTTCACATAAGCCTCTTTCAGCTTCTCGAACATCGCACGGTCCTTGCGATTTTCGACAGGCCAGACATACGCAAGGCGCGGGTCAATGCGCTCTGCCTGAGTGCGCAGGAAGCCGAGATTGTGCACGTGAGGCGTATAGAATGTGCAGACCAGCAGAACGCAATGATACAGCCGTTCGGTGGCTTGGTGTAGATCAAAAGCCGCCTTCTTTTGCCAGCCCTGTGCAATCGAATGCTGTGCAGATCCGTGGAACTGACCGGCGGTCGGATACCACTCGTCAAAATATTCCTGTGCCATGGCAAGCGCTTCCGCTGGCGTTTTTGGCGTCGGCTGATGAAGCTCGCTGTCCTCGGATTGATAGAGCGCGATGCCGTCCTGCGCGATGTCCATGAAGAAATAGCGACCCTGGGCGAGTCCGTCATTCACCTCCTGCAGGGTATGCACAATGAAGTTCACGGGGGTGCGCAGCGTCTTCGTGATCGAGAGTTCCCGGATCAGCCGGTCGTCGACTTTCGACCAATATTCCACGCGGTCCAGCAGACGCTTGTCGTTGACGATGATCAGTAGATCGAAGTCCGATTGATAGCCCTTGGCGGTATGCGGTTCATCGACCCAGCCACCACGCGCATATGAGCCGTAGAGTAGAATCTTTTGGATCCGGCCCTTCTTTTTCCACTGCTGGGTGGCGAGCGCCAGCGCATCCCCGAACTCCTCGAAGATGATCTGTACGACGCGCTCAAGCTCGCGACGCTTGCTGTCCGGAAGGTGGTCGAGACTGGTTTTCACGGCCGCAGACTCGCCGCGAACGAGGCGTTTGCCAAGCGTATAATCGCTCCATCCTTGAGCCAATCCGCCGTGTCCGAGAGTTCCCGAAGAGAATGTCATGGCTGATCATCCTCGAAAACCGCGCGGTGCAAATGCAGCATCGCAGTCGCGAAGTGACGCTCGACCAACTTGACGCTGATGCGCAGCTCGGCGGCGATCGTGCTGTAATCCGCGTCGTCGAACCTGTGCCGGACGAACACGGCCCTGGGCCAGTCGGGCATCGATTCCAGCGCGGCAGCGATTCGCTCGAGAGCCTCGGTATCGGAAATTTTGTTGCACATAGCGAAGTGCTCCAATGCAAGGATGGCGCCCCGCCCGGCACCGCCGGGCGAGACGCCACTCTCGGTCAGTCGTTGCTGGCGCGGCGTGGTCGGGACCAGATCAGGCTGCAGGTGTCGGCACCCTCGTCGTCGAACAGATTGGCGAAGATCGGACTGGTGAAGCTCGGATCGTCGAGCTTCACCGACAGATAGTCGCGACCCTCGGCCGACTTCTTCGACCAGGCGGCACCGATCTCTGCGCGACCGACGAACACCCGATGGGTGGGTGCTGCGTCGTTCGCAGCGGCCTCTTCGGGCACGATCCGGACATTCTTCGCTTGCACGTTGAGCGTCATGATCTCGCCCTGATACTCGCCGCCAACCTTCTTGAAGCTGCCAATGTTCGCCATGTTCATTCTCCTTCGCTTCGAGCCGCCCGATGCGCCTCGATGGCGTGCGAAAGGCCGAAGGCGGTCGCCGCCGCAGCGCAGCCCGAAGCGAAGCGGAGGACCGCGCGACGGGTGCTTTGTTGCCTCGCGAGGAATGGGCGTGAGCCCAGGGGAAGAAAGTAGCCGGCGCGCAGTTGCGGTAAGGCGATCGAGGCGCAGCCAGCCTTCGGGCAGCTCAGCCATTGCAGAGGCACCAAGGGCAGCCGGCGGAATTTGAAGAACAAGGCCCGACCAGGGCTGATGCAGAGGCGACGATGCCGGGGCCGTTAGTCTAATCAGTTGCCGCTGAATGACGGGCCCTGCCGTGGGGCCCAACAACAATCGCCCACGCGGGAATAGGCAACTTGTCCGCCAGATCGTCGGCGCTATGGGATGCACGAAGTCGACGCCTGCGCCGTATGTCGACGGCGAGTGCTCAAGAGGTGAGTCGGTCCTGACGCGGTTCGATCTGGGGAAACTGTTCTGCTAAAACCGACCATGGCGATGCTGTTCGACCCAGCAGTGCGCGAGACAGGCGTGCTCGTGTACGACAGGGCAGACCCTGCTTCCGTGCCGGAGATCCTCGGCGGCGACGTAATGGCCACCGACATAGGCGTTGATAAGTTGGTGCGCTGGGTTGTCTATTCCAGAGGCGATTCCCGGGACGGCGGGTCTCAGTTCAGCCTCGCGATGCACATCATACCCGCCGGCGAAGAACATATTTTTGCCGGCCCCGCGCTGCTTGCGGGCAAACGCGGCGGGAACGACCGGGATCTTGATCTCGATCTGCTTTGGCCCTGCTTCGAGTTCCGATGGCTCGGCGGCGCTGACGTAGGCGCCACGTTTCGCTTGGGTCAGAATTATGTGGGGTGACTGACGCTGCAGATCGCGCCCGAAGGCCAATTTCGATGTTTTGGACGGCGGCCGAATTGCAGGTGGGCCACCTCTCAATCGGATCCGGCGTGACACAATGCCTCGCGCAATTGCGCGGCAAAGCCAAGCGGCAACGCCGCTCCCCGGCAGAAACGGCTCCCCGGAACGCGGCGGTCGGAGCAAGGTGCTGGGTCGGGCTTTGAGGGGCAGGACGGCACTTGTCGTCAGCTCACAAAACCGGGCGCACCGACCGAGCGCCAAGCCGGCGCGCCGGCGGGCCCCAAAAAAATCAAACGCCGATCTCTGCCCGGCGCTGCACAGCACGCCGGCAGCGCGCGACAACAGGCCCGCTCCAGACTCGGCCAGCGTCGCTGGCCACGTGCTGGTGGATTGTCTGGGAATGCCCCTCATTCGAGCCCTGATGAGCATTGAAACAGGGCTAGGCTGAACTCACTTTGGGGATGAACTCTCAATATTTATCCGTCCGGCTAAGCGCCTCAAGCTCGGCCCTGCGGCCGCCCGGCCACTTTTCCCGGAAGCCGACGTACGTTCACCAAGCGGCGATCGACACAGTTGGTGGATAGCGGAATGGCGGCTTTGGAGCGGCGAGTTGACTTAATCGAACGTTTGTCGGACGACCTTGCGGTGGGACCTACGCGCCCTAATTGCGGTCGTTCGAGGCAACCAGCCCTGATCCCGAAAGCTGCCGTTTGGTCAGCGGACCCGGCCTGACGAAGCAGACATCATCGCGAAGTGGGCTCTCACTTTGCACGAGATGGCGGCAAGTCCGCAACAAGAACTAAGCGTCGCGTAGTGCTTGAAGCACCGGACGGAACGGCGCGATTGGATTTGTGCCGTCGAGCAGGTAGCTGCTGAGTTCGCTAATTTGCAGCACCCGCGGAACGCCCAGCGCATCGAACTGATCGTCGCTCAGCCCCCACGCGAATTCGACCGATGGCGTCGCCAGCCGCCATTCGATCGCATCTGCCCAGGAGAAGTCGAAATTCGTGCCCTTCGGATTGCGCGTGATCGCCTCTGCCAAGGTTTGAGCCTGCGTGATCTTCTCGCCGATGCGCCCAATCCGCGACTGAAAAATGCCCGGCTTGGCGACCTCATAATCGAGCGGCTTCTCGAACGAGAAGCATTCGACCAGCACCAGCCGGTTGCCGATCCGGACCGCGGCATCGATCTCGCGCACGGAACCGTCGTCAAAGACGATCTCGCCATTAAAGACGATATCGAGACCCGCAGCGCGCAGCATCGCGCGCGCGCTTGCCTCGAACACGTCGCCCTTGGAGCCGGTCGTCTCACGCACGCCCACGAACAGATTGACGAGTATGGGCACGATGGCCGTCGTGTCGATCATCAAGCCGTCGTGAACGGGGAGGAGCAATGGCCGCTTGCCGCCGCTCCACAGCCCGATGAAAGTTGCCGCAGTTTCTGTCAGTAGCAAGAATTCGAACCCTGCACGGACCTGCGCCGCATCAAGACCCGTCTCGTGCCGCATCTGCTTCGCCCACCAAAGCGCTTCCTGCGCAATCGTGTCGCTCGTCTGCCCAATATTCTTATAGCCTCTAAAACCGAGGTTGGTGAGGTTGCTCAGGATCATCGACTTTTGCCGGTCCGGATCCTTTTCGAAGATCGCGCGATCGGGGAAAAACGCGAAAAAGGACGCGATCCGCAGGCAGAACAGCACCGCCTCCAGTTTCACCTTGTGCCTTTTTTCGAACACCCGGGTCATGAACGTGTGATCCTCCAGGAACGTCTGGAGCTGCACCTGACCGATATGAAAGTTCAGTCGGGATTGCCCATAAACGATCTGCCTGTTGGCGGCGTCCCATGTCGGAAACTGCTCGATCGTTCCGTTGGGATTGTACGCCGTAAGGTAGGCTGTGGAGAAATCCGCCTCCCCGCGAGCAAATTGTGTCCAGGTTCCAAAGCGCGTGAACAGGCCGGTCGCACCGGTAATTCGATGATCGAAAATGGCGAACAACACTGGGTGCGGACCATCCCCGCGGTCGGCGAGCCACTGCGTTTCTTCGTCCCAGTCGAACCCGACGCCTTTGCCGAGCGATCGCATCGCTGCAGACGCCTTCCAATATTCATAGGCCAGGCCTTCGACCTCGAACGCCGAGAACAGATCCTCCTCGTCGAAGGCGAGCATGACAGACTGGCTCGTCGCCTTCTGGCCCGCATAGTGTCGCCGGGCATTGGCCAGCGAGCCAAGCGCCCGCACCATCGCCGTCTTGTAATACCCGCCCAGAAACGTATCGAACGTGGTTCGGCCAATCGCGCCGAGATCGGCGGTCGTCGCCTGGTTGCCATGTTTGAGATAGGCGAGCTCGGCGATCTGCCGGACGAGCACGACGGTCGTCGCATCCCGCTTGCCGACATGATTGGACGACAGCATCGGCGCAATCCGCCGATAGAGATGAAACCAATAGGCTGGCGAGTGGCGCGCGGCGATCTCCGCAATGCGCGCCTCGATCGTGTCCAGATAGGCGCGCAAAAGCGCCCAGATGGCTCCCGGGTCCGGATCCTCGACGCCCATGAAGACCGGTGCGAGTTGCCGCGCGCGAAAGGCGAGGGGCAGGTCGATCAGCCTGCGCTGGATTTCGGGCGCGTTCGACCTGATCAGATGCTCGAAGGTCTCGGAATAATAGAAACGCGCGATAACCGGCGCCTGGAGGGGGGCACCCATGGGCAGGGCGCCTGTCGCCGACGACGACAGCAGGGCGGAGCGGAGGCCCTTCAACCTGCTGCAGCCTGGGCTTGCGCGCGGAGCGCCGCCACCTGATCGGCGAGCGAGGGCTGGCCAACGCGACGCAGCCCAGCAACGAAGCCGTCGATGAAATTGAGCTTGCTCAGAATGTGGTGCGCCTTCTCGTACCGCCGATTATCGAGCTGATGCGTCTTCAGGGTGTGGGCGAGATAGGCCGGATATTCCTCGCCGTATCGCCGGTCACGACCGACATAGAAGATCGTCTGGAGATCGGCGAACTCCTCAACGGACAGCAAGGCCAGGGCGGCGTCGTTGAGCACCCGCATGGTGTCGCCATAGTCCATGATGTCATCGAAGCTGATGGTCGCAGCATCGATCATCGTGGCTTCCGCCGCTGGCTCCGGCGGATGCGCATCGAGCCAACGCTGCGTGATCTCGAGCGCCTTGTCTGCCGTAAGGTAGGTGAGCGGTGTGTCGAGACCGATCAGGACCTTGAGCTCGCGGGAGTCCCTGATCGCAGTCAGCGCGCGCGAGAAGCCGTTGCTGGTGAGATCGAACCGAGCCGTCGCCTCGGCCTTACGATCGAGAAAACTGTCCTCGCTCCAGCTCGTCTGCGGCCCCACGATCCTGGCGATCGCTATCAGGTCCGATCGCGAGCATTCCTTGGTCTTCGTGCCCGCCACATGTTCCTGGCCGAGGCGGAACACCCGGTCCATCAACCGCTGCACGATGTCGCGCAGTTCCTCGATCGCCGCCTGCATGAGCGGTAGATTGACCACCGCTAACTCTTCGAGGCTTTGCTTGCCCTCGCGGTTCTCGAAATAGCGAAGCTCCTGCCCGTCGATATCCTTTTGCATGAAGCTCTCGACGAACGGTTTGAGCTCCGTGAGCTGGTCACGACACGCCAGGTCGCCGATCTTCTGGGCGCTCAGATGCTCCCAATAGGCCCGCAGGTCGTGGTCATCCGCGCCGGCCCGCGCGGTTGCCATGCCGATCGCGACCAGCTCGCGTAAGATGTATTTGAGCGCAAGCTCGAGGCCGTGGCGGGCATTGTAGAGGATCGGCATCGCGAGCGTATCGCGACTGCCATAAAGCCTCTTCTCGAGCAGCGTGTCGACGAGCAGCTGCGCGGCCTGCAGATACCCCTCGACATAATTCGTCTCGTCGCCCTGCTTTCCGATACAGGCATTCCAGTCCCCGTCGTTGAGCACCTCGAAGAAAGGGTCGGAGATCGTGCCGTCGCGCAGCAGGTCGGCCATCTCGGACATGTTTTATCTTTCGGTCAGGACGTTTGGCAGTTCGGTAGGGCGGCAGCAATTGATATACGCTGTCCATCACCCTGATGCACCCGACAGATCGGCTTGCGCGGTCCAATTCCTTTGCTGAACCCGTTGTTGAGATAGCCTAAGGTCTGTTGAGATTCATCGTGAATTGATGACAGCGGCGGCGAGGTAGATTGCGGCTTTGAAGCTCTGATCGGTTTTGTCAGCGCGCATGGCGATGCGCTTGAACTCTTTCAATTTGCAGAAGAAGTTCTCGATGAGGTGGCGCCATTTATACATTTCCCGATCGATCGCGATCGGCTGAGCCCGTCGCGGGTGCTGGGAGATGACAACTTTGGCGCCGCGTTGGTTGAGGTCGGCGATGATATCGTTGCTGTCAAAGGCCTTGTCGCCGAGCAGCGCACCGAACTCGATCCCCTCGATCAGCGGTGCGACGCCGACGGTATCGAAGCGTTGCCCGGGTAGAAGAACGAAGCGGACCAGATTGCCCAGCGCATCCGTCAACGCGAGGATCTTGGTGGTCATCCCGCCCTTGGAGCGGCCTATGGCCTGGCTCTGAGTCCCCCTTTTGCGCCCTGTCCATGACGGTGAACCTTGACGATCGTCGCATCGACCATGGCATATTCCATGTCCGGCTCCTCTGAGACGGCATCGAATAACCGCTTGAAAACATCGGCTTTCACCCAATCGCGATACCGCACGAACACCGTGTTCCACTTGCCGAAATGCATCGGCAGATCGCGCCACGGGCTGCCCGTTCGCACGATCCACAAGACCGCCTCGACAAACAGCCGATTATCCCGCCCGCTGCGCCCAGGATCGCTTGGCTTACCAAGGCAATGCGGTTCCATCTTCGCCCACTGGGCGTCCGTCAAAACAAGCCTGTCCATCCAAAGCTTGAATCAGAAATCAAACACAATGGGAATCCTGAATCTCAACAGACCTTAGTGCATTGGCGGATCCGCGATGGGCGTGCCGTAGTTGACGAGCGCGAGCGTTTCCTTCCAGTCTCCGAACGCTTCAATCACCTAGCGAGCAATGAACCCGCCCATCGAATGCGCGACAAGCGTGAGCTTTGGTTGGCTGTTGTCGGAGGTTGTGCACCATTTTCTTGAGTGCGTCGAACACAGTGGTTTCGATCGTTTTGGCGCTGACCGCGCACGCGACGCGGCATAGAGCGGCCGGTCGCCCCGGGCGGCGGCGACGCCCAAGGTCATCGAGTGGTTGCCTTAATTGCCTCGATGTCTATCCCGTGCGGGAGGGTGGCAACTTCATGTCGATGAGTGCGAGGCAGCGGGAACGGAGGGGGGCGGCTGAGAGCAGTCTGCTCGACCTAGTCGCACGCTTCGAATCCGGGGGGTCGGCGATTGAGGTCAACTTCCGGCAGCTCATCAGTTCGGATGGCGGCACGAGCAAGAGCGCTCACGCGATCCATCCATATCCTGCGAAACTACTCGTAAACATCCCGCAGTTTTTCCTTGCCGCACTACCAACTGTGGCCTGCAGCGCGCTGCTCGATCCGTTCTGCGGTTCCGGGACGGTGCTTTACGAGGGGGCGCTGGCCGGCCTGCGTCCCGTAGGCTCGGACTCCAATCCATTGGCGAGACTCGTCACGAAGGCTAAGCTTACGCCGTTGGATCGGGAGGTCGCCCGACGACAACTCGACGAGGTGATGGCGGCCTATCCCGCGGTATCGCCGACGATTCCCGATGTCGTGAACCGCGACTACTGGTTCTCGGAGAGGATCTCCGATTGCTTGGGAAGGTTGAAGACGGCCATCGAGCGCAGCGTGTCTGCACCGCATCGGCCGGTGTTCGACGTCAGCTTCTCAGCGACGGTAAGGCGCGTCAGCTATGCTGACCCGAGATTGTCGGTCCCGGTCAAGATCAACCCTGACCGAAGCGCGAGATACGGGGCGAAGGGCGATGAGGTCATTCGGCGTCTCGGGCGCCTCGCCAAGATCGACGTGGGGGCGGTGTTCTGGAGCATCGCCAGCCAGAACATCCAGCGTTGTCCCGAACTCGGACAAGGGTTCGCAGGCGATCAGGCGGAGATTTTCTCCGATGCGCGGTCACTCGGACTCGCAGAGGCATCGGTGGGTCTCGCCATCACGTCACCGCCCTACGTCGGGGCTCAGAAATACGTGCGGGCGTCCAGCCTGTCCCTCGGATGGCTTGGCCTGACTCCCGATTGCAAACTGCGGCCCATTGAGCGGCAGTCGATCGGGCGCGAGCACCTCGCCGCCAACGAGGCGCTCGAGCCTTCGGGGACGGGCGTGGCGGAGGCCGATTCCCTCCTAGAACAGATCGTCGAGCGCAACCCGCTTCGTGCGCGCATCGCACAGCGCTACCTGCTGGAGATGAGAGATGCGTTGTCTGAACTGTCGCGCACGATGAGGCATGACGGCAGCCTGGTCCTCGTGGTCGGGCCGAACCTCGTCGCCGGCCTCGAGTTTCCGACGCCATTCTTCCTGCAACGGATCGCAGAGGGTCTCGGCTTCTCCACTAAGCTTCATCTCATCGACTCGATTGATTCGCGGGGCCTGATGACGAAGCGCAACCGCACCGCGGGCGTGATCCAGCAGGAGTCAGTCTTCCTCTTGAAGCGGGTGCGCGCAGGTGCGTAGCGGTCCGAGCCATGATCCCGTCACTGACGAGTTGCAGACAAAGATCAAGACTCTGCACAGCTCCATCTGGGAGCGAAGGGCGGACTGGCCCGAGGTGCTCGACTGGCTCGATCAGTTCGACGAGCACGACGATCCAGACGCCGATGAGCAGCTTCAGGCACTCCGGTTGCTTTCGAACTTCATGTATTTCGGTGTGAACGAGATCAGAGCCCTGCTCCGCTCTCTCTTCCGCGACACCTTCCGCCCGCAGGTCGCCAAGGAGGTGCGCTCAGGACTGCATCCCTCGATCACGCTTGGCATGGTCGGCAGCATGGTCGATACTGAGCTGCGGCGCACGCGCTTCGTGTCGCTTGGCAATCCGTCGGAGAGCAGCGCGCTGCTCCTTTACTATTTCCGGCAGGAGAATTCCCTGCCGAAGAACCTCTTCCTGCACGGTTCGGACATATTCGACCTTTCGGCGATCGGGTCCGGTGGCGGCCTAAAGGTCCATGATCCCAACATAACCCGCTATGTCTTCATCGACGATCTGTGCGGCTCAGGACATCAGGGAAAAGAGTACTCCGATCGGGTCGTGAAGCCCCTGAAGAGCATCAGCCCGGGGGTAAAGACCTACTACTATCCGATTTTCGGGCTTTCCGACGGGATCGAGCATCTACGCACCCACTCGGCGTTCGACGAGGTCTATCCTGTAGTCGAGCTCGACTCTACATTCCGGGCCTTCGCGACGGATTCCCGCCTCTACGTCGAGCCGAAGATCGCCCCACTTCGGTTGCCGACGGAGGTTACCTGCCTTCGCTATGGACGCCAGTTGGTGCCTGCGCATCCGCTGGGTTGGGAGGATGGCCAACTCTACATTGGCTTCGCGCATAACACGCCGGACAACAGTCTCCCGATATTTTGGTGCGACCATACCGGTTCACGACCCTGGCGACCGATCTTCCGGCGATACCCGAAGGTCTCATGGTGATGTCCGGTGTGACACCAAGCAACCCGTTCAGCCTGACGAAGGCCAACGATCTGAGCGACGACCAGATCCAGGAGCTTTGGGTTGACATTGCACCGCCTGACAGCCCGGATTCGCTTTTCGGTGCTGGTAGATTCGCATCGCCGATGCCGACGTTCATCCTGGGCAGCAAAGGTAGCGGCAAGACGCACCTCATGCGCTACGCCTCCTTCGCCCTGCAGAAGAAGCGGTTCGAAAGGGGTAGAGTGGAGCCGCTCGCCGGTGCCCGGGTTGACGGGTACGTGGGTATATACACTCTGTGCAGCGGGCTTGAGACTGGCCGTTTTCAAGGCAAGGGCCAGTCCGAGGAGGCTTGGCTCGAGGTGTTCTCCTATTATCTCGAGCTTTCGCTCGGGATCGCGGCGCTCGGGGTAATAGACGACCTGCTGGTCGGCGACGTCCAAGATAATGTTGAGCCGATGCTCTGTGCGGCGGTCCGCAAGCTTTTCGATTCCGATCCGCCAGCCGTCAATGACGTTGGAACTTTGATCGACGAACTCGAGCGGCGCAGAGGCGAGCTCGACTACCAAGTCAACAACGCCGCATTCACGGGCGAGCTGGTCCCCAACGTCACAGCCAGCCGGGGCAGGCTGATTTTCGGCATTCCCCAAGCCTTCCAGAATTGCTCCAGCGCTCTGGGCGGCTTCCTCTTCGCTTATCAGCTGGACGAGCTTGAGAATCTGACCGAGGCTCAGCAGAAGCACGTGAACACCCTGGTGCGCGATCGTCGTGGGCCGGCCACTCTCAAGATCGGTGCACGGCAGTTCGGGATCAAGACCTACGCGACGATGAGCGCGGGCGAGGAGAACGTCAGGGACTCCGAGTTTGAGGAGTTGCGGTTGGATCTCCGGTTCCGGCGTAACGAGAAGACATACAGGGATCTGGTGGCGTTACTGGTCGAACGCCGGCTTCAGAACTTCTGGCCGCAGTCCTCGACTGGACTGGCCGGCCGAGGCCGTCGTCTTACGGACTGGTTCGAGGAGCCTAAACGCGATCCCTTCGATCCGCTCTTCATGAGACTGGTCAAGGGCGCGCCGTCCCCGGAAAGACCGCATATGGCTCATCTGCGGGACGCATTGGCGGGCCGGCTTTCCCGCGGTGGCATCGGCGGGGTCCGGGACGACGAGGACATTCAGGCAATCATGAACGCGATCGCCGTTCCCAGTGCCCCTCTGCTGGAGAAGCTGAACACGTTCCTCATCTTCAATGCGTGGGCGAAGGGCTTGGACCTCGCACAGGCGGCGATGTCGGTCAGGTCTGACTGCGAGGCGTTCGTCAGTTCTAAGGGCGCCGGACGGTACCGGCAGAAGCTTGACCACTATAAGTCGGACCTGATCGCCCAAATGTTTAGGGATGCCTCCATCAGATACAACTACGGCGGACTCGACGAGTTCACTCGCATGTCCGAGGGACAGCCCAGAGCGCTGATCACATTGCTGAAGCAGACCTTCGACTGGGCCACCTTCCAAGGTGAGCGACCCTTCGAGTCCGGCAGCATCAGTCTTGATGCGGAAAGCAAGGGTGCCCTCGCCGCAGCGGACTGGTTCTATAACAATATGCGGAAAGCTGGTGGCGAGGGGCAGGCGATCCTTATCGCTGTTGATCGGCTGGCGGAGCTCTTCCGAATCAACAGGTTCGCGGACAACCCCATTGAATGCTCGCTCATCGGCTTCAGCGTGAGTGCGCGCGTTGGTTCCGAGACCTCCCAGAGGAACCTCCGACTCGCCCTCGACCACTCATTTCTTGTCGAGATCCTTGGGGGGCAGCCTGAGCGGAATTCCGAGCAGGTGACGGGCAAGTTTCAGCTCAACAGGATGCTGGTGCCCAAGTGGGGGCTAGCGACCGGACGCAGAGGCATCAAGCCTCTGAGTGAGGCGGAGATGAACGCGATCTTCGATCCCGAGATGGGTGAGGCTTTCGAGAAGGTGAAGACTGACTGGGCGAGCCGGATGAACGCTCCCTTCGATCGGGCGCGCCGCGCGTCCAACGATTTCGCCGACGGCGGCGGCGGCAGCCAACACGATCTTTTCGGCGACTGAACCCATGGCACACGACTACGGACTTTACCTGCGCCAGGAAATCTTCGGCGCCCGGGGTTGGCAGGCGACGGACACCTATGACCTCTTCCTCTCCGCGTTCAACCTCGGCGAACGGATCGCCGAGATATATGGCCACATCGGGGCAACCGAGAAAATCTGGCTGATCCACGAGGAATACGGGCTCTCCAGCGCCGAGCTGCCAGTTGGCGAGAAGTTCGAACTCACGAGTTCGGACGAGGCGATCTACTGCAAAGCCCTGATCGACTATTTGCTCGCGAGCGGTAAGCTCGACGTTGCGCGAACGCGGCTTTGTATAGACATCACCGGGATCCTCCGGCCCCATCTGATGTTCATCACGCTCTATTTGAAGCGCCTCGGGGTCCGCGTCATCGACATGCTGTACGCGGAGCCCACGCACTACGCGCTCAAGGAGAAGACACCTTTCTCGACAGGGTCGATCCTCGAAGTGCGCCCCGTTCGGGGATTCGAGGGAGCTTCGAGCATGCGGGGCGGCGAGAACTTCCTAGTGATCGGGATGGGATATGATGATCGCCTTCTGGCCGCGGTCGCCGAGAACAAGGACAAGGCTGAGAAGCACCAGGTGTTCGGCCTGCCGTCGTTGCGGGCCGACATGTATCAGGAAAGCGTGCTGAGATCGCGTCGTGCGGCCGACGAGCTCGGCGACCCCGACTTCTCCGAGACGCACCGTTCTTTCGCACCCGCGAACGACCCGTTCGGGACGGCGTCGGTGCTAGGCGAGATCATCGAGCAGAGACTGGCCCGAAACCGCGGCACCAGCGTGATGCTATGCCCGCTGGGCACGAAGGCGCAGGCGCTTGGCTTCGCGCTCTACCACATCTTTGAGGGAGACCCACTCGGCGCACGCATCATTTTCCCTTTCAGCGAGGGATATTCCCCCAAGACGGGGACCGATCTGGCACGTGCCTGGCTTTATCGCGTCGAGCTTTGACAATGAGCTCCCATTCCGACAGCTATCCGCGGATATTCTTTAAAACCTGCCAGTCAGGTAACGGCGCCTATTGAGACCAAAATCGCAACATGAATGGGCGTCCGGTTTTGGGGAGCAGCCGAGGCGGTGTGAACGACCGCGCATGGATCGTCACCGACCAGGCATGCTGATGGCAGGAGTCGACCAATGCTGGCTATTGCCGCGTCAACTACGAACGGCTGCTCGTGACAGAAGCTGCCGGTTGCAGATCGAGAAGCAGACCATCGGCAATGCGCCCAAATCTACGCCCGTCCGTGTCCTGAGAGGCTGTCTCGTAAGCTGCTGTCCGTTCGGTGGCCGCCGAGCCGGTTAGACGGCGGGCAATGGGCATCGCGGCCTGTAGGTTAGCGGGTGGGTGATGAGTCGCTTTTCCACTTTGCGATTTGGGAAAATACCGTCACGCTCGTGTCGTACTATAGGCTGAGCGGCCTGGGCCCTTGAACCGCGCCGGGTCTGCCGGAGGCGTTGGGTTGTGAGTCACGCTGCCATATCGATGTTGTCCGCGGCAGCATAATATTGATCTTCGGCTTCGGCAGGTGGGATGTTGCCGATGG
>NZ_JAXOJP010000024.1:0-79626 GCF_036663795.1 Parasphingomonas halimpatiens
CGACTTGCCCAGCGCAACATCCCCGTAAACTCGCTCCCGAAGATCAATCGAATGCGCTTTACCCATGATCCACCTCCGATCACGGTGAATCACATCTCAAAGAAAAAGGGAATCCATCACGATTCATATTTCGTGCAGCACGCTCTAGATGGCACCCAACACCTCATCGACCCATGCCGGCACCAGCACCCCCGCCGGGCCGCTGCGCGTTTCGCCGAACCAGGCGCTGCCGGCGGAGGGTTCGAGGTTGAACTCCAGCGTCTGCGCACCGTGATAGCGCGCGGTCTGGACGAAGCCGGCGGCGGGATAGACCGCGCCCGAGGTGCCGATCGAGACGAACAGGTCGGCGCTGGCCAGCGCCCGCTCGATGCGCTCCATCTGATAGGGCATCTCGCCGAAGAAGACGATGTCGGGGCGCAGCGCCGGCGCGGCGCAGGCCGGGCAGACCGAACCCGGCGGCATGTCGCCCGCCCAGTCGTGCTGCTCGCCGCAGGACGCGCACAGCGCCGAGAGCAATGCGCCGTGCATGTGCAGCAACCGCGTCGCCCCGGCGCGCTCGTGCAGGTCATCGACATTCTGCGTGACGATCAGCAGTTCGCCCGGCCAGGCGGCGTCGAGCCGCGCGAGCGCGTCATGCGCCGGGTTGGGCGCGACCGTGGCTAGCGCAGCGCGGCGCAGATCGTAGAAGCGGTGGACGAGATCGGGATCGGCGGCGAGCGCCTCGGGCGTGCAGACATCCTCGACGCGGTGCCCCTCCCACAGCCCGCCGGGGCCGCGAAAGGTGGCGATGCCGGATTCGGCGGAAATGCCGGCGCCGGTGAGGATGACGATGTTGTCGATGCGTTTCGCCACCGGTCAGCCGCATTGCCAGAACATTGCGACGTCGGGCCGCTGCTCGCCCTCGCGCAGGAATAGATAGGCCAAGCCCCCGCCGCCAAAATTCGGTCCCGCGGCCAGATGGGTCCTGCCCTCATAAGCTTCGGGATCGGCCATTACCCAAGGCTGGCCGGGAACGGGTGGTTGCAGGAAACTGTAGGTGCTGTCCAACTGCCCGATGAAGCGCCAGCCCGACCCGGGCGCCTCGTCGGGGCTTTGAATCCAGCACGGCACGCCGCCGAGCCGGGTCGACCACGTTACCTGCGCGAGCAGCGATCTCTCCAGGCGCCGATAACTCGCTTCCGCATAAAATTGATCGGCAAGATCCTCGGGGACCGGATCGGTCCTGGCAAGCCACTGCGTGACGAGGGCGCAATTCTCGATCGGCGGCTGGTCCGCCGGCACCGACGTTTCCGCATCCCCGAGATCCTCGGGCTCGACAACCAGGCAAGCATTCGCGCCCGAAAACGCCTCCCACGTCGCGCACATGCCAGGGTCGTGATTGCACTGGAAGACCATCAGCGCCCGCCCCTCCCGACCAAGGTCGAGCCGCTCCGGGTGATGCTCGAACTGCGCGAGTAGCGACTGCGATTTTCCGCACTCGCTACAGGTAGGCCATGCCGACGCTGCCAAGCCGAAGGGCACGCCGCCAAGTCGTTCGCGAATGGCTGTCTGGTCATCGCGCACACCGCGATTTTGACCGAACAGTTTCGACAGCAGCCCGCCAGAGGACCCCGTCCTCTCCGGTGTCGGCTGCAGGTCGGGAATGAAGAAGCGCATACCGGGGCCCACCATCCATTTGCGCGACCATGCTTTCTATGCCCGCGAAGATCAACGGCGCTTCGCTGGCCGCGCGGCGACGAGTTGCTTTGAAGGGCGGACCATCAGGCGGCTCGCCACGGGCGCGGCTGCGAATAATCAGAAGCGAAAATTCCTTTCCAACACCCCCTGCGCCGCCAGCGCCTCGATGGTCGCGCCATCATGACCCGGCACGAGGATCAGCGCGGGATTTTCCCGGCCCACCGCAGCGATCGCCTGTAGCTGCGCCGCGACCGCCGCGCGGTCGTCGCCGCTGATGAAGGTCGTCACATAACGCGAGCGTTGGTGCCGGAGGTGGACATTGTCGGCCATCGAGGCGGCGTCACCCAGGAACAGGAACTCGCGGCCATCGGCCTCATGGACATAGACCATCTGCGAACCCGGCGTGTGTCCGGGCGCCTTGATCAGCACGATACCGGGGGCGATGGCGGCGATCGCAGGATAGTCGAACGGACGCAGCCTCGCCTTCAGCGAGGCGGGCCAGGGCGGTGCCTGGGGGCTGTCGGCCTGCGCGCGGGTCAGCAGCAGGCGGGGCAGGAACTGCGCCAGATGCGGGCTGGTCAGCGCGCCGCCGAGATGATCGCCATGTTCGTGCGTGACGACGATCAGGCTGGCGCCGTCGAGCCCGCGCATCACGCGACGATAGGCGGCGCGGTCGAAGCGGTCGGCGCCGACGTTGCGCGCGGCCTGCTCGTCATAGCCGGTATCGATGATGATCGCGCGGTCGGGAAAGACCGCCCGGTAGCTCGCGCGCACGAGATCGATCTTGTTCCAACCGGTGCGGCCGACCATCGCGATGCGCGGTACCGCGTCGTGCGACACGATTTCATATTCGATTCGGCTGGGCTGCGGGCCGGGCACGCGCAGCGCTGCGGCACGCACTGCGGCGAGATCGAGGCGATAGGGTGCCCTTGGGGACGGGCCGGTGTCGTAGAACAACCAATAGACCGACACGGCCAAAACGCTCAGCAACAGCAGGATGGTGACCGCGATGCCGCGCCACAGTTTCTTCGCCGTCATGCCGCCCCCCCGTTCGAGACACCATCATAAGCGCTTGCGTCAAAAGGTCACCGGCGCGCCTTTACCGGACATTTAGCCCCAGTTCGCCGAGCAGCTGGCCCGCCTGATCGCGCGAGATCGTCGCGCCGCGAAACAGGCTGGCATCGACCAGCCGCAAGCCGCCAAGGTCGGCGCCGCGCAGATCGGCGCCATCGAACCGCGAGCCCAGCATGTTGGCATCGCGCAGGCTGCACCCCTCGAAGGTCGTGCCGCGAAAATCGCACTTGCGCAGATCGGCCTCGCTGAAGTCGATCTTGCTGATGGCCTGCTTGCGAAACGAATAGCCGGGCAGCTTGGCGTGGATCAGCAGGGTCTCGTCGAAGCGCACATCGAGCGACCTGGCATCCGACAGATCCGCGCCCGTCAGCTTGCATCGTTCGAACAGCGCGGCGGCGAGCGTCGCGCGGCGGAAGGCGCAATTGTTGAGGTCGCTGGCGACGAAGCGCGCATCGCTCAGATCGGCCCGGACGAAGTTCGCATGGGCCGCGCGACAGGACTGCCAGAGCGTGCCCTCCAGCCTTGCGCCGGTAAGATCCGCGCGGCGCAGGTTGCATCGCTCGAAGGTCCAGCGCGACAGGTCGAGCCCGGTCAGGTCGGCCTCCTCCAGATCGCAGTCGATCAGGTGCGGTGGCGCCGCTGAGGCGCGCAGCCGCTCGATTTCGTCGCGCGACAGCGTCCGCTCGCGTACGGTAACATCGGGAAGTACGTCGTCCATCGGGCGACGCTAGACGGATCAACCGGGCTTGGCCACGCGCGGCCGGTACGCGATAACCGACCGTGGTTCGCTAGCCGTCGATCAACCGGTACCCCACCCCAACCTCGTTGCGGATCAGCGCCGGGCGTGCCGGATCGGCCTCGAGCTTCTGGCGCAAGTTGCGGATGACGATGCGGAGATATTCGACATGGTCCTGGTGCGCGGGGCCCCACACGTCGCGCAGCAGCTGGGTGTGGCCGAGGATGCGGCCGGGCTTGTTCGCCAGCTGGGCGAGGACGCCGAATTCCTTGGGCGAGAGGTGCACCGCTTCGCCGGCGCGCGTCACGCGGCGATCGGCAAGGTCGATCGCCACGTCGCCGATCGTGACGATCGTCTGGGCGGTGGTGCCCGAGAGGCGGTGGCGGAGTGCTGCGCGCATGCGGGCGAGCAGTTCCTCGGTGTCGAACGGCTTGGTGAGATAATCATCGGCGCCGAGATCGAGCGCGGCGACCTTTTCAGCGGTTTCCTCGCGCGCCGAGGCGACGATGACGGCGGCGCCCTTGGCCTTGATCAGCTGGATCAGCTCGAGCCCGTCGCGATCGGGCAGGCCGAGATCGAGCAGCACGAGATCGGGCTTGTCGATGTCGAGCAGCGACAACCCCTCGCGCGCCGTCGCCGCCTCGCCCGCGCGATAGCCGGCGCGCTCGACGGTGGCGCGCAGCAGGCGGCGGATATGGGCGTCGTCCTCGACGATCAGGATCCGGGGGGTGGTCATGTCGCGGAGCTTTAGCCCGTTCGCCCTGGTGAGTCAGGTCGGATCGCGTCCGGGGGCGAAGGGGTTTTTTGGCGCGTATCACGAACGCTGGTCTCTGCGAGACACACCCCTCTCCCTGCCCTTTCCCCGGAGGGGAGAGGGAAAGTCGCGCTTATCGGTGAGGCACCTGGTCCAGCGCGCGGTTGAGCGCGAGCAAGTTTACGTGCGGCTCGCCGATGATGCCGAGGAACGGCTGTTCGGTCTGCGCCGCGATCAGCTGGCGCAGCAAGGCCGGATCGACATGCCGTGCCCTGGCCACGCGATCGACCTGATAAAAAGCCGCCTCGGGGCTCAGATCGGGGTCGAGCCCCGAGGCGGAAGTGGTCACCAGATCGGCGGGAACGTGTTGACCCGGTGAAGGGGGCGCGGCCTTGACGTCGCCGCGCACGCGATCGGCGAGCGCCTGCGAGGTCGGGCCGAGATTGGAGCCGTAGGAGTTGTTGCCCTCATAACCCTTGCCGGCAGCCGACGGACGGCTGTGGAAATAGCGCTCGCTGGCGAATCCCTGGCCGATCAGGCTCGAGCCGATTACCTTGCCATTGTCGGTCACGAGGCTGCCATTCGCCTGGGCCGGGAAGGCGACCTGGCCAATGCCCGTGAGCGCCAGCGGGTAGAGGATGCCGAGCAGCAGCGCGAAGGCGATGGTGAGCGCGAGTGCGGGGCGGAGCGCGGTCTTGAAATCGGTGAGCATCTTTTTTCTCCTTCCCCGGCGAAGGCCGGGGCCCAGTTACGGGCGGCTAGAAACGGCGTGCGGCGCGTCGTCACCGCGGCTTTCCCAACTGGGCCCCGGCCTTCGCCGGGGAAGTAGTTGGGGGAGCCGCTGGTGGCGGTCATCACGCCAGGTGCACGCCCGTGACGAACAGATCGATCAGCTTGATGCCGATGAACGGCGCGATCAGGCCGCCAAGGCCGTAGATGGCGAGGTTGCGCGCGAGCAGCGGCCCGGCCGGCATCGGTTTGTAGGTCACGCCCTTGAGCGCGAGCGGCACGAGCAGCGGGATGATCAGCGCGTTGAAGATGATCGCCGAGAGGATCGCCGATTGCGGCGTCGCCAGCCCCATCACGTTGAGCACGCCGAGCCCGGGGTAGAGCGCGACGAACATCGCCGGGATGATCGCGAAATATTTGGCGACGTCATTGGCGACCGAAAAGGTGGTCAGCGCGCCGCGCGTCATCAGCAGCTGCTTGCCCAGGCCGACGATCTCGATCAGCTTGGTCGGGTCACTGTCGAGATCGACCATGTTGCCGGCCTCGCGCGCGGCCTGGGTGCCGGTGTTCATCGCCACGCCGACATCGGCCTGGGCGAGCGCGGGGGCGTCGTTGGTGCCGTCGCCGCACATTGCGACGAGCCGGCCGCCCTGCTGTTCCTTGCGGATCAGCGCGAGCTTGTCCTCGGGGGTGGCCTCGGCGAGGAAATCGTCGACCCCGGCCTCGGCGGCGATGGCGGCGGCGGTCAGCGGGTTGTCGCCGGTGATCATCACCGTGCGGATGCCCATCTGGCGCAGCTCGCCGAAGCGCTCGCGGATGCCGGCCTTGACGATGTCCTTGAGCGCGATGACGCCGAGCAGCTTGCCGTCCTTCGACACGGCGAGCGGGGTCATGCCGCCACGCGCGATCTCGTCGGTGATCTTGCGCAGTTCGGTGGCGGCGGCGGTCGCGCCGAGGCCGGGTTCGGTGCGCAGGATCGCATCGACCGCGCCCTTGCGGATTACGCTGTCGCCGACCTTGATACCCGAAAAGCGCGTCTGCGCGGTGAACGGGATGATCTCGGCGCCGTCGGGCATGGCGAGCGTCGGGATGGCGTGGCGTTCGCGCGCCAACACGACGATCGAGCGGCCCTCGGGCGTTTCGTCGGCGAGGCTCGACAGCAGCGCGGCGTGGGCCAGCGTGTCGACGGTGACGCCGGCAAGCGCGTGGAACTTGCTCGCCTGGCGATCGCCGATGGTGATCGTGCCGGTCTTGTCGAGCAGCAACACGTCGATGTCGCCGGCCGCCTCGACCGCGCGGCCCGACTTGGCGAGCACGTTGAAGCGCACGAGCCGGTCCATGCCGGCGATGCCGATCGCCGACAGCAACGCGGCGATGGTCGTCGGGATGAGCGTGATGAGCAGCGCGGCGAGGATCGCGACGGGCACGCCGCCGCCGGCATAGGAAGCAAAGGCCGGGATGGTGCCGACCGCGATCAGGAAGATGATCGTCAGGCCGACCAGCAGGATGGTCAGCGCGATCTCATTGGGGGTCTTCTGGCGCTCGGCGCCTTCGACCAGCGCGATCATGCGGTCAAGGAAACCCTGGCCGGGCTCCTGCGTGACGCGAACCTTGATCTGGTCGGAGATGACGCGCGTGCCGGCGGTGACGGCGGAGCGGTCGCCGCCCGCCTCGCGGATGACGGGGGCGCTCTCGCCGGTGATCGCGGCCTCGTTGACCGAGGCGACGCCGGCGATGACCTCGCCATCGGCGGGGATCAGGTCGCCGGTCTCGACCAGGACGATCTCGTCCTTTTCCAGCCGGCTTGCCGCGACCAGTTCCCAGGTCTCGCCGACACCGAGCATGCGCTTGGCGGTGAGATCGGCCTTGGCGGCGCGCAGCGACGCGGCCTGGGCGCGGCCGCGCCCCTCGGCCAGCGCCTCGGCAAAGGTGCCGAACAGCACCGTCAGCCACAGCCAGACGATCAGCTGGAGCTGAAAACCGATCGCGAGCGGCTCGCCACCGATCGCCAGCAGCACGGTGAGCAACGCCGCGACGGTCGCGGTGGTGAACATCACCGGGTTCTTGATCAGCTGGCGCGGATCGAGCTTCTTGAAGGCATCGCCGATCGCCGGGAGGAGCAGATTGACGGTGAAGATCGAGGTGGTCTGGGTCATCGGGGTTTCCGATCAAAGGAGTGCGTCACCCCGGACTTGTTCCGGGGTCCACCGTGCCTCGGGCACGGCGGCGTGCGAGGAGGAGTGGATGCCGGAACAAGTCCGGCATGACGGGTTAAGTGACATCGGTTCACGACAGCTTCCCCGAGATCATCGCGAGATGATCGGCGATCGGTCCGAGCGCGAGGCTGGGCAGGAAGGTCAGGCCACCCATGATCAGGATGACGCCGATCAGCAGCCCGACCCACAAGGGTCCGGTGGTCGGGAAAGAGCCCGATGACGGCGGTGTGTATTTCTTCGCCGCGAGGCTGCCGGCGATCGCCAGCATCGGCACGATCATGAAGAAGCGCCCGCCCCACATCGCCAGCCCCAGCAGCGCATTGTAGAAGGGCGTGCCGGAGGTGATCCCGGCAAAGGCCGAGCCATTGTTCCCGACGGCCGAACTGAAGGCATAGACGATCTCGGAGAAGCCATGCGCGCCCTTGGCGAGCGGGCCCGCCTGACCGGCGGTGGTGACCGCGGCGATCGCGGTCCCGCCGAGGATCAGCAGCGGCAGCACGGCGATCGCCAGCACCGCGAACTTGACCTCGCGTACCTCGATCTTCTTGCCGACATATTCCGGCGTGCGACCGACCATCAGCCCGGCGACGAACACGCTGAGGATGGCGAACAGCAGGAAGCCGTAGATGCCCGCACCGACGCCGCCGACGACGACCTCGCCGAGCTGGATGTTGATCAGCGGGATCATGCCGCCGAGCGCGGTGAAGCTGTCGTGCATCGCATTGACCGCGCCGCACGACGCATCCGTGGTGACGACCGCGAAGAGTGACGAGGCGGCGGCGCCGAAGCGCACTTCCTTGCCCTCCATATTGGCGCCCGCGACGCCGAGCTGGTGCAGCACGGGGTTGCCGGCGGCTTCCTGCCAATAGGCGATCGAGGTGCCGGCGAGGAACAGGATGGTCATCGCGGCGAGGATCGCCCAGCCCTGTTTCGTGTTGCCGACCGCCTTGCCGAAGCACCAGGTCAGGCCGAAGCCGATCAGGAAGATCGACAGCATCTGGACGAAATTGGTCATCGCGCTGGGGTTTTCGAACGGATGCGCGCTGTTGGCGTTGAAGAAGCCGCCACCATTGGTGCCGAGCATCTTGATCGCTTCCTGGCTCGCCACCGGGCCGAGCGAGATGGTCTGCTTGACGCCTTCGAGCGTCGTCGCGTCGACCGACATGGCGAGCGTCTGCGGCACGCCGCTGGCGATCAGATAGACAGCATAGACGATCGAGATCGGCAGCAGCAGATAGAGCGTGACGCGCGTGCAGTCGGCCCAGAAATTGCCGACGGTCTTCGATTCACGCCGTGCGAAACCGCGGAACAGCGCGAAGGCCAGCGCGATGCCGGTTGCCGCGGAGAGGAAGTTGTGGATCGTCAGCCCGAACATCTGGCTGAAGTTCGACATCGCGACTTCGCCCGAATAATATTGCCAGTTGGTGTTGGTGGTGAAGCTGATCGCGGTGTTGAAGGCGCCATCGGGCGACACGCCGGCAAAATGGCTAGGGTTGAGCGGCAGGTAGAATTGCAGCCGCAGCACAGCATAGGTCAGCAGCAGCAGCGCGAGGTTGAACGCCAGCATGTGCACGGCGTAGCGGCGCCACCCCTGCTCGGCATTGGGATCGATCCCGGCGAGCTTGTAGAAGCCGCTCTCGACAGGCCCGAGGACCAGATGGAGCGGCGTGCGGCGGCCTTCGTAGAGCGCGAACAGCCACAGGCCGACCGGCTTGGCCAGCGCCCAGAGAATGATGGTGAACAGGGCGATCATCGCCCAGCCGGCAAAGGTCATGGCGTGGTCCCTTTCTAAAAGCGTTCGGGGCGCAGCAGCACCGCGACGAGATAGAGCAGCAGCGCGGCGGCGGTGATCGCCGCCAGCATGAGGTGGAGCGTCATGTGCTCAGGCCTCGTCGCACAGGCGGCAATAAGCCAGCGTGAGCAGGAACAGGCCGGCCAGCGCGGCGAGCCACAGGATGTCGGTCATCGGGAAACGCCCTGATTTGTGCCGGCGCGGGGAACGGGCCGGGTCGACAGCGCAGATAGGAGTTGGGGGCGTAAAGGTGCGACGGCGAATGCGCGGCGGGGGCGTTAAGTTTGCATAAAGTCGGGCGGTTGGGCGTGGCGTTTGGGCGCGGGGGTGCATAGGATTTGGGGGATGATGATGAACAAGCTTCAGAGATCGGAGCGCAGCGTGTTCCTCCGTCAAGCCCCTCCCCTTCAGGGGAGGGGTTGGGGTGTGGCCTCTCCACGAGCGCGGCGCTTGCGGCACGGCCCCACCCCCAACCCCTCCCCTGAAGGGGAGGGGAGTTAATTTTGACCGACAAGCGCCCCTCGCCCGACGCGCTGCTGCGCGCCGCGACGCGCGAAGCGCGCGGGCAGTTGAAGATATTTCTCGGCGCCGCGCCCGGTGTCGGCAAGACCTTCGAGATGCTGAGTGAGGGCGCCGCGCGGCTGCGCGAGGGGGTCGATGTCGTCGTCGCGGTCGTCGAGACGCATGGCCGCGCCGAGACCGAGGCGCTGGTCGCGCCGTTCGAGGTCGTGCCGCGCCGCACGATCGACTATCGCGGGCAGACGCTGACCGAGATGGATCTCGATGGCGTCCTCGCGCGCCACCCGAAACTGGCGCTGGTCGACGAGCTCGCGCACAGCAATGTCGAGGGCAGCCGGCACCCGAAGCGCTGGCAGGATATCGTCGAGCTGCTCGACGCCGGGATCGACGTCTACACCACGCTCAACGTCCAGCATATCGAGAGCCTCAACGACGTCGTCGCGAGCTTTACGCGCGTCAGGGTGCGCGAGACGGTGCCCGATGCGATCTTCGACGATGCCGAGATCGAGATCGTCGACATCCCGCCCGACGAGCTGATCGCGCGGCTGAAGGACGGCAAGGTCTATGTCCCGGCCGAGGCGACGCGCGCGCTGGGGCACTTCTTCTCCAAGCCCAATCTGTCGGCCTTGCGCGAGATGGCGTTGCGCCAGGCGGCGCACACGGTCGACCGGCGGATGCTCGAGGATCTCGACGCCGGCGCGGTCGCGGGATCGTTCGCCGCCGGTGAGCGCGTGCTGGTCGCGGTCAGCGAGTTGCCCGGCGCCGATGCGCTGGTGCGCACCGCCAAGCGGCTTGCCGATGCGCTGCGCGCGCCATGGTCGGCGGTGTTTATCGAGACGCCGCGCGCCGAGAACTTCTCGCCCGAGCAGAAGGCGCGGGTCGCGGCGACGCTGCGGCTGGCCGCGACGCTCGGCGCGACGATCGCGACGATCGCCGCCGAGAGCGTCACCGCCGGCCTGACCGCGCAGGTGCAGGCGATGCGCGCGACGCAGTTGGTGCTCGGCAAGTCGCGCCGCAACTGGTGGTTCACGCTGCGCCATGGCTCGGTGGTCGAGACGATGCTCGATGCGAGCGACGGCCTCGCCGTCCATGTCATCCCCGCCGACGCGACACAGCACAGCGCGCCGAAGCAGCGCTGGGTGCCGCCGAACATCGACCCGCTGGTCTATCTGGCGATCGCGGCGCTGGTCGCGGCGACGACGATCGTCGGCGTGGTCGCCCAGCCGCTGATCGGGTCGGGGCCGCTCGACCTGCTCTATCTCGTGCCGGTGATCGTCGCGGCCAATCGCTATGGCCTCGGGCCGGGCCTGGTCACCGGCGTGGCGGCGGCGCTGGCGTACAACTTCTTCTTCCTGCCGCCGGTCTACACCTTCACCATCACCGACCCACAAAGCGTGATCACCGTGATGATCCTGCTCGGTATCGCCACTTTCACCAGCCGGCTGACCGGGGCGACGCGGTCACGCGCCGCGATCGGCGTGCGCAATGCGCGGACCAATGCCGATCTCGCTGCCTTCGCCCAGGCGCTGACGCGCGTGTCGGACGCGCAGAGCACGGCCGAGACCGTCGTCGCCGAGGCGGCGCGGTTGCTCGACGTGCATGCGCGGCTGTTCGTGCTGCGCGACGGCGAGCCCGACATGCTCGCGGCGGTGCCGCCAGGCGATCCGCTGACCCCGATCGACCGCGCCGCGCTCGACTGGGCGTTTGCCCGCGGCGAGGCATCGGGCAGTGGCACCGCGACGCTCAACGGCTCGGACTGGCAGTTTCATCCGCTCAAGACCTCGCTCGGCATTCTCGCGGTGCTCGGCGTCGCGCGCAGCGACGGCGGCGATCCGGTGCCGTCGGACTATGCCGTGCTGCTCGCCAATCTCGTCGCCCAGGCCTCGCTCGCGCATGAGCGGCTGCATCTCGAAAGCGAGGTGCGCGAACTCTCGGTGCTCAAGGAGCGCGACCGGCTGCGCATCGCGCTGCTCTCCTCGATCGGCCACGACCTGCGTACGCCGATGACCTCGGTGCGCTCGGCGATCGGCGTGCTCGCCGCCGAACAGCCGGCGTCCGAGCCGGTGCGCGTCGCGCAGGCCGAGGTGCAGCGGCTCGAGCGCTTCCTCGGCAATTTGCTGTCGATGGTGCGGCTCGAATCCGGCGCGCTCACGCTCGCCTCCGAGGTGATCGATCTGACCGATGCGATCGGCGGGGCGGTGCACGACCTGCGCGATCCGCTGCGCGGCAAACATATCGATCTCAAGGTGCCGGCGAGCCTGCCCTTCGTGCGCGCCGACCCCAAGTTGCTCCATCAGGTCTTGATCAACCTGCTCGCCAACGCCGCAGAACATGGTCGCGCCGGCGGCACGATCACCGTCGAGGGCCGGCGCGAGACCGACGGCATCGGGCTGACGATCCGCGACGATGGCCCGGGGATCGACCCGACACTCGGCAACCGCGTGTTCGACCTCTTCGTCAGCGGCGCGGGCAGCGACCGGGCGGGGGGCAGCGGGCTGGGGCTGGCGATCGTCAAGGGCTTCGCCGATGCGATGGATGTCGGCGTCAGCGCGGCCAACCATCCCGATGGCGGCGCGGCGTTCGGGCTGAAATTCCGGGAGGTCGTCGCCGCCTGATCACTCACCCTCTCGATGACAAATGTGTCATCTGCGTAATTGTCACCGATCCGTAACGATACTGCCGCCGAAGAGTCATCGATTCTCCCTAGCGCGACCCTAACGCGCCGACAGGGCGCCAAACGGGGAAATCGAAACAATGTCGAACGCCATTCTGGCGCACCGCCTGCTGGGCGGCGCGAGCGCGATCATCCTGGCCACATTGTCGCTCGCCGCCACCGCCGAGATGCGCGCTGCTCCGGCCGAGCCGGCCGCCCCGGCTGCGGCGCCGGCGGTCGACGACCAGCAGAAGATCGCCGAAAGCTCCGACATCATCGTCACCGCGACACGCGCCAACGAGATCGCACCGGTGACGGCGTCGTTGCAGACGACGCAGCCTCAGGCGATCGTCTCGCGCTCGTTCATCGACGAGTCGCTTCCCGCGACGGCGGATTTCAACCAGATCGCGCTGATCACGCCGAGCGTCAGCAACTATGGCGGGAACAACGGCATCGGCCTGTCGGAATCCAAGGCGCAAATCCGCGGCTTCCAGGACGGCGAATACAACGTCACTTATGACGGCGTGCCGTTCGGCGACACCAACGACCCGACGCACCACTCGACCACCTTTTTCCCCTCGAACACCGTCGAGACGCTGGTCGTCGACCGTGGCCCGGGCAATGCGAGCCAGCTGGGTCAAGCGACCTTCGGTGGTACGTTCAACCTCTTCTCGCGCGCAACGCGCGAGAAGTTCGGCGGCCAACTCGAAGGAAGCTATGGCAGCTTCAACACCTATCTTCTGCGCGGCCTGCTCGAGACCGGCGAGATCAAGGGCCTGGGCGGCACCGAGGCAGTGTTCACCGGCCAATATGTCCACAGCGACGGCCGGTCGACCCACTCGCCCTACGAAAACTACAATCTGTTCGGCAAGGTCATCGTGCCGGTCGGACCCGACGTGAAGCTGACGTTCCTCGCGACGTACAACCACAACAAGTTCAACCAGGCCGACAGCGACGGATCGACACTTGCACAGCAAGCGCTGTTCGGGCGCTATTACGCGCTCAACGACGATCCCAAGACCTCGCAATATTTCGGTTTCAATCACACGACAAAAACGACAGATTTCGAGATCGTCAAATTCGAGGCGAATATTACGCCCAACTTTACCTTCGACAGCCGCGCCTACACCTATTATTACGACAACGAGACGCTTTCGGCCAACGACGTGACGACGCTGCCGGGCGCGACCTATTCCACGACTGCCGCTGACGGGAAGACCAAGATCGCCGGCGACATTCCCGGTTATACCAAGACCAACAAGTATCGCGTCTATGGTGACATCTCCAAGTTCCGCTGGGATTTCGGTTTTGGCGCGTTGACCGCGGGCGCATGGCTCGAATTCAGTCATACCTACCGCCAGCAGCGCGACGTCGATCTCACGACCGGCGCGTTCAACTATGTCGAAAAAGCTGTGACCGCGCCGGCGACGGGCCTGCGGCCCGGCGAGGTAACGCCGCTCTACATCAAGTTCGACCAGAACTCGAAGGGCAACCACACCGAGGAATTCGTCGAGCTGGAGCTGCGGCCGTTCCCGGGGCTAAAGATCACGCCCGGCTTCAAGCATGTCGATTTCAACCGGCGTATCGACGCGCTGTATAACCAGACCACGCGTTACGCGCAGCGGCTGTCGAAGACCTACACGGCGGATCTGCCGTTCCTGACGGTGAACTATCAGCCGTTCGACAACCTCACGATCTACGGCCAATATGCCAAGGGCTTCCTCGCGCCGCCGCTGAGCCAGCTCTATGTCGCGCGGCCCGATCTCTCCTCGGTCGACCCGCAAAAATCGACCAACTACCAGTTCGGCGTGGTCTATCACGGCACCCATCTGTCGATCGACGCCGACGTCTATTCGATCGACTTCACCAACAAGTTTGCCAGCTCAACCTCGCCCGTTCCGGGCGAGGGTGTGATCTTCACCAATATTGGCGGCGCGCTCTACAAGGGCGTCGAAGGCCAGGTGACCTATGCGTTCAACAACGGCTTCGCGTTGTTCGCCAACGCCTCGCGCAACTATGCCAAGGCCAAGTCGCTGACGGCAGCCGGCATTCGCCCGCAGGTCGCCAAGGCACCGCTGTCGACGGCGGCTGGCGGCATCCTCTACAAGCATGGCCCGATCCGCTTTTCGCTGACCGATAAATGGACCGGCCCGCAGTTCGCCGATCAGGCCGACCTGATCCGGATCGACCCGTACAACACGCTCAATCTGGCCGCGAGCTATGACATCGGCCCGGTTCGCGTCGGGATCAACGTGACCGACTTGCTCGACTCGCAGAAGATCAACCAGATTTCGGGTGAGAGCGTGCCGGCGAGCCCGACAGCACAATATTATTATCAGGCTGGTCGCGCCGTTTCGGGCCAGGTGACGTTCAAATTCTGAACCTAAGCTACGTTGCGGCGGCGGCGCTCGCCGCCGCAGCACCAGCGCAGCACGCTCCGGTGCTGCTGTCGCCGACGGATCTCGACCCGGCGCGCGTGCTGCCGCCGCCCCCGGCGGCGGGCAGCGCGCAGGCAGCGGCCGAGTTCGCCGAACTGCACGCCGCCGAGGCGGCACGCACGCCGGACGAAGAGGCCGATGCACGCCATGATGGCGACACCAAGAACGCGACGATCTTTGCGGTCGTGCTCGGCCCGCGTTTCGATCTCGACAAGCTGCCCGCGACGGCACGACTGATGGCGCTGGTGCGTGCCAGCGAGAAGGCGGTGGTCGACGCCGGCAAGGACGAATTCAGGCGCCCGCGCCCCTATGCGGTCGAGCCTGGGCTGAAGAGCTGCAAGCGCAACGAGGATCCGCTGTCGAGCTATCCCAGCGGGCACACGTCGATGGCCTTCTCGATGGGCGAAACGCTGGCGCGGCTCGTGCCGGCCCAGGCGCCCGCGCTGCTCGCCCGCGCCGCGCGCTACGGCCAGAGCCGCATCGTGTGCGGCCAGCATTTCCGCAGCGACTTAACCGCAGGGCAATTGCTCGGCGGGCTGATCGTCGAGCGGCTGATGACCAAGGCCGAATTCCAGGCCGCCTTTGCCGAAGCGCGAAGCGAGCTGATCGCCGCCCGGATTGCGCAACACTGATCGCACCACCGGCATCATGATCGATTGTCCGGACCATTGTCTTTCATCACCCGCAGGTTAGGCTGCCGCCGCGCAGGTTTCTCGGGGGTGCGAAGATGATCCGGCTGATGCTGACGGTGATGGCCGCGATGCTGTGCATCGGAACGGCTTATGCCGACGATGCGCTGCACGTCGGCGCGGCACCGGCCTGGGTAACGCCGCTCTCGGCACCCGTCGGGAAGCCGGCGGACGGCGCGGTGACGGCGCGCCTGATCGATTGTCAGGTGCGCTTCGACGAACGCGGCACCCATACTTTCTACCGCCAGATCACGCGCATCAACGCGCCCGAAGGGCTGCTGGCGATGGGCAATGTCGGGCTCGCGTGGCAACCGGCCTTCGGCGGCGTCACCGTTCACCGCGTCACCATCCATCGCGGCACCCAGGCGATCGACGTGCTGGGCGACGGCAAGGGCTTCCAGATCCTGCGGCGCGAGGCGGGGCTGGAGTCGCTCATGATCACCGGCGTCCTCACCGCCATCCTGCAGGTCCCCGATCTGCATGTCGGCGACGAACTCGAAGTCGCCTATACGATCGACGAAGCCAATCCGGTGCTCGGCGGCCATATCGAGGTGTCGGCGCCGTTGACCAAGATGCCGTCGACCGACCGGATGTCGCTGCGCTATTCCTGGCCGCTTGCCCGTTCGGTCAAATGGGCGGCGGGTCCGCTGGCACCGAAGGGCGTGCTGACGCGACAGGATGGCTGGCAGATACTCACGCTGGCCCGCGACGGCTGGACGACGCCGGAGCTTCCCAACGGTGCGCCGGGCCGCTTCGCCAATGGCGGGTTGCTGCAGATCGCCGACTTCACCGATTGGGGTCAGGTCGCCGAGGTCATGCGGCCGCTTTACCGCAAGGCCGCAACGGCCGCGCCCGATTCGCCGGTGATGGTCGAGGCGAAGCGGATCGCGGCGCTGTCGGCCGATCCCAAGGTGCGCGCCGGCGAGGCGCTGCGCGTCGTGCAGTCGCAGGTGCGCTATATCGCGCGCGTCGACGGACTGGGCAATTACACCCCGGAAAGCGCCGACACCGTCTGGTCGGGCAAGAGCGGCGACTGCAAGGGCAAGACGGTGCTGTTGCTCGCCCTGCTGCACGCGCTGGGGATCACCGCCGAGCCGGCGCTCGTCTCGGCGACCGATGGCGACGGACTCGACACGTCGCTGCCGATGCCGGGACGGTTCAACCATGTGATCGCGCGTGCCGTTATCGGCGACAAGGTCTATTGGCTCGACGGCACCCGCCTCGGCGATCGCGGCATCGATGCGCTCGCCGTTCCGGACTTCAAATGGGCGCTGCCGATCGACGCGGCCCGGCCCGCGCTCGCCGCGCTGGTGGCGACCGAACCGAGCCTGCCCGACACCGAATATCGCCTGGCGCTCGACGCGCGCGATGGTCTGGCCAAGCCGGCCAAGGCAAGCGGATCGGTCACCTTTCGCGGCGATACCGGCAGCAAGATGCGCGTGTCGCTGTCGTTCGTCACCGCGGCGCAGCGCGACGAGATCATGCGCAAGACCTGGCGCGACCGCTACAACTGGATCGACCTCGACACCGTCACCTATGCGGTCGACGAGCAGACCGGCGACGTCAGCATGTCGTTCACCGGCAAGGCGCGGATGACGTGGGAAAGTGGCGGACTCGACTCGGCCCAGCGATACGAAGCCGATTATGCACGGCTGGGCCGCGACATCGCGCCAAAGCGCGAACGCGATGCCGATGCCGCACCGGTGGCGGTCGACGGCGATTATTCGCTTTCGCGCGAAACCATCCTGTTGCCCGATAACGGCAAGGGCTTTTCGATCGAGGGCGATCCCTTCGACAAGACCGTCGGCGGGGTGCATTATGTTCGCACCGTCGCGCTGAAGGACGGCCGGTTCGAGATGAGCGCGGCGAGCAGCAACCGCCCGTTCGAAGTAAACTACGCGGCGGCGAAGGATGCCGACAAGCTGACCGACGGCCTGTTCGCGCGGCAACTCTTCCTTCGCGCGCCGGCCGATTACGAAACCGGCGGCGCGCCCGCGGCGACCATGGCCGCCAACAGCGAGCCGGCGGCGGATGCCAGCCTCACCGAGATCAACCGCCTGGCGGTAGCAGGCAAGAATGACGACGCGCTCAAGCTGATCGACCGCCGGATCACCGGCGGCGAGCGCGGCGCGGCGCTGTTGGCGATGCGCGGCCAGGTGCTCGTTCGCCTCGGTCGAACCAAGGATGCCGGCATCGCCTATGACGAATCGCTCGCTACGGATCGCCGCGAACCGGTCGCGATCCTCGGCAAGGCGCAGATGCTGGTCGATGCCGGCCGGCTGGAGGATGCGCTGATCCTTTACGACCGGATCATCCTGCTGCGACCGGAGGCGGTCGAAAATTATCGCAAGCGCGGCGAGGTGCGCTTCGAGCTCGGCGACGCCGCCGGCGCGATGTCCGACGCGCGCATCGTATTGGTCCGGAAGCCCGATGATTATTGGGCCCATGACGTCTGCGCGCAGCTGCTGCTCGAACAGGGCAAGCCCGGCGACGCGATCGAACAGGCGCGCGCGCTGGTACGGCCCCAGTCCGACGATGCCGATGCACACGCCCTGTTGGGCCGCATCCTCGTCGCGGCGGGGCAACGGCGCGAAGCGGCGACCGAGCTTGTGCGCTCGATCGCGATCGCGCCGAGCATCGGCGCCTACTACACCCGGCTGAGCTACGATCTCAGTGACGACAAGAATCGGCTGGCCGACATGCTGGCGCTGATCAAGCTCGCGCCGGCGTACGACGTGCCCGCGCCGGCGCTGCGCAAGCTGCTCGTCGATCCGGCGGCACGGACGGCGATCGTCGCGGCGTACGATGCGGCGCTCGACGCAAGTGGCGGCAATGACGGCGTCGCCAACGAGCGCGACCTGATGCTGGCGATTGGCGGCGACCCCAAACCTTATGTCGCGCGCGGCGATGCGCAACTCGCCAAGGCACCCGACGATGCCGACAGCCTCAACGACGCCTGCTGGCGACACGCGACCTTCCGGGTCGCGCTCGAGACAGCCGTCGCGCAATGCGACAAGGCGGTCGCCAAACAGCCCAACGCGATGATCCTCGACAGTCGCGGCCTGGTGTGGCTGCAGCGCGGCGATTGGGCGAAGGCAGCCGACGATTATGGCAGCGCCGTCACCATGCGACCGCGCAATGCGAGCAGCATTTACGGTCGCGGGCTGGCGCGTGCTCGTCTCGGCCGGGCGGCGGACAGCAAGGCGGACATCGCCGCAGCGCTGCGCATCGACCCGAGCATCGCGCAGGTCTATGCCGGCTATGGGTTGAAGCCGTAATCTCCGCCCGTCCGGCGGCTATTCGCCTTTAGCACTTGGCATCCTGCCGCCGATGCCGGTAACGCGCAGCGGAGTTTTTGGGAGCAGGACCTGTGACCGCGATCGGTATCTTCGGCAGCGCGGGGCGAATGGGCCAGGCGATCGCCGCCGCGATCCCCGATCTCGGGGCGACGCTGGCCGGCGGAATCGACGCCGGCGGCGACCCCGCCGCGCTCGCCCGGGCCGCCGATGTGCTGGTCGATTTCACCACGCCGACAGCGCTTGCGGCCAACCTTGCCGCCGCGCGCGCCGCCGGTACGCCGATCGTGATCGGCACGACCGGGCTGCATGCCCATCACCATGCGCTGATCGACGCGGCGGCGGCCGATATCGCGGTGCTGCAGACCGGCAATACCTCGCTCGGCGTCACCCTGCTCGCGCGGCTGGTGCGCGAGGCGGCGGAAAAGCTCGGCCCCGACTGGGATATCGAGATCGTCGAGATGCACCATCGCCACAAGATCGACGCACCGTCGGGCACCGCGCTGCTGCTTGGCGAGGCGGCGGCGGCGGGGCGCAACACGACGCTCGCCGAGGTGCGCGTCAGCGACCGCGCCGGGCTGACCGGCGCACGCAGCGAAGGCACGATCGGCTTCGCCTCGCTGCGCGGCGGCTCGGTGGTCGGCGACCATCAGGTGATCTTCGCCGGCCAGGGCGAACGGATCGAACTGGGGCATCGCGGCGACGACCGCTCGATCTTCGCGCGCGGCGCGGTGACCGCGGCGCTGTGGCTCGCCGGCAAGCCCGCCGGGCGCTATGCGATGAGCGAGGTGCTCGGCCTGTGAACAAGGCCGACATCGTCGATTTCTTCTCGCGCCTTGCCGCCGACAATCCGCATCCCGAAACCGAACTCGAATCGGTCAATCCCTATACCCTGCTCGTCGCGGTGGTGCTGTCGGCGCAGGCGACCGATATCGGCGTCAACAAGGCGACGCGGGCGTTGTTCGCGCAGGTCACCACGCCCGAGGCGATGGTCGCGCTGGGCGAGGCGGGGCTGAAGGAACACATCAAGTCGATCGGCCTGTTCAACACCAAGGCCAAGAACGTCATCGCGCTGAGCGAGGCGCTGATCGCAGAGCATGGCAGCGAGGTGCCGGCGGATCGCGACGCGCTGGAAAGACTGCCCGGTGTCGGGCGCAAGACCGCCAATGTCGTGATGAACGTCGCCTTCGGCGCGGAGACCTTCGCCGTCGACACGCATCTGTTCCGCGTCGGCAACCGTACCGGGCTGGCGCGCGGCAAAACGCCGCTCGCGGTCGAGCTCAAGCTCGACAAGGCCGTGCCGCAGCCCTTCCGCCTGCACGCGCACCATTGGCTGATCCTGCACGGGCGCTATGTCTGCAAGGCGCGGCGGCCGGAATGCTGGCGCTGCGTCGTTTGCGACCTTTGTGCGTTCAAGCCCAAGACGCCTGCCCCGACCAAGAAGGAGTGATCCGATGCGCCCGCTCTTCGCCCTGACCCTCGCCGCCACCCTCGTCACCGCCCCCGCCCTGGCGCGCGATGCCCGCAAGATCCCGGAGGCGACGCCGACCGGCCCGGCGGTGTCGTGCATTCCGCTGAGCGGCATCCGCGCCAGCCATGTGCGCAGCGACCAGATCATCGATTTCGAGATGAACGGCCGCAACAAGGTCTATCGCAACACCCTGCCCGCCGCCTGCCCCAGCCTCGGGTTCGAGGAGCATTTCAGTTACGAGACGTCGCTCAGCCAGCTTTGCTCGACCGACATCATCAATGTCTTCACCACCAGCCCACCGATGCGCGGCCCGAGTTGCGGCCTCGGCCAGTTCCAGCCGGTGACGCTGACGCACTGACACGCGGAAAGCGCTGGCGGGGGCGAAAAGCCTCTGCTAGTCGCTGCCGACAGGCACCCGTAGCTCAGCTGGATAGAGCGCTGCCCTCCGAAGGCAGAGGCCACAGGTTCGAATCCTGTCGGGTGCGCCATATTTTCAAATACTTAGCTTGCGCGCAAGAGCTCTGTACGGAAAATGTACGAAAAACATCTCTGGACAATTTGAACACGAATCAGCTCACGATCGTGCAGGGTCGCAGCCGTCGGCCCTGTCGAGGCTCTTCGAATCACGATGCCGCATCGAATCATCCAGCCGGGCAGGTTCGAACGCTTACAGGACTAGAAGTCGTCAATTAACACGCTGATATCGCGCCGTTGTCGACTGCCGCGCCTTTGGGTGGTCCCAGCGTCGCCCCTGCCAAAATCAGGACACGAACCCGCGCCGAACGCTGAGAAACGGACCGCGAGCGAATTCCCAGAAAGGTCTGATTGTAGGCACTCTCGGACCAGCAGTCCCGGCTTCGGTCTCCGATATCGATCCCATTATGTTCATCGACCCTCTCTCTCGGAAAGTAGGCCTCACGCGCGGCAAGGGGTCAACCGACCGCTCGCGACGTTGTCTAACGCGGAACGAACGCCTGGCCTCAGGCCAATGACCTTTTCAAGGACTCGGGACGACAGCAGCTTGCATCGGCGGTGGATCGAGGAGCAGACTGTCTGCGAACCACCGAGGCAAGGACATTCCGTCCAAGCCGGCCATTGCCTGAGTCGGTGCCCTTTCGGAGCGCCTCGATTGCACCGCCCGCGCTTGCGGCATATCTGGATCGGTAGCTGCCGCGTCCTTCCTTACCAGGCGGCCTCATAGATCGCGCGGATGTCGACCTCGGTCACGGTGCGAGGGTTGCGGTCGAGCAGCCGCGTGACGGTCATCGCCGCGGCCGACATACGCGGAATCGCATCGCGCGAAATGCCGAAGTCGGACAGGCGACGCTTGATCCCACACGCCTCGGCCAGTGCGATGACGCGCTCGACACCCGCCAGCGAGTCCGCCGCGTCGTCGCCGATGCAGTCGGCGCCGAGTGCCCGCGCAATGGCAGCATAGCGTTCGGGCGTCGCCGCGATATTGAAGCGCAGCACGTGCGGCAGGAGCAGGGCGTTCGCGACGCCGTGCGGGATGTGGAACTCGCCGCCGAGGGGATATGCGAGCGCATGGACGGCCGCAGTATTGACCGGGCCGAGGCACAGCCCGCCGTAAAGGCTGGCGCGCATCATCGCCGAGCGCGCGGCGATGTCGCTGCCGTCCATGCAGGCACGCACGATGTTTTCCGCGATCAGGCTGATGCCGGCAATGGCATAGGTGTCGACCAGCGGATGCGCGAAGCGGTTGGCATAGGCTTCAATGCAGTGCGTAAGGGCGTCGAGACCGGTTGCCGCGGTCACTGCAGGCGGCATCGTCACGGTCAAGGCCGGATCGAGATAGGCGGCGTCCGGTACCAGATAACGGCTGACGATTCCCTTCTTCAGGTCTTCGTCGACGTCGCCGAGAATGGCGATCGGCGTTACCTCGCTGCCGGTGCCTGCGGTGGTCGGGATGCAGGCCAGCCAGCGGGTGCGGCCGGCCAGCAGATCCGATCCAACGACGTCGGTGATATGCTGAGTGCCGTCGGCGAGCGCAGCGACAAGTTTTGCGACGTCCATCGCGCTGCCGCCACCGAGGCCCACCACGGCGTCAGCGCTACAGGCGCGCGCCGCCGTCAGGGCAGCGTCGAACTCACCGAAGGTCGGCTCCCCGGGGAGTTCGTACCAAAGGGTGACCGCGACTCCGGCAGCCTCGAGCGCGTCGACGAGCGGCGCGCACAGGAAAAGGGTCGGCTCGGTGGTGACGATGAAGACCGATCGTGCCTGCCGTCCGATCAGGTCGGCAGCGCATTGCGACAATGCTCCCGGCCCGAAGGTGAGCGTGCCCACATTCGCTATCGTGATCAGCCTCTGTTCCCCCAACGCCATCGTACTCGCTTTTCCTGGTCCCTGAAAAACAATGACTAGGGCCGGCCGGATGAAGCGACTTGCTCAAGGAGGCACTGCGACTTGCGTCGGGGGCGATTGGCGGGCGCAAGCGGCGCGAAACGTGGAAAGAATCGTGCCGTCCGGAGCAAGGCGCTGACGCCGATGACGGTAACAACGCCTATCTGTTCCCTCGCGGGGGGGTTATATCCATGGTAGGTGTGGGCAACAGCTGACCGATGCCGATCGTGGCGAGGGGGCCGCTCACGTCGTGTTTCATTGAGGAGGCCCAAGTGGCGCGCCGATCCCCCATCCTGCAAGCGGGCGCGAGCGCGAAGCCCGATGGCGGCTATCCCGAACAGCCCGGCGCCGACCAGCATCGCATCAAGCGGTCGCCCGGTTTCGCTGAGGAAGTCTTCGAGGTGATCCGGGCGGACATCATGTCGCTCGCCATTCCTCCCGATACGCGTATCTCCATCGACAGCCTGGCGCGCAGGCTGGGCGTATCGCAGACGCCGATCCGCGAAGCGCTCAGCATGCTTGAAGTAGTAGGTCTCGTCACAAAGCGCCATTTCATCGGCTATTGCAGCGCGCCACAACTCAACCGCCGTCAACTCGATCAGCTTTACGAAGCGCGGCTATTGATCGAACCGTTCGCGGCGCGCTGTGCCGCCGAGCGGATGGACGATGTCGCGATGGCCGATCTGGTCGCGTTGGCGCATGCTATGGCGCCGGGCGATTCGCGCGACTCGTACGACAAGTTCGCCGACCAAGATTCCGAGCTCCATGATCTGGTGGCGGCGGGCAGCGGCAACGAGATCATCCGCGAGTCGCTTGCGCGGCTGCATTCGCATCTTCATATTTTCCGACTGCGCTTCCACAGCGAGGTCGCAACCGAGGCCGTCAACGAGCATGGCGCGCTGATCTACGCACTGACATCGCGCGATCCGGAGGCGGCCGAAACTGCGATGCGCGAGCACATCAAGCGATCTTACGCCCGCGTCGTACCGTTCACCGACGCGTAACCTCACCTTCAGCGACCACCTTCATTTCACGCGATCGTTTGTGTGGGATACAGTTTTCGCTTTTCATATTTCCTATATGATATAGGAGGTGCGCAGGGAGGAATAACTCCTGGTCGTAGGAGATGGCTCTGTGAACGTTTTCAGCACGAGTGATCTGAAGGTTCGATCCGCGATCGGCGGGTGGAATGACGGTTTCGCGGCGCGCGTCGAAGCGATGGATTTCAAGCCAGCCAAGCTGGAGGGGTTCTCGGCAGAATTGGCGGACAGCGACCTAGGCCCGCTGCGCATCGCTCGCCTGACCTGCGCCAAGACCGGGATCGAACGTGGCGCGGCGCACATCGCCCGCACCGCATCGCCCACCTATTTCCTGATGCTGCAGATCCGCGGCAGCGGGGAGATCAGCCACTATGGGAACACGATCACGCTTGCCGAAGGCGACTGCGTGCTGTGCGACAGCGTCGCGCCCTTGAAGATCAAGTTTGCCGGCGATGTCGAGGCGCTGTTCCTAAAGGTCGCAGCCTCCACGCTCAAGGAGCATCTGCCTTCGCCCGAATGCTTTTGCGGTCGGGCGCTGCGCGCCGGTGAAGGATTGACCGCGACGGCAGTGGGGATGGCGCTCAGCCTGTTCGGCCATCTCGAGGCAGGATTATCGCTGCACTATCAGGAGCGCGTCGCCCGTCACCTGCTCGATATCATCGCCACGGCCTATGCCCTTGCCTTCGACACGCCCGCATCGCGTTCAGCGATCGTGAGTAGCCGCTGCGCGACCGTGAAGCTGTTCATCGAGCAGCATCTGCGCGATCCCGAGTTGACCCCGTCCTCGATCGCGGCGCGGATGAAACTCTCGTCGCGTTACCTCCGCATGATCTTCGCCAGCGAGAATGAGACGGTATCAGCCTACATCCTGCGCCGGCGCCTGGAGCAATGCGCACGGCAGATCGCCGACCCGGCATGGCGCGGCCATTCGATGACTGAGATCGCGTTCGGCTGGGGATTCAACAGCGCGCCGCATTTTACACGCACCTTCCGCGACCGCTACGACATGCCGCCGCGGGAATATCGCCGGCTCAAGCTGGACGAGAGCGCAACGACCTTCCGGCGCGCGTCCCCGGCCCGCCACATGGCGCAGCAAGGCGCGCAGGCAGCCTGACGCCGTTCCGCGCAACCCGGTGTGCCGATGAAGGAAAGTCCGCACGCCATGCCGCGGTACGAAGGCCGGGCGGCAATCCTGCCGGCTCGCGCTGAACGCGCATAGATGGGACGGACCTTGACCACGACGCATACACGCCGGGCGACACTGACACGACCGGACCTGCTTCGCGCGCAGGCATATTATGGCGGCGCATGGCACGGTGCCGCCTCGGGCGCGACCTTCGACGTGACCGACCCGTTTTCAGGCGAGACCATCGGGCAGGTCCCGTCGCTCGGGGCGCCCGAGATCAACGCCGCGATCGCCTCTGCTGCTGCGGCTTTTCCGCGCTGGGGACGGACACCGCACCGCGAGCGCGGGGCGTTGCTGCGCCGCTGGCTCGCGGTAATCGAGCGCGACAAGGAAGATCTCGCCCGGCTGATCACGCTTGAGAATGGCAAGCCGCTGAACGAGGCGCGCGCCGAAGTCTCCTATGGTTCGGGCTTCATCGAACTCTATGCCGAAGAGGCGACGCGGATCATCGGCGAGATCCTGCCGCCCAACATGCCGGGTCGCCGCCTGATGGCCGAGCGCGAGCCGATCGGCGTCTGCGTGGCGATCACGCCCTGGAATTTCCCGATGGCGATGCTGACGCGCAAGATCGCGCCGGCCCTGGCGGCAGGGTGCACGATCGTCTGCAAGCCCGCCAGCGAGACGCCGCTTACCGCGCTCGCGCTTGCCGCCCTGGCGGAGGAGGCAGGCGTTCCGGCCGGTGTGCTGAGCGTCGTCACGAGCGAGCCGGCGCTGTTCGGCGACATCGTCACCGCATCGAGCGTGGTGCGCAAGATCAGCTTCACCGGCTCCACCGCGATCGGCGCGCGGCTAATGGCCGGGTCGGCTCCGACCATCAAGCGGCTGTCGCTCGAGCTTGGTGGCAATGCGCCCCTGCTGGTGTTCGACGACGCCGATCTCGATGTCGCGGTGGAGGCCGCGATGATCGCCAAGTTCCGCAACGGCGGGCAAAGCTGTATCGCCGCGAACCGGATCTATGTGCAGCGCGGAATCCATGACGCGTTCCTGATGTCGTTCCAGGCGCGCATCGCCGCCTTGAATGTCGGCGACGGACTCGACCCCGCAACCGACATCGGACCGCTGATCAATGCACGCGCGGTCGAGAAGGTCGAGCGCCATCTCGATGATGCACTGTCCCGCGGCGCGCGCCTGATGACCGGTGGCAAAGGCGACGGTTCGCTTTTATCCCCGGCGACGCTGCTGCGTGACGTGCCGCCCGACGCCTTGCTTGCGCGCGAAGAGACCTTCGGGCCGCTGGCCGGCGTGATTGCGTTCGACCATTACGAACAGGCGATCGCGATGGCGAACGATACGCCCTTCGGCCTCGCCGCCTATGTGTGTGCCACGCGAGAGCAGATCATCGCGCGGGCCGGCCGCGATCTGGAAACCGGCATGGTCGGGATCAATACCGGCCTTATCTCCACCGCCGCGGCGCCGTTCGGCGGAGTCAAATTGTCCGGAATCGGGCGCGAGGGTTCGCATCATGGCATGGCCGAGTATTTGAACTACAAATATCTCTGTCACGCCGGCCTTTAGGATCCCGACCATGCGTTCATCCAAGAAGATCGTCATCACCTGCGCGCCGACCGGGTCGATCCACACGCCGTCGATGTCGCCGCATCTGCCGGTCACGCCCGACGAGATTGCACACGCCGCCATCGATGCGGCGGCGGCGGGCGCTTCGATCCTGCATCTGCACGCCCGTGATCCGATCGATGGCAGGCCAAGCCCTTCAGCGGAGCATTTCCGCGCGTTTCTGCCGCGCATCAAGCAGGCGACCGACGCGGTCATCAATATCTCCACCGGCGGCAGCGCGACGATGTCGCTTGACGCGCGCCTCGAGGCGGCGATGACGTTTCAGCCCGAGCTCTGCTCGCTCAACATGGGGCCGCTGATCTTCGACTTCAGCGGGGCGGGCGCGCGTGTCGAACAATGGCAGCACAGCTGGGAGCGCGATTATGTCGAAGGCTCGTCCGGGCGGATCATGTACAATGACAACGCCTTTATCGCGCGCATCATGCGCGAGATCGGGCAGGGATTCGGTACGCGCTTCGAGTTCGAATGCTACGATATCGGGCACCTTTATACCCTGGCGCATTTCGCTGAACGCAAGTTGATCGAGCCGCCGTTCCTGATCCAGGGCGTGTTCGGGATTCTCGGCGGCATCGGTGCCGATCCGCGTAACCTCGCCCATATGGTGACGATCGCCGACAGCCTGTTCGGCGACGACTATGTCTTTTCGGCCTTTGCCGCGGGGCGGCACCAGATGCCGTTCTGCACGCAAAGCGCGCTGCTCGGCGGCAATGTGCGCGTCGGGCTCGAGGACAGCCTTTATATCGGTCGCGGCGAACTCGCGAAATCGAACGCCGATCAGGTAACCAAGATCCGCGGCATCATCGAGGCACTGGGGCTCGACGTCGCGACGCCCGACGAAGCGCGCCGAATGCTGGGCCTCAAGGGCGGAGACGCTGTCGCATTCTGAAGACCGGCGAGCCGGTTGGCGGGCGCGCGAAGCGGTGGAGCAAAAGGCTTCATCCCAGACAGCCCACTTTCGCGCATGCTTTCTGCAATAGCCCCCATTCGCCGCAAATGGGGGTGCCGATGCAGGCAAGTTTAAGGACATGCCGACGCTAGGGTGACGATCGCTGGATGAGGATACTTCCCGGGGGGAGGCCTTCGCCCGTGAAGAGATAACATAATTGGGAGGATTTATGGCGAACAAGGCGATTTTAGCGTCGGCTTCTACCCTGGCGTTCATGGCAATGACCCCAGCGGCTCACGCTGGGGCGCAGGCGACCACTGCGGCCCAGGCCCAGGCCGCGCCGAGCGACGCGCAGGCATCTGATCAAACCCAGTCGGACATCCAGGACATCGTCGTCACCGCGACGCACCAGCCGACCAACCAGCAATCGACGCCGATCGCGATCACCGCGGTCACGTCGGACCAGCTCCAGGAGCGTGGTCTCAAGAGCACCGCCGATCTCTCGGCAATCGTGCCTAACGCCACCTTCCGTCGCGCCCAGGGCGCTTTCGGCCCGGGCGTGACCGCGTTCATCCGTGGCATCGGCCAGGCCGATACCAGCCTCGGATCCGAGCCTGCGGTCGCCTATTATGTGGACGACGTCTATTATCCGCTGCTGCTCGGGTCGAACTTCGACCTGCTCGATCTCGACCATATCGAGGTGCTGCGCGGCCCGCAGGGCACGCTGTTCGGGCGCAACGCGCTTGCGGGTGCGATCAACATCGTCAGCAAGCAGCCCAGCCTGACCAAGGCCAGCGGCTATGCCGAAGTGACGGTCGGCGATTATAACCGTCACGATTTCCGCGCCGGGTTCAGCCTGCCGCTCAACCACATGCTGGCGATCCAGATCGGCGCGGTCTCTAAGAAGCGCGACGGCTATCAGCGCGTTCTTGATTTCCGCTGCGAGATGGAGCGCCGCGGCACGCCGGCACTCGCGGGCTCCTTGCCCTATTCCAGCGCGATCAACACGTCGGCGAGCAACTCCGCGCCGACCGACTGCACGATCGGCCATCAGGGTGGCGAGGATGTCCGTGCGATCAGGGGCGCGATATTGTTCGCGCCGGCCGACAACATCCGCCTCACCGTCAGTGCCGACTATACCCATGACCAGTCGGAGAATCCGGCCGACCAGCTGCTGTCGGTGACCGGGCCCGGTTCAGCCAATTTCCAGGCCGAGGCAGCCTATTTCGGCGTGGCGTATGACAGCCGCTTCGTGACCGGCAATCCCTACACGACCTACGCCACCTATTCGGATCCGGTGGGATCGGGGGTCGTCGTGCCGGGGAGCACGTTCCACAACGGCAGGTCCAATCGCGGCGGTGCCAATTTCAGCCCCAACACCGATCTCGAGAACCGCGGCGTCTCCGGCCGCCTCGTCGTCGGGCTAACCAACAGGATCGATCTGACCGCGGTCGTCGGCTATCGCAATCTCACCGAGCACCACGCCTTCGACATCGATGCCTCGCCTCTCGTGCTCGAGCACACCCTGCTCAACATCGGCGAGCACTATACCAATGCTGAGCTGCGCTTGTCCGGCAAGTCGAGATTGATCGACTGGGTCGCCGGCGGCTTCTACTTCGAGGGCAGCGGCTTCACCCATGCAATCATCTATTCGCCCCAGACCGGCGCCTACAAAATCCAGAACATCATCTACAAGCCGGTCAGCAAGGCTGTCTTCGCCAACGTCACGGTAAAGCCGCTCAGCGGCCTCGATATCACGCTGGGGGGGCGCTATTCGGACGACAGCAAGCCGGTCGATTTCAGCAACGTGCTCGACACCAACGCCGGTACGTCTTCGCATGTCGGTGACACCATCTTCCAGGTGAATCCGAACGCCAAACGCTTCGACTGGAAGGCCGGTGCCGACTACCATCTTACCGATCACGTCATGGTCTATGCCTCGGCAGCGACCGGTGCGCGCCTGCCGGGCTACAACACCCGGCCGCAACAGCCGTCGCAGGTGTCCTCTTATGCCGGTGACGAAACGCTGGCCTATGAACTGGGCTTCAAGACCGACCTGTTCGACCGCAAGCTGCGGATCAACGCCACCGCCTTCTACACTGACTACAAGACGCGCATCACATCAGTGACCGGCGCCGAGCCGAATCTGCTGACCGGTGCTGTCGTCGCCGGCAACCAGACGGTCGTCTCCTTGCCGGCAGGCGGGGCCGGCGCCACGACGTGCCGTACCTACAACGCGGCAACCGACGGGGTGGCCAACCTTGCCAACGGCGTCGGGGTAACCTGCATACCGCGCACCTATTTCGTCAACACACCGGGCAAAGTGAAGGGGTTCGAGATCGAGGCGGAGGCCAATCCGCTACCGGGCCTGCTCATCAATGGCTCGATCGGCTATTCCAAGTTCACCTCCCCCGATCTGAGTGCGGCAACGCGCGCCAATGATCGGCTGGCGGGAATCCCGGAGATCAACGCCAGCGCCGGCATCCAGTATTCGCTGCCGGTCGAGTCCCTGGGCGGCAAGATCACACCACGGCTCGATTGGTCCTATACCGGTTCGATCGACCCCAGCGCGGCGCGAAATACCTTCAATCAGCCGGCCTATTCACTCTTCAATGCCCGCCTCACCTATTACAACGAGGATCATGACGTGACCCTCGCGTTCGGCGTGACGAACTTGTTCAACAAACTCTATTACCAGAACTTCTTCATTTATCAGGACATCGGCTATCCCGGCAACAACGGCCAGCCCGGCGCGCCGCGCCAGTGGTCGGTCGAGATCGGCAAGAAGTTCTGACGGCGCTGTGAAACGTGCACCTAACTGGGTGCACGATGAAAAGGGGGGAAGTCCGCCGGTCATCGCCGGCGGGCTTTCCCTTTGAGGAGGCTGCGATCGGCGATATCGACCCCCATGACGTGACGGCAAAGAGGCATATCCCCATGACGTATTCGAACGGCCAATGAGCAAGGGCATCTTTCTGGTCACGGGCGGCAGTCGCGGGATCGGCGAGGCGATCGCCCGCGCCGCCGCGACTCAGGGCTATTTCGTGGTGTTGACCTATGCCGGGCGCGCCGAGGCGGCGCAGAAGGTCATCGACGCGATTCGCGCGGGCGGCGGCCGCGGCGAGGCGATCCAGGCGGACTCGGGCAACCCCGCCGATATCGCACGGACCTTCGCGGCGGTCGACGCGCACGGCACCCTGGTCGCCCTCGCCTATAATGGCGGGATAACCGGCGGGACCGGGGTGCTGGCCGATCAGTCGGACGAGACGCTGGCGAAGGTCATCGAGGTGAATCTGACCGGGGCGCTGCTGACCTGCCGTGAGGCGGTGAAGCGCATGTCGACCCGGCTGGGCGGCCGGGGCGGTTCCATCGTTCTGATCTCATCGCGCGCGGCTGCGCTCGGCGCGCCGGCGCAGCATCTTTGGTACGCGGCGTCGAAGGGCGGTATCGACAGCCTGAACATCGGCCTTGCCAAGGAAGTCGCGAGCGAAGGCATCCGGGTCAACTGCGTGTCGCCCGGCCCGATCGCGACCGAGATCCATGCCGCGGGGCGGCTCGACGAAATCCGTGATTCGCTGCCAATGCGACGCGAAGGTACGCCAGACGAGGTCGCGGCGGCGGTGATGTTTCTAGTATCGGATGCGGCTTCCTATATCGCTGGCGCTAATATCGACGTAGCGGGTGCGCGCTGAGTGATGGAGGAATGACGTCTTGGATCCAGCCCCCGGTGCCGCGCCGATCGTCGACTGCCACGCGCATGTCTTCACGCGAGACCTTCCCCTTGTCGGCGATGCGTGGATGGCGCCTGACTACGACTATACGGCGCATGACTATCTCGCCGAGCTCGATCGCCACGGCGTGCATTTCGGGGTCTTGTCCGGCCTGAGCATTTCGGGCTTCTACAACGACTATACCATCGCATCGGCGCGACTCAGCCCGCGCCTGCGCGCCACCGCGATCGTCGCGCCCGACACCGACCCTTATGTCCTGCGCCGCATGCGCGACGACGGGGTGGTAGGCATCCGCTTCCAGCTCGCGCGCCGCACGGCGCTGCCCGACTTCAGCGACGAAGCACACCGTCTGTTGCTGCGGCGGGTGCGCGACCTCGACTGGCATGTGCATGTGGCGATCGAAGGCGAACGCCTGCCGCCGGTGCTTGCGGCGCTCGAGCAGTCGGGCGTGCGCATCGTGCTGGACCATTTCGGTCACCCCGAGCCGGCGCGGGGGCTTGCCTGCACCGGGTTCCAGGCGGCGCTGGAGGCGGTGGAGCGCGGCCGGATCTGGATCAAATTGTCGGGCGGCTTTCGGCTCGCCGGTACCGAGGCGTGGCGTAACCCGGACATTGCGGACGCGGAGGCGATCGCGGAGACGGCGGCGGCGGCCTTGCTGGCTCAAGCCGGTCCCGAGCGGTTGCTTTGGGGTAGCGATGCACCCTTTGTCGGGTATGAGAGGCGCATGAGCTACGAGCGCGCGCTGGCGCAACTGGCGCGCTGGGTACCGGATCCGGCAACGCGGCGCGCCTTGTCCGACACCGCTCTGCGCTTCTACTTCAGCTGAGCGATCGGGCGGGATTCGTCACCAAAAGGCAAGACGTTGGGTCTTTTTGAACAAGCCTGGCCGGTGCCGAATCGATAGCATTGCCTGTGCGAGGGTGCCCGTGCCAGCACGCGGCACCGCACGAAACGACGGCAACGGTCAGGATAGCGATATGGCACGGCGATATGGGGCGGCATTGTCCGCCACCCTCATGATGATGGCGACGGCGGCAACGAGCGTGCCGGCGCCGCGCCCGATCGACGCCCTCGCGCGCGACGTCGAGCGGGTCGAATCGGCCCGCGCGGTCAAGAATCTGCAGCGCCATTATGCCCAGTACAGCCAGTTTGGGCAGTGGGATGCGATGGCCGCCCTGTTCGCCGACAATGCCACCCTGCGCTGGGGCGATGAAGCGGTAACCGGGCGCGCGGCCATAGCGACATGGCTCCGCGCGCATGCCGGCGCGATGAATGGTGCAACGCCGGGCTCGCTCCACACCGAGATTGTGGACGAGCCGCTCGAGAATCTGTCACCCGACGGCACCACTGCCAAGGCCCGCTGGATGGGCATGCGTTTTCTCGGCGACGGCAAGGGCACGGCGCGGATCGAAGGCGGTCTCTACGAGAATGAGTATGTCCGCGAAGCGGGCGGCTGGCGGATCGCAACGCTGGTCTATCATCCGCAATATGAAGGGGACTATGCCGATGGCTGGACCAATGTCGGCGGCAAGGACTTGCCGATCGTCCCGGTGCACTTCACCACCAACGAGAGCGGCGTACCGATCCCGCCAGCGACAGGCGCCGCGCCGCGAACGCGGGCAACGGCGCAGGACTTGGCAGCCAGGATCGCCCGGCTCAACGACGAAGACGCCGTCCGCAACGTGCAGAACGCCTATGGCTATTATGTCGATCGTCGCATGTGGAGCGATGTCGTCGATCTGTTCGCGGATGGTGCCGCGGTGCACATTGCCGGGGCGGGCGACTTTGCCGGTCGCGCCGGCGTCCGCCGCGCGATGGAGCGCATGGGCCCGGAGGGTCTCAACCACGGCCAGCTCAACGACCGTCCGATCTTCGATCTGACCGTCGAGATATCGCCGGGTGGCCGCGAAGCCTTCGCGCGCGGGATCGAGATCGGCATGCTGGGCGATGCCGACAAGCACGAGGGATTCTGGGAATTCTCGACGTTCCGCAACCGCTTCGTCAAGCAGGGGGGCGTGTGGAAGCTGCAGGCGCTGAGCATCACCCCGCTGATGCGTGCCGATTATGCGCATGGCTGGGGCAATGGCGGTATCGCATTGCAGCTGGGCGGACGATCGACGCCGCCGTTTCTTGCGAAGGCCGGGCAGACCGTGACCGCCCAGCCGGGCGCGGGTGCCAGGCCGGCCGTGACTGCCTCGTCGCTACGCGATCTCGCGCGGCGGCTCGCGCGCTCGCAAGCCTATGACGGGGTGGAGAATGTCTCGTCGGCCTATGGTTTTTACATCGACGATTTCCAATGGCCGCAGATGGCGGCGATCTTTGCGCTCAAGGGCAACAAGCAATCGCCATTCGCGGGCTATTTCCTCGGCCGTGACCGTATACTCGGCGCGGTGAACGCCAGTTGGGGCCCCGCGGCCAAGCTGCGCGCCGCGATTTCCTTTCACTGGCGCATCCAGCCGGTGATCAACGTGTCGCATGACGGGCGGTCGGCGAATTTGCGCACCCGGCTGTTCCAGCCGCGCACGTCGAAGGCGCCTGCCGCCACGCCCAGCAATTTCTACATGGGCGGCGTGCATGCCGGGATGTATCCGAATGAACAGGCCGTGCTCCAGAACGGAATCTGGCGGCTTTGGAGCGTGACCATCGACGAGCATTATTTCGCATCGCCCGACTGGAAGGGCGGCTGGGCCGCAGCGGTCGATCGCCCGGCCGGGGAAGTGCCACCGCCCAGCCCGTTGCTGGCCAAATACCCTCCGGATGTGAAGATCTCCGATCTCGGGCGGCGCGAGGAAGGTTTTCGCGGCGGCACCGGCAAGACGATTGAGTGGCCCGGGATACTGCCGATGTGGTTCAACTACCGTAACCCGGTAAGCGGCCGTGTCCCGGAACGCTACTGGCCCGACTGTGTGCCGTGCGAGAAGCTTCCCGACGCGCGGATGACGGCGCATGGCTATGAGATGCCGCCGACCGGGCCGCAGATCGACGGCCTGGATCTGACCGACGCAAAGAAGCACTGAGGGCGCGCGGGCAACTTTCGGCACCGACCGGGACAAGACGCCGGGCGGCGGCCCGATACGGTGGTCCAATATGCCAGGTCGGGCGACGGGCATTTGTATGACATCGCCCAGGTTCGTCCGAGGCGCCCCCCGGGGTGCGCATCTCGCACGAAGAACAGGATGAAACGTCGATGATGACCTGGTACCGCGAGTCGGATCGCAAGACGCGCCGGGTGTTCTGGACGTGCGGTGCCGGCTGGGCGATGGATACCGCCGACGGGCTGGTTTTCCAGTATCTGATCCCCGTGCTCATGGTCGCCTTCGGCATGACGCTCGCGCAGGCCGGTTACATCGCCAGCGCCAACTATATCGCCGCCGGAATCGGCGGTTGGCTCGGCGGCTGGCTGAGCGATCGCTTCGGGCGCGCGCGCATCCTCCAGCTGACCATCCTGTGGTTCTCGATCTTCTCGTTCCTTTCGGGATTTGCCCAGAGCTACGAGCAACTGCTCGCCGCGCGCGTCTTGCAGGGCATCGGCTTTGGCGCAGAATGGGCAGTCGGCGCCGTGCTCCTCGGCGAGATGATCGCGCCGCAGCACCGCGGCAAGGCGCTCGGCACCGTGCATAGCGGCGCCGCGATCGGCTCGGGAATCGCTGCGTTGCTGGCGGGGCCGTTCGCGGCAGCGCTGCCCGCCGATATCGGCTGGCGTGCGGTGTTCTGGATCGGCTTGCTGCCGGCACTGCTGGTGTTCTTCGTTCGGCGCGGCTCGGACGATCCCGAAATCTATCGCGCCGCGGCGCAGCGCGCAGCCGAAGCGGGCAAGCGGCCGAAAATCTCCGACATCTTCGGAAAGCGGGTCGTTCGCATCACGCTCCTCGCGTCGATGCTCTCGCTCGGCACGCAAGGAGCGGCGTTTGCCGTCAGCAACTATCTGACGTCGTTTCTGACCCTCGAGCGCGGCATGACCGTGTCGATGGCCGGGTTCTGCGTTCTGTTCAACAGCGTCGGCGGCTTCTTCGGCTTCCTGGTAAACGCCTATATCTCCGACCATGTCGGCCGGCGTGGCGCGTTCCGGCTGTTCGGCGCGGGCTTCATCGTCACCGCATCCATCTATCTCTTCGCGCCGCTGGGCAACGCGCCGGCCGTGCTGATCCCGATGGGGCTGGTGTACGGCTTCTTCCAGTTCGGCATCTACGCCTCGTTCGGCCCCTTCTTCACCGAATTGTTCCCGACCGAGATGCGCGCCACGGGCCAGGCCTTCGCCTATAATTTCGGGCGCGGCGCGAGTGCGTTGTTCATAACCGGGGTTTCCCTGCTCGCCAGGACGCTGCCGCTGAGCGCAGCGATGGCGGTGCTCGCCATCCTGGGCATGGCCTGTGCTATGCTGGCGACGCTCGCCCTGCCCGAGACGGCGGGTCGTGCGCTGCACAGTCTGCGCGACGACGAGGCGCCGGTACCGGCAAACCTGCCGGCGGCATGACGCGACGCCGCACGGCGGTGCGACCGGGCAAGCAAGCATCTTTGCCACGTCGATCAAGCCGCCTATGGCGCCGCGCATACGGTTGGGCACGACCATTGCGAGGACCCTGTAGATGTATGATCCCAAGCTTGCCGAGCTGACCTTCGAACTGCAGCAGCAGCTCGCCGACTATTGGCACGAAATCGACACCACTGGCGGGCGCGCGGCGGGCAGCTTCTACACCGACGATGCGGTTTTCCACGGCCAGATGGCTTCCTATGAGGGCAAGGCCAAGATCCAGCAATTCTACGACTGGCGCGTGGCGCAGGGGCCGCGGCTCGCGGTGCACAGCTTCACCAATTTCCGCGCCTGGTTCACTGGCGCCGACACCGCCGAGAGCAGCTGCTATCTGTTCCTCTATGCCGCCAACGGCGTGAAGGTGCTCCCGACGCATCCGCCGATCACGATCTCAATGGCGACCGACAAATATGCCCGTGTCGGCGACCGCTGGCTGTGCACCTATCGCCGGTTCGAGCATTGGTTCGAGGGCGACACGCCGATCACCAACCCGACGCTGTAACCGACATGCGGTCAACCGCATCTGCCGCGACGAGTAAGCGGTGCGCGTTGCCGGAAAATAGTGTGGCGGTCATCATGATTGTGTCCGCAAACCCGAAGAGAGGCTGAGCCATGTCAACCGTGTACGCCGATGCTGACCCCCGATCGCGGCTGGCGACCGCCAGTGCCGCGGTCACGCCACCCAGCGCGAGCGGGTTCGGCGCGTCCTCCTATGCGCTGTTCGGCGACAGCGCACCGCAGATCGACGACGAAACCGGGCGAACCTGGCTTGCGCGCGGCCAGAATTTCATCGTCGCCTACACGCTGGCAAATCCCGGTGCGACCTTCGCGCGCAACGGTCAGGCGGACGAATATGTCCTGCTGATCGAGCGCCCGGAACCGCATGCTGTCGTGTCCGCCGGCGGTGACAATGTCGTCGTCTCGGGCGAGCATATCGCCTTTGTTCCCCCGGGCGACAGCAGCATCTACCTGCCTGAGGGCGGCGAGATGGTGCGGCTGTTCACGAGCGCGGCAACCGACCTTGCGGCCCTGTGCTCGAACGCCGCCACCTATGCCGAGCCAGCCCCGAGCATCCCGCCGCTGCTGCGCTGGCCCGATCCGCCGGGCGGGTTCCATATCCGCAAATATTCGCTGAACGTTGCACCAGTGGAAGGGCGCTTCGGGCGCATCTGGCGCTGCACCACCTTCATGGTCAATGTGTTCGAACCTGCCGGTCCACGCGACCCGGACAAGCTGTCCCCGCATCACCATGACGATTTCGAGCAAGGCTCGCTGGCGATGGGCGGCACCTTTGTCCATCATTTGCGCTGGCCATGGACCGCGAAGCTGTCCGACTGGCGCGACGACGAGCACATGACCTGCCCCGCGCCCTCGCTCGCGGTGATCCCGCCAAGGGCGATTCATACCTCAGCGTCAATCGAACCCGAGAATAATCTGCTGGTCGATATCTTCTCGCCACCGCGCAAGGACTTTTCCGACATGCCGGGCTGGGTGCTGAACGCCGACGATTACCCCTCGCCGAAGGTGGCGTGATGCACGTGCATGCCGAGGTGCAGCGCCGCTTCCGTGCGCGACTGGCAGGCCGGGAGCGTCTGCTCGGCACCTTCCTGAAAACCCCGACGAGCCATGCGACCGAAATACTCGGCACGGCCGGCTTCGATTTCGTCGTGGTCGATGCCGAGCATGCGCCTTTCTCGGCGGGGGATATCGATCTGCTGATGCTGGCGGCGCGCGCCGCCGGCATTGCCAGCGTCGTTCGGGTCGCGTCAGCCGACGACGCGCACCTGCTCCAGGCGCTGGATTGCGGCGCGGCCGGCGTGCTGGTGCCGCATGTCGCGAGTGCGGGAGCGCTTCGCGCGATCGTCTCGGCGTGCCGCTACCAGGGTGGGACGCGCGGCTTTTCCAATTCGCCGCGCGCCGGCGACTATGGCGCGCGGGGCTTTGCCGAGCATATCGCCAACGCCGATGCTTCGACCTCGATCATCGCGATGATCGAGGATCCCGAAGCGCTGGATCGGCTCGACGAAATCTTCGCGGTCGAGGGCTTGAGCGCCGGCTTTATCGGCCGTGGAGACCTCTCGGCGCGGCTCGGCGCACCCAATGTCAGCGACCCTGTGATTGCTTCGGTCGTCGCGCGGATCGGCGATGCGGCACGGCGCCACAACCTCCCGCTCATCGCTCATGTCGGCGCGGGCGACGACCGCGACATCGCGCAGCTCGCCGAGGCTGGCGTCAGCGCCTTCCTCGTAGCGTCCGACCAGGGCCTGCTGCGGCAAGCCGCGCTCGCCGCGCGTCACGCTTTCGACGCCGGGGGCTAGCATCCGTGGAAACGCCGCTGTTCGACACCCACGCCCATCTCATCGCCGACGATTGGGGGCGCTACAAGGCGTTGCCCCTGACGCCCGATCTGCCGATACCCGAGCGGCCCGCCTACAGCGTCACGGTCGAGGCGCTGATCGGCATGATGGACGCCTATGCGGTAAGACGCGCCTGTCTCGTCCAGCGTGGCCATGTCTATGGCTATGACAATAGCTACATCATCGATTCGGCGCGCGCCTTCCCGGACCGGCTGCACCCGGTGGTGATCCTCGATCCGCAGGACCCGGCTACCCCGGAACGCTATCGCGATATGGTACGTAACGATCATGTCCGAGGCTTTCGCATGGCCAATGCCAGGCCCTGGCTGCTCGACACGGCATGGATGAGTTCGCCTGCGGCGATGGCGGTGTGGCGGGCCTGCGCCGATCTCGGCACGCCGATGACGCTGATCCTGTTCATGAACCAGCTGCCCTATCTGTTGCCGCTGGTCAGGATCATCGCGCGCCAGTTTCCTGACCTGCCGATCCTGCTCGACCATGGGGCGATGCCGTTTGGCATGACGCAATATGAGGTGATGCTTGCAGACCAGGCCGGCGAAGCGGTGATCATGCCGCCCGCGCCGGATTTCGGGATCGACCGCACGATCAATATCTTTGAGGACGTGCCCAACGTCCATTTCAAGATCACGGAGATCAATATGGAGCGGTGCGCCGCCGCCAATGTGCGCCCGGCGCGCATCGTGCGGCGGATGGTCGACAGTTTCGGCCCCGACCGCCTGCTATGGGGGTCCGATGTGGGCCAGAGCATGTTGTGGAGCTATGCCGAAAAGACCGCCATGGCGCGTGCCGCTGCCGACTTTCTCGACGCCGACGAACAACGTGGCTTTCTTCATGACAATGCCGCGCGCGTTTATGGCCTGGCCGCGTCGGCCCGGTAGCGGCCTGCAACCGGCACCATCGTCAAGCATTAAGCGCTTGGTAGATAACATATTTCGTTCAGCACGCGCTGGTCGCGACCACATTTCGTCCCACACAATGGCCGGGCAGTCACTGCACGGCGTGGTATCTATTGGAATGAATTTGCTCTCCGACAGTCACACGTGCAGCGACCTCGGGCGCGACAAATTCGCGCCTAGTCTAAGTCGTTCAGCTTGGCCCGCGTCATTTCCCAAACCCAAAGTTCGGCCACGTGAGCGGCAATCGGTTAGCGCTCAGCTCAGTTGAGATTGATCAAGCGCGCGCCGATCTAACGTGTAGCGACCGGCAACAGGCATGGTGCCGTTCGACAAGCCGTTCCGATCTTTGACGCAGCTCGTACACTGGAAAGACCGAACGGTCGGACCTACATCCGAACGTCAGGGAGGGGCAAAAAAATGAATCTCGGAGTAGCAATCGAAGTAATCACCTACGCGCTTGAGTTGGAGAAAGCAGGCCGTATTCAGGATCGGCTGCAAGAGGTCCTGAACGCGATAGGCGGCATGGCCAGCAATCCGCAGGACCCGAGCCAACAAACTGCCCTCGCGTCGAACCTTGAGGCATTAGATGTATCAATCAGCAAAGTTACTGCGGACCTCAGCCCCGCTGAACACGAACGACTCAGACTTTTGGGAGCTCGCAACTTCTTCGACCGCTCGCTGTACGAGCAGATTGTCGCTTCAGTTAACTCGAACCCGACGACACCCGCTGTCGCTCGTGATTTCATTCAGGAGATCGTAAATTCACGAAACGGTTTACTGGACGACTTACGCGCGACAAAGGCTCTGTCGGAGCGTTTAGCTTGGGCGACCGACGTCAACCATGACAAAATTGCGGAGCTGGGGTTTACGATCCCCCGCAACATATTCGAAAACCGCTTTGATAACTTTATCAAGGAGTTGGAATTTCTCAAACGCTTTGTGAGTAGCGTGTACGAGACGCTAGGCGAGGATGGCAGTGACATTGAGGTATCATCGCTCTCCACTACCGATCCACTTATTCTTCTCGGCGTGAGCTTCTTTGTAGCGAAGCGGGTGGGGCAGACGGTGACATGGGCGTTGAGTAGCTGGAAATCTGTCGAGGAAATCCGGGAGATTCGATCGCGCGCCGCCGGTCTAAAATCTTTCTCTGAGGCCGAGATAGGGAAAATATTTGACGGAAAGATCAAAGATCAAATCAGTGCTGAAATCAAAGCGGAGGCAGCACGCCTCGTTTCTGGTATGAAAGAAAAAGAGCGAAAGAATGAACTCGAAAGCGCGTTCAATATTTATCTGCGACAACTGCTAGAACGAATCGAGCGTGGCATGACCGTCGAAATTCGATTGTTGCAGGCTCCGGAGGGTAAGGAGGATGCCACCGAGGAAGAAAAGGCTGCGTTCTCATCGATCTCTGAAACGCTGTCATTCCCCAAACCGAGCGGTGATCCCGTGTTGGCGCTGACCGACGGCTCCGATGCCCAGTCAGCTTCCAAAACAAAACCACCATCTGATAGCGATGGCGAGACGTGAACACTTGCCGGCAGCTTGGGGAGGTGGGAGCGTGCCAAGGAGATTCGGCTTCTGGCCGACCCTTGCCCGGCTCCGGAAACGCGAGGCCGCGCGCAACCGAACCAGCCATCACGGCGGAGCGGGAGGAATCCCAGAATTCCCTCTAATAACATGAAAGATAAGCATATTTTGCAATGCTGACAGCGACTACCCCACATTTTTCCCCACATTTTTCGTGAGATTTCCTGAGATCTGATGGAGCACCTCCCCCGCTTGGCGGATTCGTACATTGGGCGCGAAGCAGCCTAGCACTCACTCGCTTCTTAGCGCGTCAATCGGGGAGAGACGTGACGCCCGGATCGCAGGATAGCTGCCGAAAGCCAGGCCGATAAATGCCGAGAACAAGATGGCGCCGATAGCCGTTCCGGCGCCAATCGGCGCGGGAAAATCAGCGAGATTCTCAAAAACCTGGGCAAGTATCGCTGCTATTGCTAGTCCGATTGAGCCGCCGATTACGCAAAGGACGGCCGCCTCGACAAGAAACTGGTTTCGAATGTCGCTCCGTTTTGCGCCGAGCGCCATGCGCAGACCGATTTCGCGGGTGCGTTCAGTGACGCTCACAAGCATGATATTCATTATCCCGATGCCGCCGACAAGCAGGCTGATTGATGCGATTGCAACCAGCACGCCCTGAAAAATCGCGGTTACCACGCTCGATTGTTTCATGAACTCCTCTGTAGTGTTCACGGTGAAGGGGCTGACCTCACCCTTCGGCACATTGTTTCGCGCCCGCAGCACACGGATGATGTTCTGTTTGGCGTTTGCAAGGTCGACCCCGTTCTCGAAGCCTACGAACAAGATCGCAAGATCGTCCGGTCCCTGGCCGGTCGCGGTCGCAAAACGCTGGCGCGCCGTCGTGATCGGCACGAGCGCGATGTCGTCGTTGTCGTTCCCGAACGAAGATCCCTTAGTCTCCAAAACACCGATGACCACGAACTGGACGCGAGAAATGCGAACCGTCTGTCCCAGCGGGTCGAAGCTGCCGAATAACTTTGCAGCGACGCTGGGACCGAGCACGACAACGCGTGCGGCGGTGCGAACGTCGGCTTCGGCGATGAAGCGGCCCGTATCGATTTCGAAATTGGCGACCCGTCCATAATCGGGCGTAACGCCGACCGCCGTCGTGGTCGAGTTCCGTCCCTGGATGACCAGCTGGACGGTTGATCGGAGTTGCGGCGCCATTCCGCTGACGCCGGGAACGAGCCGTTGGATCGAAGCCGCGTCGCGCTCGGTCAGGCGGCCGCGACCGCCCGGAGGCCGTCCACCCCGAACGTCCGGCTGGGGAAATACGATCGCCATGTTCGATCCCAATTGGTTGATCGAATTCATCACGCTTGCCTTGGCGCCGTCGCCGATCGCGACCGCGAGGATGACCGCAAGCACGCCGATCAGAACGCCCAAGGTCGTGAGGATTGATCGCATGAGGTTGGTACGCAGTGCGACGAAAGCGATCGCGATATTGATGCCCCAGGCTGCAAAGACGCGCGCTACGTTCACGTCGCGCGCCTGCGATCCACGACGGGCGCGTCCTCGATCACCATGCCATCACGAAACAAAATCCTGCGGCCGGCATATTGGGCGACGTCGGGTTCGTGCGTAACGACGATGACAGTAATACCCTCGTCATTGAGTCGCTGAAAAATGCCCATGATGTCCTCGGACGTCTTGGTGTCGAGCGCGCCTGTTGGCTCGTCGGCGAGCAGCATCAAGGGTTTAGTCACCAACGCACGCGCGATCGCCACACGTTGCTGCTGCCCGCCCGACAATTTCGCCGGCGTGTGCCTTAACCGGTCGCCCAGCCCCATGTCGCGCAGAGTCGCTTCGGCGCGGGCGCGCCGCTCGGCGCCCCCCAAGCCGGCGTAGATGAGCGGTACGGCGACGTTATCGGTCGCCGATGTGCGCGCGAGCAGATTGAACTGCTGGAACACGAAACCGATTTTGCGGTTGCGAATGTCGGCCAGCTCGTCGCTCGACAGCCCGGCAGTGTCGATGCCGTCGAGCAGCAAACGCCCTGCGCTCGGCACGTCGAGAGCGCCGATCATGTTCATGAAGGTGGATTTTCCGGACCCCGACGCCCCCATGATGGCGACGAACTCGCCGCGGGCGATTCTCAGCGAGACTCCTGCCACGGCATGAACCGTTTCGCCCCCAAGGACGTAGTCCTTCACAAGGTCATGCGTTTCGAGGAGCGGCGGTTCAGCTTCCGCTGGCATTGTCACTCGCATCGTCGACGTCTTCAAATGCCTTTTTCTTGATGGTCGACCTGCTGCGGGTGACCAGCCTATCCCCCGGCGTGATTCCGTTGATAATCTCGACATAATCCTCACCCTGGAGGCCGAGCTTGACGGTGCGCCGTTCGGGGCGAAACCCGTCGGTGGTGGCGATGTAGACGACAGGCGTGTTGGCAGGCAGGTCTTTTTCGCCCGATCGATCGGTGGCGCGCGGCCGGAAGCGGAGCGCGGTCGCCGGCACTCGAACGACATTCGGACGCTCACCCGTGATAATCTCGACATTCGCGGTCATGCCGGGCAGCAGCTTCCCGTCCTTATTGTCCACGTCGAGGATGACGAGATAGCTAACGACATTCTGCAATTCAGTCGCCGATTTACGAATCTGGCGGACCGTCGCGGCAAAGGTCTCGCCAGGGTAGGCGTCAACCGTGAAACGCACAGGCTGGCCCCCTCGCACCTGACCGATATCGGCTTCGTCGACTGATGCCTCGACTTGCATCCGCATCGTATCAGCCGCGATTTCGAAGAGATTGGGTGTCTGAAAGCTTGCCGCGACCGTGGTACCGGGTTCGACAAGCTTGTTAATGACCACCCCGCTTGCGGGCGCGACGATGGTGCTGCGCGACAGATCGAGCTCCGCCGACGAAAGCTCCGCCTGGGCCTGTGCGATCTGCGCGCGCGCGCTCGCCGCCTGTGCGGCGGCAGTGCGCGCGCCAGCGCGCGAAGCCGCCAATGCGTTGGCAGACGTGTCCAACCCAGCAGTCGATATGAAGCCGCTCTTCGCCAGTGAAGCGCGGCGGCGATAATCACGCTCTTGAGTGCCGGCGTCCGAATGGGCACGGCTAATCGAAGCCTCGGCCTGGGCTAATGACGCCTGCGCCAGCGCGACTTGAGCGCGCGATTGCTGGACGCGTGCACGAAGGCGCGTCGGATCGATCTCGGCGAGCACTTGCCCCTTTGTCACCGGAGAATTGAAGTCGACAAGGACGCGCGTGATCTGGCCCGAAACCTCTGCACCCACCTTTATCGTGTTCAGGGCGCGCAGCTTGCCTGAAGCGGTGACGCGGCGCACGACTTCACCCTTGTCCACGGCCTGCGTGACATATTCATAGTTCCTTGGCGTGGTGCGCAGTGCCCCCCATAGCCCCAAAGCAAAGACGAGGGCGATCGCGATCGACCACCTAGGATGGCGCCCGACCCAACCCCGTGTTCTCCGCAACATTACCGATCCCCGCTTTGCCCGTTGTCGTCCCAATGCCGGCCTGGGCCGCCTAGCCCGACTCCAGCCAGCCAACGCTTCACGACTTGCTACTCAACGCTGTCTTCAAGGAAAGCAGGCTCGACGTCAAACGACCAATCTACGAAGGATACCCGATAGATACGCCAGTTGCCCCAGCCAGCGAGCAAGACTGCCCAGCCCTTCGAGTGGAGGGCACGTGCAAAGCCGATACCGCCGATGCCTGTGACAAGTGCTTTCCGCCCCTGATCCGTTTCCATCCATCGTCGACCAGGACCGGCAGCAGCTCCCCGTAGAACACGTCGAAGCTTTTTTGACGCCGATCCCGCAACGCTAGCTCCTCTGCCGTCGTCAGGCGCCTCGCTTACGCATGATCGAAATGGTCTTCCGGTTCATCGGACAGTGATTAACCTCCGGTGGCGGCGGACCGTCAAGTACCGGCCGGTTTCGCACAAAGCAAAACCGCAGCGCAGCCCATCATGCAAAAGATGCTGCCCCGCGATCATCCATGTTTGTGAAGAAGGAACCCTTCGGTAATCCAACGCGAGTAATGCCGTTCGATCATCGCGACCGATGTGTCGTGAATCGCCGCGACCAGCCGGATGGGCAGCCCCATGCGCAGCCCCCGGAAGCCAGCAAGGCTCGTCAGCTTGAACTGGATGATCGTCACAAACATCTGTACGGCGAGGATGAAGAAGGCGAGGATCACCAGGACCCAGGCGAACAGCAACACGCGCCGCCGTTTCGTCGTCCTGCTCGATCAGGCCTTTCGAAATTTGCCAGGCACCAACATCCTTCTTCCGCCAGAACGGCCCGCCCGGATGCACGAGCAGCACCTCTCGGCTGGTGCCGGCAGGGCGGTGGGCCAGCATACACGCGCTGCGCCGCGGAACCGTTGTTCCTTCCGCCCGGCCGGCCGGGATGCTCGTAGGGATCGACGATCGGTCGCGGAAATCCTCGCGGCTGTGCCGCTAGGCCTCGGGCCGGGGCTTCAGCATCGCGGAGCGTGTTGCCGCTTGCCGCGCCACAATGCCGATACCCGCAGCATAGGCCGAAATCGCATTTCTCGACCGCCGCATCAGCTGATAGGTGGCGCCCATTAACAAGCTTGTCGTCGCGATGAAGCCGATCGCAAACGACAGGATACCAACTCCGCCTAACAGCCCTTCTCCATGGGCAAAACCATGCGCCGCGCCGAACAATGCAACCAGTGCCAGAGAACTTGCAAGCGGAAGATCCCGACCGCTGAAGCATAGCAGGGCAAGCGCCGCTGCTGACGCTATCATTGACGCGAGAATGATCGTTTCAGCGAACGGGAAGCCGCCGCCGGCGCCGGCAAGGGCGAAGCCCAGAATCATCATGCCGACGAACATGACTGGCAGCGCAAGGCCGCGGCGCGCGCGCAGGAGCCCCGCGATCGCGCCCACCAAAATAATCGTCGCGAGATGATCGAAACCAGTCAGTGGATGGAGCATTCCGGCGGCGAAACTGCTCCCCGCATCGTGGCCAGGATGTGCCCAAGCCGGTGCTGACGCCGTGGCCGCAAGAAAGGCGAGTGCGAGCCTGAATATTTTCATGCGTTTTTCTCCCGCGAATTCGTCAGTCCACCCTGTTTTTCCACGAAATGCAGAATCTCCGGGACCCCTTGACCGGCGCGCACATTGGCGAAGACGAAAGGCCGCTCGCCACGCATCATGCGCGCATCGCGGTCCATCACCTCCAGGCTCGCGCCGACATGCGGGGCAAGGTCGATCTTGTTGATCACGAGGAGATCGGAGCGGGTTATGCCAGGCCCGCCCTTGCGCGGGATCTTGTCGCCTGCCGACACGTCGATGACATAGATTGTCAGGTCCGCGAGTTCGGGACTGAAGGTGGCAGCGAGATTGTCGCCGCCACTTTCGATCAGGATGAGATCAAGGTCGGGAAAGGCACGTTCGAGCTTTCGGACAGCGGCAAGGTTCATCGACGCATCCTCGCGGATGGCGGTATGCGGACATCCGCCAGTCTCGACACCGAGAATCCGGTCGGCGGTGAGCGAGCCGGCGCGCGTCAGAAACTCGGCGTCCTCTCTGGTATAGATGTCGTTCGTGATGGCGGCGATGTCATAGGTGTCGCGCAAGCCCTTGCAGAGCGCGTCCATCAGCGCCGTCTTGCCCGACCCCACCGGACCGCCGATGCCGACACGCAGCGCACTTTTTGGGCCCATCCGTCATGTCCTGAACAACCTCGTATATTGGGTCTCGTGGGCGAAGCCGGCGAAATCCGCGAACAGCGCGGCGCTCCCGATCGCGGCGAAGGGGTCGCTGTCATCCAGCGCCACCGCTCGTGAAACGGTCGCCAGTACATCTGCGCGAAGCAGGTGAAGCGCGCGCTGGCCATCGGTCTGGCCGAGCGGAACGAGGCGCTGGGCGGCCGATACCAGATTGGCGACCGCCGCATGCAGCAGCGCGGTGAGCGCAAGGCGCGCATCCACCCCGTGCCCGGCGAGGTGGCAAGCCGCTGCAATCGGATAGGCAAGGTCGTCGTCCGCAACATCCGACAGCATCGCCAGTTCGCGGCATGGCGCGACATCGTTTGCGATGCGCCGGTAGGCGGCACCCTGAGCGGTCGACTCCAGGCGCCGCTCCGCGCCCGTCAGCAGCGCAGCCGCCAGTTCGACAAGCCCGGCAAGCCGCCCGGCATTCCCGGCCATGGCCGCACGACCGGTATGAACGAAGATCACCGCGTCATTCCAGAGCGAGCCATGTCCGAGCAGATCCGCAATCCAGTACTGCACGGAGATGCGATCGTGGACGGATCGCGCCTGGACCGCCCATTCCAGGCCGCTCGAAAAAGCAAAGCTGCCAATCGGCCAGGCGGGCGACATCCAGCTGAGCAGATCGAAGAGTGTTTCATCACCCGATCCATCGTCACCGCTCACTGTCGTGATCGCCGTGCCCATCCCCGTGGTGATCCGCATGATGGAGATGCTCGCCAGCTGACGCATAGGCACCGCCCTCCGGGTCGAACGCGGCGTCGATAGCGATGCAGGTGCCGCCCAGCCCTGCCGCCATGTCGGCGATGACATGATCGGCGCGGATGCGGAGGCACCCCCCATCAGCACCCGGCAGGAGTTGCGTCGGCAGGTGCCGGTTCCCCAGATGCCATGCGATGCGGACGAGCGCGGCGACATCATGCGCCCGGATTTCGATCAGCGCCTCGGGGGCCGCATCGACGCGGACGATGCTGCCGTCATCGAGGACCAATCCATGGCCTGCCCGGAGCGGCAGAGGACGCGGCAGGTCGAGCACGATGTCGGTGCCGGCCGCGGTCGTCATCACCATGCGCCGCCGTGAACGCCGGTCATAATCCAGCGACACGCTGTCGGCAGCGGTGTCGGAAGCGGGGACAACATCGACGATCCGGCGCATCCTGGTCCTTCAATAGAGGAAGTAGCGTTGCGCGAGCGGCAGCACATTGGCCGGCGCGCAGGTCAGCAGCACGCCGTCGGCGCGAACCTCATAGGTTTCGGGGTCGACCGAGATGTCGGGCAGCGCGTCGTTCAGCACCATGTCGGCCTTGCCGATGCCGCGGGTTTTTTTCACCGCGAGCACGCGGCGCGTCAGCGCCAGTCGCGTGCCGACGCCATCGTCAAGCGCGGCCTGGCTGACAAAGGTCACGCAGGACGCCGCCATCGCGTGCCCATACATGCCGAACATCGGCCGCGCATGGACGGGCTGCGGCGTCGGGATGCTGGCATTGGGGTCGCCCATCAGCGCAAAGGCGATCATGCCGCCCTTGATCACTAGATCGGGTTTCACGCCGAAAAAAGCCGGTGTCCACAGCACGAGATCCGCGAGCTTGCCGACCGCGATCGATCCCACTTCGTGCGCGATCCCCTGCGCAACGGCCGGGTTGATCGTGTATTTCGCGATATAGCGTCGGACGCGCAGATTGTCGTTGTCGCCGACCTCTCCCGCCAGCGCGCCCCGCTGCGCCTTCATCTTGTGCGCAGTCTGCCAGGTGCGCGTGATGACTTCACCGACACGACCCATCGCCTGGCTGTCCGACGACAGGATCGACAGCGCGCCAAGATCGTGAAGGACATCCTCGGCCGCGATCGTTTCCTTGCGGATTCGGCTTTCCGCGAAGGCGAGATCCTCGGGAATTTGTGGATCGAGGTGATGACACACCATCAGCATGTCGAGATGCTCGTCGATCGTGTTGACGGTGAAGGGCATGGTCGGGTTGGTCGAGGACGGGATGACGTTCGCCAGCCCGGCTAGCTTGATGATATCGGGAGCATGGCCCCCACCCGCCCCCTCGGTGTGAAAGGCATGGATCGTCCGGCCGGCGAACGCGGCGATCGTATCGTCGACGAAACCGCTCTCGTTGAGCGTGTCGGTGTGGATCATTACCTGCACGTCGTACGCATCGGCGACGGCGAGGCAGCAGTCGATTGCGGCAGGCGTCGTGCCCCAATCCTCATGCAGTTTCAGCGCCGCGGCCCCCGCGCGAATCTGCTCGACCAGGGCATCTGGCCGGCTCGCATTGCCCTTGCCGGCAAAGGCCAGGTTGACCGGCAACCCCTCGGCCGCCAGCAGCATCCGCTCGATATGCCAGGCGCCGGGCGTACAGGTGGTCGCGTTGGTTCCGGTCGCCGGACCAGTGCCGCCGCCGACCATGGTCGTGATTCCCGAGGCGAGCGCCTCGTCTATCTGCTGCGGGCAGATGAAATGGACATGCGCGTCGATCCCGCCAGCCGTCAGGATCTTCCCCTCGCCCGCGATGATCTCGGTGCCGGGACCGATGGCGATGGTGACGCCGTGCTGGACATCGGGATTGCCGGCCTTGCCGATCGCCGCGATGCGCCCGCCGCGCAGCGCCACGTCCGCCTTGTAGATGCCCGAATGGTCGATCACGACTGCGTTGGTGATGACCGTATCGGGCGCGCCCTCCGCCCCGGTACGCTGCGACTGGCCCATGCCATCGCGAATGACCTTGCCGCCGCCGAATTTTACCTCGTCGCCGAGGATCGCATGGTCCTGCTCGATCTCGATGATCAGGTCGGTGTCGGCCAGCCGGATACGGTCGCCGATGGTCGGTCCGAACATGTCGCCATAGGCTGAGCGTGCGATCCGATAGGCCATCAGTCGAGCGTACCCATCACCGCACCACGAAAGCCGATCACTATTCGCGCGCCGCGATAGGGAACGAGCACGACCTCGCGGACCTGCCCGGGCTCGAAGCGGACCGCGGTCCCCGCCGGGATGTCCAGCCTTTGGCCATGGGCCGCGCCGCGATCGAAGTGCAGCGCCCCATTTGTTTCGGCGAAATGATAATGGCTGCCGACCTGGATCGGGCGGTCGCCTGTATTGGCGACGCTGAGGCGCGTTTCAGGCAGACCGGCGTTGAGGACATGCTCGCCCTCGCGGTAGAGGAACTCACCCGGGATCATCGGATGGGATGATGAACGGTGACGAGCTTGGTGCCGTCGGGGAAGGTCGCTTCGACCTGCACGTCGTGGATCATGTCCGCGATCCCGTCCATCACCTGCTCGCGCGTTACGACATGGCCACCCGCCTCCATCAGATCGGCGACGGCGCGACCGTCGCGCGCGCCCTCGAGGACGAAGTCGGAGATCAGCGCGATCGTTTCGGGATAGTTGAGCTTGACGCCGCGTTCGAGCCGGCGGCGCGCGACCATCGCGGCCACTGACAGCAACAGCTTGTCCTTCTCGCGCGGCGACAGGTTCATCGCCCTAACACCGCCACACACGCGGCAATGTCCGTCCAGGTCGTAGCGCGGCGAGCGCAAGCCCGATATCCGCGCGCAGCGTGGCGCCGTCGCCCGCGAGCAGACGCACGACCAGCAGGTCGCTCCAGCTGCTCGCGGCAGCGAGCCCCCGAGCCGTACCGAGTGCCTGCCGGACCGCGTCGAGCAGCGCGCCCGCCGCCGCCACCGCCAATATGATCACCGCCATCGCGCGCGCGCCGCCGCCCAGCGCGGCGCGCGCCATCAGCGCGCTCACGGGTCCATCGAGCCGCAGCACGTCGGCGTAGATCAGCCGACCCTCGCGGACGATCCGCCAGCGGTCTAGCAACAGGCCCGCCAGCACCTGCTCCTCCATTGCCGTCCGTCCAAGAACCACCGCCTCCAGACCGAGAAAGCGCGCGTCCCGATCCAGGGAGACCCTGGTCGAGCGCGCAAGACGTGCTGCATCGAACAGAATGGTTTCCTGCGGCAGCCATTCGGCCGATGCGTGCGCGCCGATCGCAAGCTCGGTCTCGATCTCGGCGCCGTGATGCATCGCGCGGTAGACTTTTTCGCACGCCTGGGTGGTGACGGTCACCGCCGCGCCCTCCTGCCATTCGAGCCGCTGAACGATCCGGTCGCCTTCAGCCAGGCCGCCACCCGTGTTGATCAAGACCGCGGTCGGGTCATCGCCGCGGGGCATGCGCATGCGCATGCAGCCTGATTGATGGTTTCGCGTGACCGCGCCGCTGCGGTCGAAACTCAGATCGAGCGCTCCCAGACTGCGGACCGGCATCATCGCCAGTGCGTCGGCGATCCGGCCGCCCTCGGCGGTCAATGGTGCCGGCACGGTGCCCAGTGCCTGACATAAGGCGCCTGATTGTTCGCGATGGTGCGCCACTCCGGTTCGCCCAACGCAAGCGATGCCTTTTGATTGCGATAATAGGCGCGCAGATCGAGCCCGAAGGTGTAATCGGAACCGGGCACGAACCGCTCCAGCCCGATGCCGCGCATCATGCTGCGAAGCGCGGCGTCGTCCGTCGCCGCGGCGGACAGCTTGCGCGTGTTCGAGAAGAGATCCGGCACCATGGCAAGATCGAACACCAGGTGGCGGGTGACGGTGGGCTTGTCATGGATGGCATCCGCGAACACGGCCAGTACGGAAAGCGCGCCTTTGTCGAGGCCGCCGCCGCTTCCGACATGGGCAATCTGGATCGCGACGTGCGGCGCTGAGGGGAGCACGCGGTTCAGGAATATCCGCGCATCCTCGGGACCGTAGGACGAAAGCTGTGTCTGGAGATGGATGACGATCGCGAGATGATTGCGATCGGCCGCGGCGAACACCGCGGCGAGTTTCCTGACCTGGGCCGGGTCGCGGAAATCGAAGCCGGAATTGCCGAGATGCAGTTTCAGTCCGGCCGCGCCGCCGACCTTTCCCCAATGATCGATTTCCGCAATCGCGCCGGGCCGGAGCGGGTTGACGCTGATGATCGGCACCAGGCGGCCGCAATGCGCCTTTGCCTGGGCGACGATGAAGCTGTTTTCGGCGCGAATTTCGAGCGCCAGCTTGTCGGGAGGTACCGCCGCCGCCGGCGACGCGAAGAAATAGGCGCCCGACAGCAACACGCCTTTCCTGATCCCGGCCGCATCGAGCGCACGCACGACATCGTCACCGGTCGACGGTTCTTTTGAGATTTCTTCCGGGCAGCGCTTCGGCCCGACCGCCTTGCAAATCGCTTTCAGAACCGCCGAGGCATCGGGCGAGAAGATATGAATATGGTGATCGGCGAGTGGCGTTTCGGCCGGCACGCCCACCTGCGCCGCAAGGGGTGCGGCGACCGTCATGCAAGCGAGTGCAGTCATGAACCGGGTGAGGAACGCCTTCATCGAAATCCTTTCGTGTCTGCGAAACCACACCCGGCACATGGTCAGAATTTAGCCGAAAAGGTCGCCCCGATCGTGCGCGGCTGAATGACCGTCGCTGAATAGGGCGCCAGATAGGCGCTGTTGTTGAGCGAGGCGATATAGTTGAAGGCACGCTTGTCGCCGATATTCTTGGCGTAGACCGACACGCTGAAATTCTTCAGATCGACACCGGCGCGTAGATCGACTGTCGCATAAGCCGGCAGCGTCGGACGGACATAGCTAGCGGGCGAGCCCGAGACGAAGCCAGCGCGACGCGCACCTACAGCATGCACGCCGCCGCCGACATAGGCCGATACACCGCTCCCCAGCGTGAAGTCATAGTCCGCTGACAAGGCGCCTGCCCATTTGGGCACGTTGGGAAGTCGATCGCCATTGTGGCCGTTCACGCCCGTTGCGTTCTCGGTCAGCGTGGCATCCGTGTAGCTCGCGTTGCCGGACAGATGCAGGCCGCTGACGGGAATCCATGTCGCGCTCACCTCGACACCTTGACTGCGGGCCGTGCCACCATTGCCGGCGCTGGTGAACCCGCCGAACCGGGTCAGCAGCTGGATGTCCTGCCAGGAAATATAGAAGGCCGAGAGGTCAAGCGTCACGGCATGGTGGAACAGCGCCGCCTTGTAGCCGATATCGTAGCTGGTGAGGGTGTCGGGGCGGTATTGCGAGGGCACGCCGGCGGCGGTTTGCGCTGGCGTCACCGCATTGGGGCCGCCGGGACGATATCCCGACGCGATACGCGCATAGAGGATGCTGTCCGGATCAAGCTTGAACTTCGACGACACCTGGAAGGTCGTGCTCTTGTCGGACGAAGTCTGGCCAACCGTGCTGGTCGCCCCGACAGCAAGACCGCCCGAAGTTTCGCTGAAATCCTGCGAGTTGCCGCTGTGCCGCAACCCGGCGGAAAGATCGAAGCGTGGGCTGATATGCCAGGTCAGGTCGCCGAAGCCCGCATATTCCGTGTAATGCGAGTAAAGATTGGCGAAGAAGATCGTATTGTCGGGCAGGACCTTCGTCTGCGTCGCATACAAGAATGTCGAGCTCGGCTCGAGCCGAGCGGTCGTCTCGTGGGTGTAGTAAAAGCCCAGGCGCCATTCCAGCGTCGTGTTGGCATGGGATTCCACGCGCGCTTCTTCAGTCCATTTCCTCAGGTTGAGATCCGAGCCCACGCTGAAGCCGACGCCCGGCACGCCGAGCAGACCGCTGAGCGTGGGGCCAAGCTGGCTCGTCTGGTCGGTGGTCGCGACCTGCCGGAGCGTGCTGTAGCTGGTGATCGACACCAGCCGCGCAAAATCGAGATCATAGGCGATAGTGCCGCTGTAAAGGCGAGAGCGCAGCTTGAGCGGCTCCGGCGTATAGCGGACATGCGTGAGATCGCCGTGCGTTGCCGCCAGACTGGCCCCCGTCACGGTGACGTCCTCGTCGGACGTCCCCTGCCCTTCCAGATTCTGCAGCGTCGCGGTCAGCTCGACCGAGAAATGGTCGCTTGGCCTGAAGAGCAGCGCGGCGCGGCCTCCCTCGGTATCGGCCCGGTTGACGTCGCTTTTGGCTTGCTGCGTGTCGTCGATGAAGCCGGCGTCCCGGCGCTTATAGCCGCTGACCCGCAGCGCGAGCATGTCGCTGACAACGGGCAGGTTGACCATGCCCCGGAAATCGAAGCCCGTTCCGCCCTTGCTGACGCCGTTGACGCCGGCCTCGACGCGCCCGTGCATCTTTTTCAGATCGGGCTCTTCCGTCACATATTTGACCAGGCCGCCAAGCGAGCTCGCGCCATAGAGCGTGCCTTGCGGCCCGCGCAGAATTTCGATCCGCTTGATATCGCTCGGATCCAGATCGGGGCTCAGATAGCCGGCGAGCGCCTGTGTCGTTGACGATCCGAAAGCGGTATCGTCGATATAGGTGGCAACCGTCGAGCTGATCGGCGAGCCGGTGGTGATGCCGCGCAGGATGATCTGCGTCTCGCCGGGGCGCGTCGTCGCCAGGTTGAGCCCGGCGGTGTGCGCGGCCAGATCTTCGAGCTTGTTGGCATGGGTGCGCGCCAGGTCTTCGGCGCTGACGGCAGTGACGGGTGCCGGAACGTCCAGCAGCCGTTCGGTCCGCTTGTTCGCGGTGACGACGATATCACCGTTTGACACGGTCTCCGCACCGGCACCGGCCTGCGACTGAGCGCTCGCGGCGGAGTTCATCATGACAGACATTACCACCCCGCAGAGGAGCATGCCGCAGCTTGCTGCAACGCCGCGACGGGGTGCGCTTTTCAAATTGATCATGAGGTAGGACATATAAGACCCCTTTGTTGCGCCGCGGCATTTACCTGCTGGCGTCAGCGCAGGAGAATTGATTTACAATTTCGAGACAACCTGTCTTATCTAATGCATCCATTAGCGGCGTCGCCGGCCGGGACGGATCAATCGGCAAGCTCGAACACTATCTCCTGCGCGCCTTCCCACAACGCTCGGCGGCCAAGCTCCGGTAGCTGGTCAAGTCCCTCGATAATCGACATAAAATGGTTGGCGGCGAGCTGGCCGAGCTTGCTGGCGAAGCGCACCCCGCCATAGGGTATCAGGATCTCGGTTTCGCCATAGCCGCCGGGATAGAAGATGATCTGGCCGGGCGCCGGATAGCTGGTGGCGTTTTCGAAGGGCAGCCCGGGATCATGATCGCCGAGCGGGATCCACACACCCTCCCCGCTCCAGCGCACATGCACGAGCCTTTCGCGATAGGGCAGCATGGATCGGAACACGGCGCAGGTCTTGGGTGCGAGCTCCTCCTCGAGGCGCGCGACGAAGTGAAGCGAGCCGGCAGTGATCTTTATTCTGGTCATGACATACTCGTGGCTGGCGTGGGTTGCGTCGCCAGCAGAGCTCGCGAAACAGTGCGGATGAGGAACAAGGCGGCCAGGCTGCCGCCGGCCAGCACGACATGGAGGCTCCAGAAGCGGATTGGCCCGAGGGGACCGAGCAGACCGCCGACCAACCCCATCAGGAAGTTTGCGCCGACGAGCTGAAGATAATAAATGCCGATAATGGTCGCGGCGAAGCGGCGCGGGGCCGCGCGCGCGTAAAGCGCAAGCGCGACCGGGAGGACGTTGGCGAAGCCGACCTCGTTGAGGACAGCGAAACCGACCAGCCAGCCGATACCGACCTCGCCGCCGACCGCTGTCGCTTGGATCGAGCCGAGCGCGAGCAGCGCCGGCGCGGCGCACAGAAAGGCGGCGCCGATCACGATCTTGGTCATTTCATCGGGCTCGGGCCGCCGCCGCGCCCAGGCCCGCCAGAACGCTACCGATCCGGGGAGGCAGATGATCGTCGCGATCGATTCCAGCGTCAGCAGCCAGGTCACCGGAAGGTCGTGACCAAAAGCGTGTAGGTCGACATGCGCTTTCGCCCAGAGCAGATAGGCGTTGCCGACCTGCTGGTTGGGAACGAGCAGCACCGAGAACACAGGCAGCATCGCCAGCAACAGCGCCATGACCTGCCAGTCGCGCCTGCTCATCGGCGGCACAGCGAGATGGCGCGCCTTGCGCGGCGCCTCCTCGGGATAATATTTCTGGCCGGCAAGATAGATGCCGAGCCCGATCAGCATGCCGATGCCGGCTGCGCCGAATCCCCAGGACCAGCCCACCATTTCGCCCAGCGTCCCGCAGACCAGGGGCGCCATAATCGCGCCGGCGTTGATGCAGAGATAGAAGATCTGGAACGCGTCGGCGCGGCGCTGATCGCCAGCTGCGTAAAGGCCGCCGACCTGGGACGCGATATTGCCCTTGAAGCAGCCAGCACCGAGCATGAGGAGCACCAGCGCCAGCAGGAATGGCTGTTCGAACGCCATCAGGAAATGGCCGACCGCCATCAGGACAGCCCCGAGGATTACCGTGCGCCGGCGCCCGAGCAGGCGGTCCGCCAGCAGTCCGCCCAGGATGGGGGTGAGATAGACGCACGCCGCGAAGATCCCGAAGATCGCCGACGCCAGGGCCTGACCGGACAGCGGCCCCCGTCCATCTTCCAGCAGCGCCCGCAGCGGCGACAGGCCGACAACATGCTCGATATGGCCCGGCAGCAGCAGCTCGCTGACCATGTACAGGACGAGCAGCGCCTGCATGCCATAATAGGAGAAACGCTCCCAGGCCTCGGAAAAGGCGAGGAACGCGATGCCCCGCGGATGGCCGAGAAAGGTCGGCGGCGTCACGCCAGCGCTTCCTTTGCCGATGTCAGGAATTGCAGGAAGCGGGACACTGCGACGATATCCGGGCAGGCGTGGCGTATCGTGAAGACGTCGATCCGCTCGACACCCTGGAGATAGCTCAGCCATTCGGCCATGAAGCGGCTGCGCAGGCGGAGCTCGAGGTCGATCGGGCCGGAGACGACATGGGGCTCGATCGTGCCGACTTTCCCGATCGCCGCCTCGACGCCCTCGCGCAGGGCCCGGTCGGCGGCGCGCGGCGAGAGGGTGTTGGTGGAAAGAAATCCGTGGCTGCTCTTGAGGCACGCAGTCGCGATCCCGGGCAGGAGCGCGCTGGTCTCCGCCACCGCCACATCGTCTCCCGCGACCAGCAGCACCGGCACCCCATGGTGCCCGGCGATCGCGGCGCTGATCAGCGCCTCCGAAGCCGGCACGCCGTTCAGCCGAATCTCCTGGAAGAAATGGCCGCTGACGGTGTGCGACAGCGTGCCGCCGATATTGCCCGCGCCGGCATGGTAACCGATGAGCAACGCGCCATCATATCGCCCGCTCTCGATGCCCTGCATCATCCCCAAAGGCCGCGGCCAGGAGCGGACCAGGCGCGCATATTCGGGCATCCGCTCGTACCGGATATTTTGCCCGTTCCCGTGGGAATCGCTGACCACCACTTCGGTCGCGCCGAACTCGCTCAGCGTCTCGCACGCCGCGAGCACCGCATCGGTCATCCAGTCGCGGGCCTGCTCATATTCGAACCGACCGGGCGCCAGATTGTCGCGCGAGGCGACGCCAGCGATCCCTTCGATGTCGGCGGAGATGTAGAAGCGCTTGGCGGAGAGGCTGTGGGTCATGGGCCAAGCCAGCCCAACCGCCCCGCAAAGACAAATGCCGAAAGCTAATGCCGCTATTAGCCGCCCAGGGCAGCGAAGCTGACATTCTCGATCGGATAGTCCCGCCAGGCGTGGAAATCGAAGTGCCACCACTCATCGGCCTGCACCGCGAAACCCTCGGCTTCCATCGCCGCGCGCAGCAGATCCCGGTGCCAGCGGGCCAGGCTCGTACCGCCGTGATAAAGGCTGTGCGCGCGCCCGGTCGGTTCGTCGTAACGCGACGGCATTTCGAGGAGCGCGCCCCTTTTCGCATCGCAGAGCGACAGATCAATCGCGCAGCCGCGATTATGCTTCGACCCGATCGCAGGATCAGCCACAAACGCCCGAGACGCCAGTGGCACCACATCCCAGAACATTTTGGTGACTGACCAGGGCCGATAGGCGTCATGAACCACCAGGCCATAGCCCTGGGCGGCCAGTACCGCCTGCACTCGGGCAACGGCCTCGACCACCGCCAGCCTCGCATAAGCGCAGGGGCGATCATAGATCGCAAAGCCCATGAAATTATTCGGGGTCGCGTAGCGGATGTCGAGCCGGATACCGGCGATGTCAGCGAGCGACACAAGTGCCTCCGACGGCGAAGCGTACGATTGCGGCGAGGCAGCATAAGCTTCGGCGTCAAGCGATTGCTGAAAGGCCGCGACCAGCTCGGCACCGACGTCGCAACGCAGCAACCGTTCCCCGTCGACCAGAGCCCATCCGCCATTTGCTTCGAACGCGACGTGTCGTTTCCCGCCCTGCCCTTTGAACAGGGTTGCGTCGATCCGTTCCAGCGCCTCGGGTGCGTTCCCGAGACCCGTCGCCCATAGCGCACCGTCGGCCTCGAATATGTCGAGCAACGCGCCCGAACGGCCATATTGCCCGATCATTGGGGCGAGGTCGGCAGTGGGCGGAGGCGGCGCTGTCACGCGCCGCTCCTGGCCGCCTCGGCGCGGGTCGCCGGGCCTTTGAGCAGCAACAGGCCGAGCGCAGAGGTTCCCGCGACGCCTCCCATCACCGCGAAGAAAGCAGCGGGAGGCATCGAGCTCCACAACGTTCCCAGCAAGCCCGCCAGGAGATTGCCGGCGAAGGTCGCCAGGAACCACGCCGCGATGATCGTCGCGCTCATATGCGGCGGCGCGAGGCGGGCGAACAGGCCCACCCCGATCGGCAGCACCCATAATTCCGCCGCCGTGAGGACAGTCAGGAACAGGCTCAACCACACCCAGCTCGTCTGCGCGCCCGGCGCGGTGGTCGCAAAGCTGGTGACGGCGAGCAGCAGATAGGCGACGCCGATGCCGGCGGCGCCGATCGCCATCTTGCTCGTCGAACTCGGCTCACGCCCCTCCCGCGCCTGCCGCGTCCAGCGCTTGATCAGGAACGGGGTGATGATGAAGATCAACAGCGGATTGAGCGCCTGGAACCACGTCATCGGAATGGTGACGCCCGCGACGAGCCTGCGATCGACCTGGCCGTCCGCCCAGAGCGCGATGGTGTTGCCGATCTGCTCATAGGCCCCCCGCAGGATCGCAACCGCGATGGCGACGCCGAGCAACAGCCAGAGGGCATTCCACCGCCATGGCCTGACCTCGCCCCGATCGACCGCCGCCGCCCGGGGAGGTTCGGGGGGCAGATGGCGCGCGCCGAATACATAGATGAGCAACCCGGTCAGCATGCCGATCCCGGCAAGGGCGAAGCCCCAGTGCCAGCCATAGATTTCACCGATGGTGCCGCACAGGACGGGGGCAAGCAAGGCGCCGAGATTCACGCCGACATAATAGACGCTATAGGCCGAGTTGCGGCGCGGATCGTCCCCCGCATAAAGGCTGCCGATCTGGCTGGGCAGGTTGGTGAGGTACAGCCCGTTGCCCAGCGCGATGGTCGCCAGCGCAACATAGAAAAGCGGTTCGGACGCCATCAGGAAATGGCCCGCCGCCATGATCGATCCGCCGATGATCACCGCGCGGCGCCGGCCGAGCCAGCGATCGGAGATAACGCCCCCCAGGATCGGCGTGAAATAAACGAATGCGGTGTAGAGTCCGTAGACCAGCGAGGCGTGCGCCTGGCTCAGCATCAGCTGCTTGACCATATAGTAGATCAGCAGCGTGCGCATGCCGTAATAGGAGAATTTCTCCCACATCTCGGTCAGGAACAGGATCGTCAATCCGGGCGGCTGGCCGAACCAGCTGGCAGGTACCGGGACGGGAGCGGCGTCCATCAGCCCCATAGCGCCGAAGTCGGCGGAAAAATCTGCCCGTGCTCGTAGCGCAACGGGTGCGGCCAATCCTCGGCCTGCAGCAATGGGCCGTCGAGATCGACAAAATCGGCCTGCTGGGCAAGGATCGTCGCCGGGGCCATCGCCAGCGAAGACCCTGCCATGCACCCGACCATCACGCCCAACCCTTGCGCGCGCGCCGCCGCCGCCAGGCCGATCCCCGCCGTCAGCCCCCCGGCCTTGTCGAGCTTGATGTTGATCATGTCGAACCGGCCGACCGCCTTGGCGAGATCGGCGACACTATCGATCAGTTCGTCGGCGCAGAGCTTGATCGGACAGCGATACCCGTCAAGCCCCGCCTCGGCGCCGACCCGGATCGGCTGCTCGAGCAGCACCACGCCGAGATCGGCCATCATCGGCGCGAACTGCCTGAGCTGTTCGACAGTCCAGGACTGGTTCGGGTCGACGATGAAGACGCTGCCCGGCGCCCCTGCACGTGCGGCGCGGACGGCACCCATCGGATCGGTGCCATCCACCTTGAGCTTCAGCACGCGATGCCCGGCCCTCGCCCGCGCAGCGGCCTCATAGTCGGCGATCGGGCGAATGCCGATGGTGAAGGCGGTATCGACCGGCTTCTGTTCCTTCAAGCCGGCCAGCATGAAGGCAGGCGTGCCGCTCTGCTTGGCTTCCAGATCCCATAAGGCGCTGTCGACGGCGAACCGTGCCCCGCCGGCCGGCAGCAGATCGAGCAAGTCTTCACGGCTCGGCCCCGCTTCGATCTCGGCGCCAACGCCCTCGATCTGCCGCGACATGCTTTCCGGCGTTTCGCCCGCATAATCGACACCGCACGCCTCGCCGCGCCCCCGCGCGCCCCCAGCGTCGAGAAGGGTCACGCACAGTCCGGGTACCTCGTCCTGCACGCCGCGCGAGATCGCGAAGGGCTCGCGCATCGGCCATTTCCTGACCGCGACATCCATGGCCAATCGCGTCACGCGAGCACCGCGCTGCCCAGCACATGATCCACCAGCGGCCTCAAGTCCGAGCGGATGGGATCGAAGCAGGGCAGCCCGTATTGCTCACCGAGCTCCGCCATCAGCTGAGTCGCCTCGGCCGCCGCCATCTGAGAGGTATTGAGGCTGATGCCGACGAAGCGCACGGCGGGATTGGTCAGCCGGGCGACCCGGAGGTACAAATCCATCGCTTCGCCGAGATCGGGCAAGGGATAGTCGGGATAGCCGTTCAACGTCTGGCGAAGCGGATGATGGCACAGCACCAGCGCATCGGCCTGCGAGCCATGGATCAGGCCCAAGGTCACGCCGGCATAAGCGGGATGAAACAATGAGCCCTGGCCCTCGATCACATCCCAATGGTCATCCGGCGCCTCCGGCGACAGCAACTCTGCGGCACCGGCAATGAAGTCGGCAACCACGGCGTCGATCGCGATCCCGCTGCCGGCGATCATGATCCCGGTCTGCCCCGTAGCCCGGAAATCAGCGTCCACCCCCGCCGCAGCCAGCGCCCGCCCGATCGCAAGCGCCGTATATTTCTTGCCCAGCGCGCAGTCGGTGCCCACCATCAGCATGCGTTTGCCGCCGCGTTTGCGGCCATTGGCCACGGCGAATTGCCGGGTGGGCGATCGCACATCGTGCAGCGCCCGACCGAGCACCGCCGCACGCTCCCTGACCTCGGCAATATCCGTCAACCGCGTATGCAGCCCGCTGACGATATCCAGCCCGGCGTCCAGCGCCGCAATAAGGCTGGACGTCCAGCTCGACGGCAGCAGCCCGCCGACCGGCGCGGCGCCGATCAGAAGAGACCGCGCGCCGCGTTCATACGCCTCGGCCATCGTCAACTCCGGCAGCCCGAGGTCGACGTCGCAGCCCGGCAGGCGGACTTGCCCCAATGTTTCGTCAGGGAGCCAGTCGCGCACGCCGAAGGCGGTCTTGGTATTGGGCTCGCCCTTCACGTCGCCGAGAAAGATCAAATAAGGCCGCTGAATCATAGTCCCTTACCACCGCTGCACTTTTGCGAGTGAATGCGGGCCCTCCGCCGCGCACTCCTCGAAGTGTCTCGATCCGAGGGAACCACTGCGACCCTGGCAGGACAAACTCTCAAAGCTAATGCGGTCATTAGACTTTTCTGATCCCGCGCAGCCGCTTGGTCCGGCCTGCGTTGTTGCGGAATACGGGCTTTTGGCTAGGCTCGCGCGATGACGCCGCGCGAAGACCCCAAGGCAGATGCCCATCGTCTCGACGCACAATTGCTGTCGGACCTCTGGGTATTTCGCGCAGCGGGCCGCTTTGGATCGATCACAGCGGCAGCGCGTCAGCTCGGCGTGACGCAGGGCGCCGTCAGCCAACGCGTGCTACGGCTCGAGGCCCGGCTGAATACGCCGCTGTTCATCCGCAACAAGAGTCGCATATCGCTGACCGACGCGGGCGAGTTGCTGATGAATTCGATGACCAACGTTGCCAACGAACTCAATGACAGCATCAGCCGCATCTACCAGCATCAGCGCGGCGCGATCGTCCTGAGCTGCGTGCCATCGCTGGCGACCGAATGGCTGGTTGCCCATCTCGAAAGCTTCTACCGCGAGCATCCCGGGATCGAGATATTTCTGCGTTCCGAATTGGTGCTCTGGACCTCGGAGCGGCTCGAGGATGAGGGCGTCGATCTCGTCATCGACTATACCGGCGAGACGGCGGAGGGCCTGCACGAGCTTGCCGCGGTGCGCGAACTCCTCTTCCCCGTCTGCTCGCGCGCCTATCTCGAGCGCCTCGGATCGGATGCACCCCCGTCCATCGTCCTTCTGCACGACGACGTGCCCTGCGCGGGCGAAGCTCCCTATCGCGAATGGAGCGACTGGCGCCAAAGCGTCGGTACGACATGGCCCGACTCGCCGGTGGTCGATCGCCACTTCAATCTTTCGATCCTCGCCTACCATGCGGCGATGTGTGATCAGGGCATCGCCATGGGCCGCGCGGCGATCGTCCAGCGGCTCGTCCAGCGCGGCGAGCTGGTGCCCGCGGCGCCCTATGCGCCGGTGCCGGGCCCGAGCTACCGCATCGTGACTCATCGGCCCGGCGACGCGCGATCCCCCGTCCGCCAGTTTGCCGCCTGGTGGGCCCGAACCATGACCGAGACTCAATCGCAAATGCTCGCCCTGGTCGCGCCGGGCAATTGATGCTCAGCCCATTGCCCAGGCTAATGGGTCATAGAGATTTTCCGGGATGGCAATTGCGGGCGCACCATGGTGCGTTGCATGTTCGTCACTTTAGGTGACTTCCTGATGCGTCGCGGGGAATGCCAGTTGAACTCTCGAATCGAACCCTTTCATGCGATCGCGATCAGCCAGCTTGCCCATAAACTTCGGCTCGAGGGCCGACCGGTCATCCATATGGAATTCGGCCAGCCTTCGACCGGCGCGCCGGCCGGGGCGATCGCGACAGCACAACAGATTCTCGCCCATGATCCGATGGGCTATTGGGAAAGCGTTCCCCTAAAGCAGCGCATCTCCCAATATTACCGCGAGCGCTACGGCGTCGCTGTCGCGCCGGGCCGCATCCTGCTGACCTGCGGGGCGTCTCCCGCGCTGGTGCTGGCGCTGAGCACGGCGTTCGTGCCGGGAGACCGGGTCGCCCTGGCCCGGCCGGGCTATGTCGCCTATCGCAATTGCCTGCGCGCGCTGCACATGGACGAGATCGAACTCGAATGCAGCGCGCCGGAGCGATTCCAGATCAGCGCGGCTGCGATTGCCGCGATCGACCCGCCGCCGCGCGGGGTGATCATCGCCAGTCCCGCCAACCCGACCGGCACGATCATCGCGCCGCAAGAGCTCGCCGCCATTGCCGAGCTGTGCCGCGATCGCGGCATCCGCATCGTCTCCGATGAAATCTATCACGGCCTCAGCTACGGCGCGCCGGCGCAGAGCATGCTGCAGCATTCAGCCGATGCGATCATCATCAACAGCTTTTCCAAATATTTCAGCATGGCCGGGTGGCGGCTTGGCTGGATGGTGGTTCCCGATGATCTGGTCGACGAGGCCCGCAAGCGGATGGGCAATATGTTCCTGACCCCTCCCTCGCTCAGCCAGCATGCCGCCCTCGCCGCGTTCGAATGCGGCGACGAACTCGACGGCCATGTCGAGACCTATCGTCGCAACCGTGCATTGCTGCTCGAAGCGCTTCCCGCGCTTGGTCTGGGAGAGATCGCCCCGCCCGATGGCGCCTTCTACATCTACGCCTCGGTCGCGCATCTGACCGACGACAGTCTTGGCTTCTGCAAGAAGATGCTGATGGAAACCGGCGTGGCTACAGCCCCCGGTCTCGATTTCGATCCCGTACGGGGCAACAAATTCATCCGCTTCAGCTTCGCGGTCTCGACCGAACTGGTCGAGGAAGCGATCGAGCGGCTGCGCGCCTGGCTGCCGCAACAAGCGCTGGCCGCGTGAGCGAAGCGGTGCGGATCAGCCGCCGTGCGCTGGTCACGGGTGCGTCGCTCGGCACGCTCGCGGCATTGGCGCCCTCCACCGCGCGCGCCGCGCCGCTGGCGCTCAATGCGCTCGACAGTACGGTGTCCCGCTTCATGGCGGCGTTCGATATTCCCGGTGCGGCGGTGGCAATCGTGCAGCCGGGCCGCGAGCCGATCCTGCGCCCCTATGGCGTGCGCAAGCTCGGCGCGTCGGAGCGGGTCGACATCCACACCCAGTTCGCCATCGCGTCGAACAGCAAGGCGTTTCTGAGCGCGAGCCTCGCGCTGCTGGTCGATCAGAAAAAGCTTCGCTGGGACGATCTCGTCACCAAGCATATCCCCGAGTTCCGGATGCACGATCCGGCGGTGACGGCGCTCATGACGGTGCGCGACCTGCTGGTGCACAATAGCGGGCTGCCGCTCGGCGCGGGCGACCTGATGCAGGTGCCGCCGACCGATCACAGCGCCGCCGACATGCTGGCCGCCCTCCCCCATTTCAAGCCGGCGACGCCGTTTCGGTCCGCTTATGCCTATGACAACATCCTCTACATCGTGGCGGGCATCGTCCTGCAGCGCGTGTCGGGGCTGACCTGGGACGAGTATGTCCCCAGCCGCATCTTCGCGCCTTTGGGCATGATCGATGCGGTAACGAACACCCGATTGATGACCGGACCGAACATCGCGGCCCGGCATGCCCGGCTGGGCCCGCCTACGCGCGGCCTCGGCGGGATTGAGGTCGTTCCGCCATCGGAATCGGCGGTCATCGGTCCGGCGGGCGGAATCGGGGTGAGCGTCGCAGGTATCGTCCCATGGCTGCAGGTCCAGCTCGGCAAAGGCTCGCTACCCGGCGGCACGCGCTTGTGGAGCGAGGCGCAGGCGAAGGAAATGTGGACGCCGCACACGATCATTTCGAACGGCCCGGGCCCCGGCGCCGATCACCCTGAGCGGTCTGTCCTCTCTGCCTACGGGCTGGGGTGGGGCGTTGCCGACTATCGCGGGTGCCGCATGCTGTCGCATTCGGGAGGACTCGCCGGCCAGGTGACGCGGACGACATTGCTGCCCGATCAGGGGATCGCCTTTGTCGTCTATACCAATTGCGAAGATGGCGACGCGGTCTCGGCGCTGCGGTACGCCATCATGGATTTGCTGCTGGGCGCGCCGGCCCATGACTGGCTGGGCAATGCCCGCGCGACCCGCGCCGGGCAGCAGGCACAGGTCGCGGCCCTGCTGGGAAGCGGCGATTTCAAGGCGCCGCCCGGTGGGCCGAGCCAGCCGCTCGATCGTTATGCGGGGCGCTACCGCGACCCATGGTATGGCGATATCGTGATCGCGCGAAACGGGCAGAGCCTGTCCATCGACTTCACGCGCACGCCAGCGCTGAAGAGCGCGCTCGAAACCTTCGGCCCTGACTGCTTCCGCACCCGCTTTGCGCGCGGCGCCGGTGAAGACGCGGTGGTCTGCTTCGACATGACGGGCGGCAAGGTCGCCGGCGTCACGCTGAAAGCCTTGTCACCGCTCGCTGACTTCAGCTTCGACTATCATGATCTGACGCTGGCCCGCGTTTCCGACTGAACGGCGGATCGGGAATGGGGTGATTCGATTCAACCCCGGGGGAGATTGTGAAATGAGCGCGAGCTGGTGGGATACTGTCCCGGTTCCCCCTGCTCTTTGACATGACCGTTTTTACAGTCAGCAGCGCTGCCATCCCAGCAGGCCCGCTGTTCCCCGCTGTTTTCGTCGCTGTTCCCCCCGCTGTTATTCCGCTGTCATTCGATAACAGCGGGATCAACGGTAAGCTGTTGATAATAGGCGCGGAAATTGGAGAGAAAATCCAACATAACAGCGGCGAAAATAAAAAATCGCGATAACAGCGGGAAACAGCGGAAATCGGCCGGGATCAGCACTCGACCACGTTCACGGCCAGTCCGCCGAGCGAGGTTTCCTTGTAGCGCTCGGACATGTCGAGACCCGTCTTGCGCATCGTTTCGATGACCTGGTCCAGGCTCACCCGGTGAGTCCCGTCACCGAGCATTGCCAGCCGGGTCGCCTCGATCGCCTTGATCGACCCAACGGCATTGCGCTCGATGCACGGGATTTGAACGAGACCGCCCACCGGATCGCAGGTCAGGCCGAGATTATGCTCCATGCCGATCTCCGCCGCATTCTCGATCTGCTGGGGCGTGGCGCCCATCGCTGCGGCCAGGCCCGCGGCGGCCATCGAGCAGGCAACGCCGACCTCGCCCTGGCATTCGACCTCAGCGCCGGAAATCGAGGCGTTCTCGCGGAAAAGGGACCCGATAGCGGCGGCGGTCAGCAGGAAATCCTCCATTCCCCGCACCGTCGCGCCGGGCACGAAGCGCTCATAATAGCGCAGCACCGCCGGAACGATGCCGGCCGCGCCATTGGTCGGCGCGGTTACCACCTTGCCGCCGGCCGCATTCTCCTCGTTGACCGCCAATGCCCAGAGGTTGATCCAGTCAATCACGGCAAGAGGATCGGACAGGGCGCGCTCCTGCCGCTCGATCAGCGCGCGGAAGATAGAAGGCGCGCGACGCTTCACGCGCAAACCGCCCGGCAACTCGGCCAGGTCGGAGCGAATACCGCGCTCGACACAGGCCGACATGGCATCGCGAATCGCGGCGAGCCCCGCGCAGACGGCCTCGGGAGTCGCCGAGGTCTCTTCATTCTCGCGCATCAGCTGCGCGATCGTCTTGCCCGTTTCGATTGTTCGCGCGAGGAGGTCATCGCCTGAATGAAAGGCGTGCGGTACATCCCATCCGCGCTCGGGCGCCGCATTTCGGCCGATTTGCGATTCATCCAGCACCGCACCGCCGCCGACCGAATAATAGGTCCGCCGCATCTGTTCGGAGCCATCCCGGCCAAAGGCCTGGAACAGCATCGCGTTGCTGTGAAAGTCGAGCCGCTCGCGGTGGAGGAAAAGCAGATCGTTTGTCTCTTCAAAGGGGATTTCGAACCGGCCGTCCAACATCAGCTTCCCGGCCGCGCGGATCCGGGAGACATCCGCATCCGCTTCATCAGGATCGATGGTCGAGGGTATGCTGCCGCTCAGGCCGAGCAGGATGGCGCGATCGGTGGCGTGGCCCTTGCCCGTCAGCGCGAGCGATCCGTAAAGCGACACCTTCACGCGCGCCGTGCCCGCCCCGGCGCGCCTCGCGAGATCGGCCGCCGCGACCATCGGCCCCATGGTGTGGGAACTCGATGGGCCAACGCCGATCTTGAAGAGGTCGAATGTGCTGGTTACCATCAGAACTCAATGCGCGCCGGAAGCGCCAATCGCCAGCGCCTTGCTCACCAGCTCAGCACGACCTTGCCCGAAGCGCCCGATCGCATCGCATCGAATCCCGCCTGGAAATCGCGTGCCTCCACGCGGTGCGTGATCAGGGGCTCGAGATCCAGGCCGTTGCGGAGCAGGCCGAGCATCTTGCGCCAAGTTTCGAACATCTCCCGCCCATAGACTCCGCGGATCGTGATCGCTTTCAGGATGATGTCAGCCCATTCTACTTCCATGCCCTGTCCCGGAATACCGAGCATCGCGAGCCTGCCGCCCATGATGAGGGTATCGATCGCCTGACGAATGGCGGACGGCGCACCCGACACTTCCAGCGCCACGCCGAAGCCGTCCGCGATGCCTTCCTGAGCCATCACATCGCGCAGGTCCTCCCTGGCGACGTTGACTGGCCGAACATCGGCGAGCCTGGTCGCAAGCTCGAGGCGATAGTCGTTCACATCCGTAAGGACGACCGAACGAGCTCCGGCGCGGCGCGCGACCGCCGCCGCCATGATCCCGATCGGGCCCGCACCGGTGACGAGCACATCCTCGCCCAGCAGATCGAATTGCTGCGCCGTATGCACAGCGTTGCCGAACGGATCGAGCAACGCCCCGACGTCCAGGCTCACCGCGTCGGGCAGGACCACGACGTTGAAGGCGGGAATGCAGAGATACTCCGCAAAGGCGCCCTGGCGATTGACGCCCACGCCCCGCGTGTTGGGATCGAGATGGAAACGCCCCGCGCGCGCGGCGGCGGAATCGAGGTCGATGATATGGCCTTCACCCGATACTCGCTGGCCAGTGCGCAACGGCCGGGTAACGGCGTTGCCGATTTCGACGATCTCGCCGGCGAATTCATGGCCGAAGATCATGGGCACCGGCACGGTGCGTGCCGCCCACTCGTCCCAATTGTAGATATGAATGTCGGTGCCACAGATCGCGGTGCGGCGGATCCTGATCAGGACTTCATCCGCCGCTGGTGTCGGGACGGGCGCGCGCGTGGCCCATACGCCTTCGCGCGCTTCAAGCTTGGCGAGGCCGAACATCGTGGTCCTCGCCTCGGCACTCGGTCTGATAGCGGTGGCGACAGTCATCGAATAATTCCTTGCGCGCGGCCGGCCGCCGCAAAGGCGGCAATGGCTTCGTCTATGTCTTGAGGTGTGAGGGCGGCCGACATTTGCGTCCTGATCCGCGCCTGCCCTTTCGGCACCACGGGAAACGAGAAGGCGGTGACGTACACGCCCAGATCGAGCAGCGCGGCCGCCAGGCGCTGCGCCTTCACCGCATCAAACAGCATCACCGGGATGATCGGATGTTCTCCCGGCACCAGCTCGAAGCCGAGCTCGGCAAGGCCCGCGCGAAATCGCCGGGAATTCGCCGCCAGATGATCGCGCAAGGCGTCGCCCTCGGCAGACTTTGCAATCTCGATGGCGGCAAGGGCGGCACCGCAGACCGCCGGCGCCAGCGCGTTCGAGAAGAGATAGGGCCTTGCCCGTTGCCGCAGCAGTTCCACGACCGGACGCCGGGCCGCGACATAGCCACCCATCGCCCCGCCGAGCGCCTTGCCGAAGGTGCCGGTGAGGATATCGATGCGTCCCTCGACCTCGCGATAGGCAGGCGAGCCACGCCCCTGCGGCCCGAGGAACCCGGTGGCGTGACAATCGTCAACCAGGGTGAGCGCGCCGTGGCGTTCCGCCAGTTCGGTGATGGCGGCGAGGTCAGCGATCGTGCCGTCCATCGAGAACACGCCGTCCGTTGCGATCAGGATGGTCTGCGCACCTTCCGATCGGGCCCTGATGAGCTGGCGTTCCAGATCGGCCATGTCATTGGTGGCGAAGCGATAGCGTTTCGCCCTGGACAGGCGCACGCCATCGATGATGGATGCATGATTGAGCGTATCTGAGATGATCGCATCCTTCTCGCCCAGCAGCGGCTCGAACACGCCGCCATTGGCATCGAATGCCGCGGCGAAGAGGATCGCGTCCTCGAACCCGAGATAGTCGGCGATCGTCGCTTCCAGCTCCTTGTGGAGTGTCTGCGTGCCGCAGATGAAACGGACCGAAGCAAGGCCCGCGCCCCACCTGGCGGTCGCGTCCTGCATTGCCGCGATCACGCGAGCGTCAGCCGCAAGGCCGAGATAGTTGTTGGCGCACAGGTTGAGCGCCTCGCGCTCACCGGAACCCGTCGCCACGCGCACGCGTGCGCCTTGAGGCGACGACAGAATGCGCTCGGTTTTCTTCAGCCCGGCCTCATCGATCGCAATGAGCTCGGCGTCGATCCGGTCATAAAATCCAGTGTCCATCGACTTCCTCCGCACGGTGGACAGCCGATTACGTTATGACGGAAGGAAAATCCAGTATCCTGGAATTAGGATTTCTATTTAGCTTATTACAACCAGCAATGCTCTGGCGTCCGAGGTCCCGACGTTGCGGATCGCATGAGTGACATCGGCTGGATAGCGGGCCGTGGAGCCTGAAGCTATCACACTGCGTTCGTCGCCCGCCACGATTTCGATCTCGCCATCAAGCACTGTCAGATGCTCGCGCATGCCCTTTGCGTGCGGTGCCGAAACCAACGCCCCTCCAGGTGAGAAGCGCAGTTCGTACCATTCGACTGAATCCGCCCGGTCCGCCGGACTCAGAATCCGGAGCACGCACAAGCCGTCCTCCGTCCTGATCTGGGGGGTAAAGGATGCGGTGGCGACATCGATTGCGACGCGCACCACCGATTGCCGGCCGCCGATCAACTCCGAGATATCGATTTTCAGGGCCTCCGCCAGCATCCATACGGTCGAAAGCGTCGGATTGGTCTGACCGCGCTCGATCTGGGAAAGCATCGAACGGGATACGCCCGAAAGCTTGGCCAGTTGATCGAGGGTGAGGCTCTTCTGCTTGCGCAGTCGCTGAATCACTGGGCCGATCTGGGGTGCGCCTGGTTCGGTCAATTCGTTTTCCTTGCACGTCAACCGAGGTTCGCCGGACGTTATAGTCACTCCAAGCGCCCTGCCTATGTGATATAGTTCGTCTATCGCTGACGGGATCTGCAGCGCTTGCCTGCGGGCAACAATACCGGCCCAGCCCCGTAGGCCCAGCGCCAACTCCGCGATCAGGGTGGGGTTACTGAAATACGGTCTCATCGACCGACTATTGCACCATACTCTCCTCCGACCGCATGTCGCCATCTCGGTAGATATGATGGGCAACGTATACCTTAACTCAGGCCGCGCGGCCTACATTGCTGATGTCGAGCCATGAGCGTTCATCGCCCGCAAGTTCGAGGCGGCCGGCCTGCCCCGCGCCAAGATCGTGCTGACCGCGCCATCGGCGGACGGCGTGCAAATTGAAGGACCGACCCTCAACCGAGCCGCGCAGGCGAGCCTGCTCGACAAGCGCGAAGGCGGTCGGGATATCGTTTAAGGCAAGCTCGACATTTCGCGATGCCTGGCGCCAGTCGCTTGTTCGCATAGCACCTATCGCATGAATATCGACTCGACCCAGTCGGGGCGGCGCGACGCATTCCGGCAGCCGCGGCAGCTCCGGATCCGGTGCTAACGCGGCGTCAGTTTAACATCAGTTGATCCGGTAGCCCTGCAACCCAGCGCGACAAACAGCTCGCGGCTGTCGCTGCGGCGCGGAACAGCCGACAACATGTCCGCCTCTATCGCAGCACAGCGCGCAGCGGCGCCCGGGTGCGGCGTCGATATGTCGAACGCTACCGTCAGCGCGCCAGCGAAGAAGAAGGCCCCCGATAACCAACCTTTGAGTGGTGGCAGGAAGCCCCAACGCTGCAGCTTTGGCAATGGGAGCCGACTAGGCCTGCTCGTCACCCTCGTCGCGTTCGCCATGGATCTGCACGCGGCGCCAGTAGCTGAGCAGGTTTTCAACGAGCATCATGGCGGAGGAACTCTATTTTTGGATCACCACGCCTGAGAGCAGCGCAAAGAGAATGCCGGCGGCAAGAGGCCACCCGACCAAGCCGGTGACCTGAGCCGATCGGCCGCATTCAAATGTCGCAATCGCGCCGGCTCCGTTTATCGCTAGAAGAGAGCTCAGAAGCCACGCCGACATCTTGGCCAGTTGCTCGCTCGCTGCAGACGCCGACTTTTCGAGACGGCCGATCTGGTGCTCGCCTACGAGCCGGTTCTATCCGACGTCGTCGATATCTTCTTCCGTCATCTAGGAGGGCCAGCCGGGCGTAGAACTGCGATCAAGCCTCGGAGACAGCCTCGGAGACTAAACGGCGAGCCGGCGTCCACCTTCCAGAGCGCTTTGCTTGGGCATATGATATTCAATGGAATGCGTCCGCCGGGTTGCCGTGCTACGCATTATGCAGCCCCTGCAGCTAGATCCCAATCCCAAGCCCGTGCCCCAGGTCGATGCCATGATTGAGCGCGAGCTCGACGCCAAGGCTGCGTCCAGTGTCGAATGCGATGCCAAGTTCCACCTTCCGACTGGCCAGAAGCGAATCCAACTGAGGGTCCTTCTCAAGACTCTTCGCCATACTCGCCATCTCACTTCGGATGGCCTTCCTCCCCTGCATGTCGCCGGCCTCGTATGCGCGTTGCGACTGCCCTTCGAGCTTGTTCCAGCACTCCACAAACCGGTCCGCACGTCGAGCAGGATCGGTGCGCACTTCGCTCTCGAACAGCATCGCCCGACGCGCACGCTCAGGGGCACCGCTCGCGGCATCCGTGGCGAGGGTCGGGTCGCGTTTGTAGGCGGCTTCCGCATCGCGCGAGGCATCATCGCGCAGCGCGTCAAGATCGCGCCGCGCTTCGGCCAGTTCGCGACGCTGCTCGGGCGTCGCCCGGCCTCCAGCGTCGTGCGTCTCGAAGATGTCGTCGACGGCCTGAGCATGGCGGATGAACGCGCGCTTGCGGATCGCCCCGATGCTCGGTTCGGGAACTGATGGCTCCGGCGCTCGCCGTTCGGGCAATATGCCGTCGAACAGGTCGCGCATCTTCTCCGGCACGACCTTACGGATGACCTCTGCGATGCGCTCGCGGAACGTGATGCCACGCCGCTCGGCGAACGCCCGGTCCGGCTCGCTCTGATCGTGGACGTAATCGCTCGCCATATCCTTGGCACGCTCGCGCGAAAGCGTCCGGGTCAGCTTGCCCTGATCGGCGAAGTCGTCATTGCCGTAGTGCAGATCCACACCGTCGCGGTGCCGCGAGAGCGCGACATAGGCCGAGTGGCTGTCCATGCCCGGTGTTGCCAGCACATGAGTCCGATCAACCGTTATCCCCTGCGCCTTGTGGATCGTCGCGGCGTAGCCGTGATCGACCTGGTTGTAGTCTTTGACGTCGAACGCGACCGATCGCCCGTCATCAAGCTGCACCGCCATGCGCGCGGTGGTGAGGCTTTCGATCGTCCCGAGCGTGCCGTTCTTCACTCCAAGGTCGCGCTCATTCTTCAGGAACATGATCCGGTCACCCGACGCGAAGTCGCGTGATCCGCGCTCGGTAATGATGGCGATATCCTCGCCAAGCTGATCGGCCGCACGAAGCCGTTCGCGCGCTTCCTCATTGAGCAACTGCACCTCGTCCCGCGTATGCGTGAGGATGATGCGTGAGGCGTCCGGATTGGCGAGCCGGTCGCGATCCCAGCGATCGACCAGCTCCTCGCGCGCCTCGCCCCGCGACGCTGCGGCATGCACCATGTCGCGCTCGCCATATGCCTGAATCGCCTCACCGGTTCGCCCGGTCGCGAGATGGCGCGTCGCATCGCGCTGCCAGTCGTCATGCTGCCGGCGGATCTCGGTGATCTCGACCGCGCCGTGGCGCTCGGCAACCGAGCGGAATGCAGCGCCCGCCTCGATCGCCTGGAGCTGTTCGGGATCGCCAACCAGGACGATCTTGGCGCCGCGCTTCTCGGCCTCCGACACCACGCGTTCCATCTGCCGCGAGCCGATCATCCCGGCCTCATCGATCACCAGTACGCTGCTCTGGTCGAGCAGCTCGCGCCCTTGCGACCATTGATGCTCGATGCTGGCGATCGTGCGCGACGCGATGCCGGAGCCGCTCCCCAGATTCTCGGCCGCAATGCCTGACAAAGCGAGCCCCTGGACGTGATAGCCGGCGCTTTCCCATGCCTCCCGCGCAACACCGAGCATCGCAGATTTACCTGTGCCGGCATAACCTATGACAATTCCAAGGTCATGGCTGCCGGTTACATGGGCCACTGCGGCCTTCTGGTCCCCCCCGAGCAGGAGGCCCCCACTTTCGGCGACGGCGATGGCACGGTCCATAGCCGCCGCCGGAAGACCATGCCCCTGACGCGCCGCCATCACGCCGGTCGCGCGCTCCAGCCGCTGTTCGGTCTCGATCATGTCGCGGCTGGTAAACCGCTCCTCACCGCGGCCATCCTTACCGAGTGCGACCAGCTCGGGCGAGCCGCGCACCGCGCCCATCACGTGGTCGAACTGCTCCTTCCCGTCGCTGTGACAGTGCACGAACATGGCAAGGTCGCGCCGCGTGAACGTCGCCTGGTTCTTCGTGATCGCGTCGAGCGCAACCTCGGGGTTGGCAATGATCTTCTCGCCATTGGCGTGGGCGATCTCGACATGCTCATCGACGCGCTCGGACTCCAGCCCCTGCGCCGCCATGCGGGACGCCGCCGGCCCGATCTTGTTCTGCGGCTCAAGCTCGATCCCCTGAGCCTCAAGCGAGCGGTGATCGATCCGCGCATCGATATCGAGTTCGGCCAGGCGCTGGTTGACGTGGCTACTCCAGCGCTCCCGCCACTTCTCCAGAAGGTCGGTGCGGTTCCAGTCGCGGTTTTTCTTGCCGAACCCGTCCTCGCCGACCTCGCGCATCGTAAGCATCACATGCGCGTGCGGCTTCGCCATGCCGTCAGCGCCAATATCCCAGTGCACATTGAGATCGGCGATCATCCCGCGATCGACGAACTCGTCGCGGACGAAGTCGCGGGCGAGCGCAATACCAAGTTCTGGGGATAGCTCACGCGGGATCGCGAACTCGATCTCGCGGGCGAGCTGCGCGTCGATCCGGATCTCGGTCGCCTCGACCTCGTTCCACAGCTTCTCCCGGTCGCCGAGTCCCTCCGGCGCGCCGTCCGGCAGCATCACCTCGGAATGAACGACGCCGGCCTTGTTCGAAAAGTCGTGGGTGCGGTCGAGACGCTCGTCGTGCAGCCGCGAGGCCGAACGATACGCCGCCGATGCCAGGGCGCTCGATCCGGCAGCGCGGGAGATGACCTTGGCCGAGAAATGGTAGATCGCCATAACGGCAACCCACTTACACTACAAAAGCGCCGTCGGCACGACGTATAAGCGCGTCCTCGAAAGATTTCATCAATCTCGGGACAGCAAAGTCCCAAGAGATTTCAACAGATTGCGACTGATCGACCCAGGCGATAACTGGTCCCTCCTCACGACGCAACACGAGGACGAACCATGCGCAAACCCCGCGATTTCGATGCCGAACTGAAGGCGCTCGGCGACAAGGCCAGACAGTTGAAGGACCGCAAGTTACATCAACTGGGCGAACTGGTGATTGCGACCGGTGCCGATGCGCTGCCTGTTGAGCAGCTCGCGGGATTGTTGCTGTCGGGAGTCGAGGGCAAGGACGCAAATGCAAGGGAGGGATGGCGCAAGCGTGGTGTTGCCTTCTTTCGCCGCACAACTGGCAACGCTGCTAATGGCGATCGTGGCAACGCGAACAGCGCTGCGTCGGGCGACAGCGGCACGACACCGGCTCGAAGCCAGACGCGCCCGGACTGACACGCGGGCCTGGGTCGTGAAGCGTCGCGAGAGAACGCGCCAGTTGATCGAGCTTGGCGGTCTGATCGCGAAAGCTGGCCTGATCGAGCTGACTGACGACGACCGCGCGGTGATCCTCGGCGCGCTAATCGAAATGGCAGCTCGACTGCGGACCGAACAAGGAATCGGAACGCTCGAAATATGGAGGCGTCGAGGTCAGCGCGCATTCGCGAGTGAATCGAGAACGGTTGACGAGACGCCGTCAAGACAGGGCGGGCCACAGCCAAAGCTACCTATAGCGTGAACAGCGCTAGTTGGATTAGTGTATGTAGAAAGGCCTTATCCTGGGGGCGGCTGTATGAACGCTACTGTTTTGGCGGCGCTGATCGCAGCTGGGTCGGCAGTCGTGGTTGCCGTAATTTCCAACTGGGATAAAATGCACAAGCCCAAGGTACCCTCGCCGAACTCACCCCTTAAGGGCGAGGCGGACAATGGCGCAAATGACGAGCGAACTAATCTGAGCGATCATTGGTCGTCCAAGATGGCGCGGCCGAAGGAGGTCGTTCAATTAATGCTCAGATCGGCTGGGCACGCGGTTTTTGTCGACGGTTTTATCGGACCGCAAACCACCGCAGCCATCATCGAATTTCAGCGCGAGAATAATTTGTCGGTGAGTGGATTGATCGACGCTCCCACCGAGCGGGGTCTTGTCGCGGCCCGCGAGAAGTTCAAAGCCGTCCAGAATATGCTGATTAAGGCCGGCTTTCCGGTCGGCGTTGACGGCCTGTGCGGCAATAACTCGACTATAGCATTAAAGGATTTTCAGTCGAAGCACGGCCTTCCAATTTCCGGATTGCCGGATGAAGCGACGCGCCGACTCCTCCAGAGAATCACTATACCGACGTAGAAAGATACTCTTGGGTGGTTTAAGCGGTTTCACGACAATCTGAGCATCGACTCGCGCGAAACATCCATTATGGACGTGGCCGCCAAATGCAGCACAAATGCTTGCTGGCCCTTCAAATCACGCAGGAACTACACATGTCAGAAGAAACCACCTTGAACGCGGTCGAGCTTGCGACCGAACTCACGATCGCTTGGCTCGGCAATCAGAACAATCGTGTCGCTGCCGAAGACGTGCCGGCGTTCCTGCGCACCATGCATGCGACCGTGACCGAGCTTTCGGCGGGTCCTTCGGCTCCCGCCACGGGCGACGAAAGCGCAGCGTATGCGGAAGAATTCACGCCGGCCGTCACGGCGCGCAAGTCGCTTGCCTCAAAGGATCACATCATTTCGCTGATTGACGGCAAGCCGTACAAAACGCTGCGCCGGCATCTGTCTGGCCATGGCCTGACGCCCGAACAGTATCGCGAGCGCTACAAGCTCAAGGCTGATTATCCGATGGTTGCCGAGAATTACTCGGAAGCGCGCCGCCAGATGGCGCACAAGATCGGGCTCGGCCAGAAGGGCCGTCAGGCCAAGGCCGCAGCGGCGGTAGCCCCCGCCCCGGCCAAGCCGAAGCGCGCACCGCGCGCGCCGAAGAAAGCCTGACCTTGCGAGCGCCGCCCGGTCACTGACCGGGCGGCGCGAGCCGCTCCTCGCACACTGTCTTTACTGATGCCTGAAGCTTGGCGACATGCTCACCAAGCCAGTTCAGCTCGTCATCGCTAACCTTATAGTGTTCGGAGTAGCGCGCGTTGACATAGGCCAATCGCAGCAGTTCGAAACACCGGCGGCTGAACTTGTCATCGCGCGGCCAGGCCGCGATCAATGACGGCGCGATCTCCTCGCAGTGGGAGCGCAGGAAATTGAGTTTGTGCGACTTTGGACTGTAGAGGGTGAGTACCAGGAGCGTGCCATGATATGCACGTTCCGCCGCCTGATGAAGCATGAACGCAGCATCACGCGAGACACCGTTTTCGATGCTCACTTGTGCCAATTTGAGGGCATGGAGCGACAACGGATACCAATAATCAAAGTGCTTCTGCGCCTCCGCCCGCGCCTTCTCGGGCGGCAGTTTGCGCGGGCTCGCGAACGGAAACCCCTCGGCCTCGTAAAGCGCGATACCCTGCTCGACGATATCGATGAAGAAGGGCCGCCCCTGCTCAAGCTGCTTGTTCACGTCCTTGAGGCTATGAACGATGAAATTGACTGGCGCACTGAGCGCGCCGTTGATCGTCATGTCGCGCATCAGCCGGTCGTCGGCCGCCGACCAGTAGTCGACCACATCGGTCAGCCGATCATCACTGACCACGACGAGAATATCATAGTCGGACTGATACCCGCCGACCGGATCGTCCACCCATCCGCCACGCGCATACGAACCGTAGAGCACGACCTTGAGGATGCGCCCCTTCTTCTTCCAGGGTTGGGTCGAAAGGACGATCGCCTCGGCGAACTCCTCGAACAGCACGCGCACCACATGGGCAAGCTCGCGCTGCTTGGATGCCGGCAGATGATCGAGCTGGTCACGCATTCGTGCACGTCCTACCAACAAGCGCCCGGCGATGCCCAGCCCCTGCGGGCCGGACACCGCCGGTTCGGATGCTATCGCCACCGGCCGAGCCAGTCGCGGCGACCGCAAAGCCTGCGATCGATCCGGAGAATTGCCCGCGCCGTGCAGCGCTCGACCTCGGCAACCGACAGCCCAAGCCGGAACCCGATCCGCTCATAGTCGAGACGATCGACCGTCCCGAGCAGCCACACCGCACGCAGCTTGAGCGGGAGCGAGTCAACTGCCTGAGCCAGCCGCGCCAGCTCGGCGGCTTCGGGGTTCTCCCGCGTCATGCCGCTTCCTCCTGCATGAAGTCACGGCAGGCCCGAGCATGCCGCTCAAGCAGCCAGTCGGCTGCCTTTCCGGCCGCGCTCGCCGCTCGGAAGATCGCGCGATTGTCCTCGCGCAACACCTCGAGCCACGAACCGATATAGTCCGCATGCCGGACGGTCGGGACGATCCCCAGCGAAGCGCACAGAAACGCCGATCCCATTTCCGCAATCAGTTCCTCGCGCGCATAGCCTTCGGACCCGAATGGCTTGGTCAGGTCCCGCCCAAGCCGCGACGCGTGGCCGGTCGCATGGACAAGTTCATGCAGCCATGTCCGATAGGCGTTAATCTCATCGAAAAAGGCCCGTCGCGCCGGCACCATCACAAGGTCCTGCGACGGCATGTAGAAGGCCTCCATCCCGCCGGTCCTGAAGTCGACCCCGCTCGCCGCGATCACGTCGTCGGCAACTTCCACAATCTGATCCTCGGCAAGCGCCACCGGTCCAGCAACGAGACCCGACCCCAGCCCCTCGCACTGATCGACATTGAAAACCGTGAAGCGCTTGAGAAACGCGACCTGCCGTGGCTCCTCGCCGCCCCCAAGCGGCACCCGCTCGCCATCGTCATCCCGAGGCGTGAAGCGATCGGCATAACAGACGGTCGTCCCGGCCTCGCCCTTCCGGACATTCCCGCCCAAGGCCTGAGCCTGCCGGTACGTGAGCCAGCGTTGCGACGAATAACCCCGCTCGAACAAGGTCGCCCAAAGGATAAGGACATTGATCCCCGAATAGCGCCGTCCCGTCCCGGCATTGCAGGGCATCCCCACCTCTGCCCGCGCCTCGCCCCAAGGCTGGACCCAGGGCAGCCGCCCCGCCTCAAGCTCGGCAATTATCCGGTCGGTGACCTCAGCATACAGCGTGTTGGTCGGACGCTGCGGTTGCGTATTTCCGTTCCTCATCTTCCTCACTCCAACCACCGCAACCGGCGCCGGAATAGACCCCATGGTGAGGGCCCCGACCGGGCCGTCCCCGCACCCAAATCACACCAGCGTGACCCGGGCCGGGGGTGGGCGGCAAAGAGCGAGTGAAGAGGCCTGCTGAAGGAGGCAGGGGGCACCCGAAGGGCCGAAACGTATGTGGAGGACGCGCGCGCAGCGCGCGTTGCGGCATGCCGCAGCGGGCCTAGAAAGGAGCGCCGCTCACCCTCGACCTGGGTCAGGCAAAACAACGCCATCGCGACGAGCGATGACCTTTGTCCGATCTCAATGAATCAATGTCGCGCCGCGGCAGCGCGCTTTTTTGAACGCAGTGAGGAGGTAGACCATGAACATCGACGATCGTGACGTGGCGCCTGCGGCGCCTGTTCAAACGACGCTTGCAGCCATTTTCTTCTCGATGGAGCTGAGCAGATCCACGTGGCTCATCACATCGCTGTCGCCCGGCGGCGGCGAGAAGATGTCGAAGCGAGCCGTCCCGGCTGGCGACGTGGCGGGGCTGATGACGCTGCTTGGCCAGATCAAGGAGAAGGCCCGGGTACGGACCGGCGAAAGCTACCCGTTCGTCTCGATCCAGGAGGCAGGGCTCGACGGCTTCTGGATCCATCGCATGCTCGAGCGCGAAGGCATCGACAGTCATGTCGTCGATCCGGCGTCGGTAACGACGTCGCGCCGCCGGCGGCGTGCGAAGACGGACAGGCTCGATGGCGAGACGCTGCTTCGAACGCTGCTGGCCTACAAGCGAGGCGACCCGCGCATCTGCGCGATGGTACGCCCTCCGAGCCCGGAAGAAGAGGACCGGCGCCGCAACTGTCGCGAGCGGCGCGTGCTGATCAGTGAGCGGGTCCGGCTGGTCAACCGGATCAAGGGCCTGCTGTTCTGTCACGGCATCGTGGACTTCCAGCCGCTGCACAGGAATCGGCGTGAGCGCTTCGATAGCCTGCTGACGGCCGACGGACTGCCGCTTCCTAACCACCTGAGCGCCGAACTGGGGCGCATGCTCGACCGGGTCGAACTGCTGCTTGAGCAGGTGAAGGTGAACGAGGCGACGCGCGACGCGATGATCGCCGCTTCACCATGTTTACCCGCACCGGCCGGGGGTGCGGCCAACCTGATGATGCTGCGAGGCGTCGGTCCCGACTTCGCGGAGATCTTGTGGTCGGAGGGCCTGTATCGGCACTTCGACAACCGGCGCCAGCTCGCCGCCTATGCTGGCCTGGCGCCGACGCCCTGGCAGAGCGGCAGCGTCTGTCGAGAGCAAGGCGTGTCGCAAGCGGGGAATCCTCGCCTCCGAACGATCATGGTCCAGCTGTCGTGGTTCTGGCTGTTGCACCAGCCGGACTCGGCGCTGACGCGCTGGTTCCGCGAACGCACCAAGGCCGGCGGTCGGAGTAAGCCGACGATCGTCGCCATGGCCCGCAAGCTGCTCATCGCCCTGTGGAAGTTCGTCCACCACGGCGTGGTCATCGAAGGAGCGGTCATGAAACGCGCCTGAGCATCCCATACCTGTCCGCCGGGACTGATCACTCCCGGCAGATCCAGGTGGACGAACCGACACACCCGCCTGGCCTCAAAAGCCGTGGAATAGAATGGTCCCGTCCGCCTGAGCCCGCCCGACGAATACGGGGACTTGGTGCAGCTGCCTTACCGCGCAGCGACCGCATGTGAGCCTGGACTGGCGAGAATCTCGCCTGGCCTAGGAGGCGTTGACAAATTGGCGCATCCACAGCCGGATTGAGACGAGGTGGATGAAGCCGAGATAGCTATCGGCGGTTTTGTCATATCGGGTGGCGAGCCGCCGGGCGTTTTTGA